>JBPPMU010000028.1:0-12772 GCA_051306215.1 Gemmatimonadaceae bacterium | reverse complement strand
GAAAAGCGCCAGATGCTCCAGCGCATCTACGCGACTGCCTGGTTCAGCAAGGACGACCTCGATGCGTATCTCCACCGGCTCGAGGAGGCGAAGCGGCGCGACCACCGACTTCTTGGCCAGCAGCTCGACCTTTATTCGACCGACCAGCGCGTCGGCCCGGGGTTGATCCTCTGGCATCCGCGAGGCGCTATTGTCCGGAACGAGATCGAGGTCTACGAGCGCGACCTCATACTCAGGCATGGGTACGACCTGGTCTACACTCCGCACATAGTCAGCGAAAAACTGTTCCAGATTTCAGGGCACCTGGAGAACTTCCGCGAGAACATGTTCGGCGCGATGGACGTCGAAGGTGCGGCGTACCGGCCGAAGCCGATGAACTGCCCCGGGCACATCTGCATCTTCCAGTCGAAGCCGCGCTCGTACCGCGACCTTCCGATCCGGTACGCCGAGTTCGGGACTGTCTATCGTTATGAGCGGAGCGGCGTTCTCCATGGGATGCTGCGCGTCCGGGGCTTCACGCAGGACGACGCTCACGTTTTCTGCACGGCGGAGCAGGTTCCCCGCGAGATCGAGCGGCTGCTCGATCTCGTCCATGAAATGCTCAGGACCTTCGGCTATCCATACTCGATCGAGCTTTCGACGAGGCCCGAGAACGCGCTTGGCGCTGTAGAAGTGTGGCGCCAGGCGGAAGAGACGCTTGCCGAAGTCATGCGCGGGCGCGGCCAGGAGTTCACGCTCGACGAGGGCGGAGGAGCCTTCTACGGCCCCAAGCTCGACTTCAAGCTGATCGATGCGATCGGAAGGAAGTGGCAGGGTCCGACGGTCCAGCTCGACTTCAATCTCCCCGAGCGCTTCGATCTCGAGTACACCGGATCCGACAACGAGCCGCATCGCCCGACCATGCTTCACAGGGTGCTGGTTGGCTCAATGGAGAGATTCGTCGGCGGGCTCATCGAGCACTATGCGGGCGCTTTCCCTCTCTGGCTCGCACCCGAGCAGATCCGGGTAATCCCGATTTCCGACGAGGCTAAGGACGCTGCGCAGTCAATTACCACCCGGCTCAAGGAAAGAGGAGCGCGCGCGCATCTCGACGATCGCAACGAGACCCTCAACTACCGGATCCGCGACGCCGAGACGCTGAAGATTCCCTACATGGCAATCGTCGGACGGCGTGAGGCCGAGATTGATTCTCTGGCGCTGAGGGTGCGCGGTGCCGGGAAGAAGCAGGATATCATGCCGGTAGCCGATTTCATCTCGATGGTCGAGGATCAGATAGCCACAAGGGCGCTCAAGCCGTAGTCGATCAGGAGAGGAGGAACCCGCGGATGTTCATCGGCCATTTTGCTGTCGGATTCGCTGGGAAGAAACTCGCTCCACAGGCATCGCTGCCTGCGCTCCTTCTCGCGGGGGTACTCGCAGATCTACTCGGGCCGCTGGCAGCCGTTGTTGGTGCCGAGCAGGTGCGAATACTACCGGCAGGAAGCGCTTACCCTGCGCTCGAGTTCGTGAACATTCCATGGTCGCACAGCCTGATGATGCTGACGGTGTGGGGACTGGTCCTCGGAGCGTTCTTCAGGAAGGGGAGTGGCGGGCGGAGAATCGGGGGAGTGATTGCGCTGCTAGTCGTGAGTCACTGGTTTCTCGACTGGATCACACACAGGCCTGACATGCAATTGTATCCCGGAGGCGCGAGGTATGGTCTCGCACTATGGGACAATATGCCTTTGAGCATGGCTATCGAAATCCTGATCTTCATGGGTGGTATCGCGCTCTATGTCAGCGCCACCCGGGCAAAGGACGCGACGGGCAGGTGGGCGCTTGTCGCCCTCTCGGGGTTACTGCTCGTCTTTTTCGTCTTCGACTCGCTCCAACCCGTATCGCCGCCCTCAGTTGTGGTTTTCGCAATCAGTGCAGTGGTCGCAACGATGATAATTCTCCTCTTGGCGGGGTGGATCGACCGGCACAGGGAAATTCTCCCGAACACCAGCCGCACGCCCTGAGCTCCGAGGGAGTTTATTTTTCGTTGTCTCCAGCGCACGGAAAATAAATGACTGACAAATCCCGGACCCCGGTAATCGTCTCGGCCGCACGCACGCCGATCGGCAGATTCCTCGGCGGTCTCTCGACTCTATCCGCCCCCGAGCTAGGTGCCATTGCAATCCGCGAAGCGGTCAGTCGCGCGAAGGTCGACGCCGTCGACATTCAGGAAGTGATCATGGGCCAGGTCCTTCAGGGCGGATCAGGACAGGCCCCTGCCAGACAGGCCATGCTCAAGGCGGGAATTCCCGCGAGTGTGTCGGCGCTTACGGTGAACAAGGTTTGCGGATCGGGGCTAAAGGCGGTGATGCTCGCTGCGCAGGCGATAAAAGCTGGTGACAAGGAGCTCATCGTTGCGGGCGGACAGGAATCGATGTCGAACGCCCCGTACTACATCTATGGTATGCGGAACGGGACAAAACTCGGCGACCAGAAGATTGTTGACGGGATGATAAAAGACGGGCTCTGGTGCGCCGCGTGCGACGTACACATGGGGGGCCATGCTGAGCATACGGCGAGGAAGGCCAAAGCGAGCCGCGAGGAGCAGGATCGCTTTTCGGCCGAATCTCATGCGAAGGCGATCGCCGCGATCGAAGGCGGCCGGTTCAAGGACGAAATCGTTCCGGTCGAGATCGCGGGGAAGAAGGGAAGTACAGTCGTCGACACCGACGAGAGCCCGCGGAAGGACACCACCGCGGAAACTCTGACGAAGCTGCGTCCTGCGTTCGCCGGAAAGGGGGACAATGCGGATCTCTCGGTGACGGCGGGCAACGCGTCATCGCTTAACGACGGCGCGTCGGCCCTTGTTGTCGCGTCGGAAGCTTATGCGGAAGCGAACGGGCTCGAGATGCTGGCCAGGATCACCGGGTACGCCACCGGGGGAACGGAGCCGCAGGAACTTTTCTTCGCGCCAATTCTCGCAGTCCAGAACCTGATGAGGCAGACGGGCGCGGATATCGGCGACTACGATCTCATCGAGGCAAACGAAGCGTTCGCGTCACAGGCTCTCGCCGACGGTGAAGGGCTTGGCTGGGATTGGGGTCGCGTCAACGTCAACGGGGGCGCAATCGCTCTCGGCCATCCGATCGGCGCGAGCGGGGCGCGCGTGCTTACGACGCTGCTTTACGCGATGAAGGATCGCGGCGCGCGAACCGGGCTCGCGACTCTGTGCCTCGGCGGCGGTGACGCTGTTGCGCTGAGCGTGGAGCGAGCGGGCTGAGCCGCGTTTGAACGCGGCAGGCCTTCTATTCACGGCGGAGCACAACCTCCGCGCGCCGTGGCGTATTCTCCTCTTCGTAGTCGTGATGATGGCGACGCTGCTGCTCGCCGCCATTCTCGAGGGCAGCGTAGACGAGCTCGCGCTGCGGAATGGATACACTCCGCTGGTTTCGGAGTGGGCTGTGCCGCTGGGACTGATCGCGGCCACCGCGGTGATGCTGAAGTGGGTGGACGGCAGGCCCTGGAGCTACATCGGGCTGGGCCGCGCGTCCGCGACGCCCCGGCTTCTGGCCGTCGGAGCTGCGATGGGACTGATCCCGATCGCGATCCCGTCGGCGCTGCTGCTTCTCACCGGGCATCTCGCGGTCGTTCAATCAGAGCCAGGCAGCTGGTGGTCTGCCACCGCATTGAGTGGCGCGAACCTGTTCTCGGCGGCGTTCGGCGAGGAGCTGCTCCTTCGCGGATACATCTTTGCAGTCCTCAGGGAAGCTGTGGGCTCGAAGTGGACTCTTATTTCGACAAGCATAGTTTTCGGATTGCTGCACGTGGCGAACCCCGGTTCGGACGCCGAGTCGATCCTGATCGTGATGCTCGCCGGATTTTTTCTCGGTGCCGTGTTCCTCGCGACGCAGAGTCTCTGGGCTGCGACGATGGCCCATTTCGCCTGGAACTGGTTCATGGCTGCCGGTCTTCATTCCCCCGTGAGCGGGCTCCCGGTGAGCACGCCTGATTACAGGGTGATAGGCTCGGGCCCTGACTGGCTCATCGGGGGGAACTGGGGACCCGAAGGCGGACTTGGCGCCGCCGTTGGAATGTTCGCGATGCTGATCTACCTACACGCGCGGTATTTGCGCCGCATGGAGTCATAGGATGCAGGAGAAGATCGCCGTAGTTGGCGCGGGACAGATGGGCAACGGAATAGCGCACGTTTTCGCGCAATCCGGGTTTCCCGTCGTGATGATCGACGTGTCGGAGAAGGCGCTGGAGAAAGGCCGCTCGACCATCGAGAAGAATCTCGACCGGCAGGTTAAGAAGGGAACACTTGATGAGGCGCTGAAGGCCGGGACTCTTGGCCGGATCGCGCTCGAGCAGAAAGTCGACGCTGCATCGGACGCCGCCCTGATCGTCGAGGCCGCCACCGAGAACCGCGACCTGAAGTTCAGGATCTTCAGCGAGCTCGACGGGCTGGCAGGGGAGGGGACAATCCTCGCGACGAACACTAGCTCCATCTCGATCACCGAGATCGCGGCGCGCACCAAGCGACCGGAAAAAGTCATCGGGATGCACTTCATGAATCCTGTTCCAGTGATGAAGCTCGTCGAAATAATCCGCGGCCTCGCGACCTCCGACGAAACGACGGCAAAGGTCATCTCGCTGAGCGAAAAACTTGGAAAGACGCCGGTGGAAGTGAACGACTTTCCAGGATTCGTCTCGAACCGCGTTCTGATGCCGATGATCAACGAGGCGGTCTACTGTGTGATGGAGGGTGTCGGCCAGCCCGAGGCGATAGACAAGGTGATGCAGCTGGGAATGAATCACCCGATGGGGCCGCTCGCTCTCGCGGACCTCATCGGCCTCGACACCTGCGTCGCGATTCTCGAGGTGCTCCAGAACGGCCTCGGCGATCCCAAGTACCGCCCGTGCCCGCTACTGAAAAAATACGTTGCGGCCGGGTGGCTCGGTCGCAAGACAGGCCGCGGCTTCTACGTCTACCAGTAGATGCGCGCCGACCTTCTGGGACTTACTGAGGAACAGCGTGGAATCCGCGACCTTGCACGCGAGTTCGCGCTCACGGAGATCGCCCCATTCATAGCGGAGTGGGACGAGGCAGCGCACTTCGAGCCTTCCCTGGTGGTGAAAATGGGCGAGCTCGGCTTTCTCGGCATGCTGCTCCCCGAGGAATACGACGGACTCGGACTCGACACGTCGACATATCTGCTGGCGCTCGAGGAGATCGCAGTAGTCGATGCTTCGGCGGCAGTGATGATGAGCGTTCACAACTCCCTGCCGACACAGATGATCCTGCGTTTCGGCAGCGACGCGCAGAAGGAGCAGTTCCTCAAGCCGATGGCGCGTGGAGAGACGCTTGGCGCGTTTGCACTCTCGGAGCCCGAAGCGGGATCGGATGCGGCAGCCCTTACGACGCAGGCGGTTCGCGACGGCGACGACTGGATTCTGACCGGCACAAAGAGCTGGGTTACGAGCGGAAATCACGCCGGTGTGATTCTCACGATGGCGCGGACTGATTCGGCGACCGAGCGGAAGGGTGCGCGCGGAATCGGTGCTTTTATCGTGACCCCCGACTTGCCGGGGTTTCACGTTGGAAAGAAGGAGGACAAGCTTGGACTGAGGTCATCGCCGACCGTACAGCTGACCTTCGACAACATGCGGGTGCCGGGTGCGAACCTCCTTGGCGAGTCGAAGATGGGGTTCATCTATGCGATGCAGTCTCTCGAGAACGGACGGCTCGGCATCGCGGCTCAGTCAGTGGGAATAGCGCGTGCGGCTCTCGAGGCCGCCACCGCCTACGCGGCCGAGCGTCACCAGTTTGACCGCCCGATCCGCGAATTCCAGGCGATCCAGTTCAAGCTCGCCGACATGGCAACGCGCGTTGCGGCATCGCGCACGCTGATGCATGCGGCGGCGCGGGCGAAGGATCGCGGCGAAACTGTCAAACAGGCGACGTCGATGGCGAAGCTCTTCGCCAGTGAGACGGCGATGTTCTGCACCAATCAGGCAGTTCAGATATTCGGCGGATACGGCTACGTGAAGGATTATCCGGTCGAGCGGCTGTTCCGCGACGCGAAAGTGACCGAGATTTACGAGGGGACGTCGGAAATCCAGCGCATCGTCATCGCGCGGGAGCAGTACTCGCACGAGTAGGGTCTACTCCACGCAATCGCTCACTACTTGCCTGAAGGTCAATGGAATTATTCGATACGCTTGCCGAAATGGGTCACGAGGAAGTTCTCGTCGCCAGCGATCCCGCCAGCGGATACCGGGGAATCATCGCCGTGCACAGCACGGTACTGGGCCCGGCCCTTGGTGGAACCCGCTTCTGGCAGTACGACTCTGACGAAGCTGCGATAACCGACGCGCTCCGGCTTTCCCGCGGAATGACTTACAAGAACGCCGTCGCCGGTCTCGACCTTGGGGGCGGCAAGGCCGTGATCATCGGCGACAACCGCACGACCGACCGTGAGGGGGTCTTCCGCGCGCATGGCCGCTTCGTCGAAAGTTTGGGCGGGCGCTACATAACGGCTGAAGATGTCGGAACCGGGACTGCCGACATGGACTTCGTGCACATGGAGACCGAACACGTCGCCGGGCTCAAACACAAGTCAGGCGATCCGTCCCCGGTGACCGCGCACGGAGTGTTCAGGGCAATCCAGGCATCGGCAAAAAACAGGTGGGGCTCCGACGACCTGACTGGAAAGGTCGTAGCCATACAGGGTTGCGGAAACGTTGGCCGCAATCTGGCCAACGAGCTTCACGAGGCGGGGGCGAAACTCATAGTCTCCGACATCGACCCCGCGCGCGCCGAACGAGTCGCCAGGGAGACAGGCGCGACGGTCGTTTCAGGTGATGACATATACGCGGCGAAAGCCGAAATATTTGCACCGTGTGCCCTCGGCGGAATCATCAACGATGAGACACTGCCGGTTTTCAGATTCGAGATAATCTCCGGCGGCGCGAACAATCAGCTGCTGGAAGAGCGTCACGGCGACAAGCTCGAGGAAATGGGAATGCAGTACGCTCCCGATTACGTCGCAAACGCCGGCGGTGTCATAAATGTTTTCGGCGAAGTGGCGGGCTGGGACTCCGAGCGGGCCCTCCGCAAGGCAGACGACATTTATGACACGGTCCTCCAGGTCTTCGAGATCGCGAAGGCCGACGGGGTGCCGTCTTACGTTGCCGCCGACCGCCTCGCCGAGCGACGGCTGGCGCAGGTGAAGACGAAATGGAAGCCGCCAAGATGACCGCAGCGCAGGAAACAATTCCCATCGCCTCGGATCATGCCGGGTTCGAGCTCAAGCAGAAGCTCGCCGCCGAGCTCGCGAAACAAGGCTTCACAGTGAACGACCTCGGGGCGAGCACCGCCGAGGCAAGCGACTACCCTGATTACGCGCATCCGCTCGCCAGAGAAGTGGCGGATGGCAACGCAACGCGCGGCATTCTTCTTTGCGGGAGTGGAGTGGGGGCGGATATAGTCGCCAACCGGTATCCCGGCGTGCGCGCCGCGCTCGCCTGGCTGCCGGAGATCGCGGAGCTGTCGCGAAGGCACAATGATTCGAACGTTCTGGTGATTCCCGCTAGATTCGTTTCAGATGACGAGGCAGTTGAAATGATGAACCGCTGGCTCAACACCGAATTCGAAGGCGGGAGACACGCCCGCCGGGTCGAGAAGATCGATGCAGAACATGGAAACTGAACAGCGCGCGCAGATGCCCGTGCTCTCCGAGTACGATCCCGACGTAGCGGCGATGATTCGCCGCGAGGTCGAGAGGCAGCGGCACGGAATCGAGCTTATAGCGAGCGAGAATTTCGTTTCCGAGGCCGTCATGGAGGCGATGGGCACGCCCCTCACCAACAAGTACGCCGAGGGGCTGCCGGGAAAGCGCTACTACGGTGGCTGCGAGTTCGTCGACCAGGTGGAGCAGCTCGCCATCGATCGGGCGAAAGAGCTTTTCAATGCTGACCACGCTAACGTGCAGGCCCATTCAGGCGCGCAGGCGAACGCCGCAGTTTACCTCGCGTTCCTCAAGCCGGGTGACACGGTCCTCGGCCTCGACCTCTCGCAGGGCGGCCACCTGACGCACGGCTCCCCGGTGAACTTCTCGGGCCTGCTCTATCGTGCGATCCATTACGGCGTTGGCGACGACGGCCGCATCGACTACGACGCGATGCGCGAGATCGCGCTACGCGAGAAGCCCGGCATGATCCTGGCCGGTGCGAGCGCGTACGCCCGCATCATCGACTTCGAGCCGTTTGCCGAAGTGGCGCGGGAGATCGGGGCGAAGTTCGTGGTTGACATGGCGCATATCGCCGGACTCGTCGCGACGGGGTTTCATCCGTCGCCGATTCCGCACGCCGATGCGGTGACAACGACGACGCACAAGACGCTTCGCGGACCGCGCGGCGGCCTCATCCTCTGCAAGGCCGAGCATGCGAAGGCGATCGACAAGGCGATGTTCCCCGGAACCCAGGGCGGCCCGCTCGAGCACGTCATCGCGGCGAAGGCGGTTGCGCTCAAGGAAGCTCTCGAGCCGTCGTTCACCGATTACTGCCGCCAGGTAGTGGCCAACGCGAAGGAGCTCGCCGCCGCACTTGCCGGGTTCGGCTTCGATATAGTCTCGGGAGGGACAGACAATCACCTCATGCTCGTCGACCTGCGGAATCGCGATCTCACCGGAAAAGTGGCGGAGAAGGCGCTTGATGCCGCCGGGATCACGGTGAACAAGAACACAGTCCCCCGCGAGACCCAGTCGCCTTTCGTCACGAGTGGCATAAGGATCGGCACACCGGCGGTCACCACCCGCGGTATGAAAGAGGATGCGATGCGCCAGATCGGGCATCTGATAGACAGGGTGCTTTCCGCGCCGGATGATGTTTCAACGGCAAGTGAAGTGAGCAACGAGGTCCGTGAGATGATGACGCACTTTCCGCTTTACCCGAATTCATTCGGCGCGCGAGGCGCGGAGATCGGTGCCTGAGCTGGCGTTCCGTGACGGCGTGATGGACCGCATCAGGATGCGGGAATCACGGTACGACGAGCAGGCTTACCTGTTCGTGCTGTCAGCG
This sequence comes from Gemmatimonadaceae bacterium, assembly GCA_051306215.1. GTDB lineage: Bacteria > Gemmatimonadota > Gemmatimonadetes > Gemmatimonadales > Gemmatimonadaceae > UBA4720. Next base: position 3,715 of record JBPPMU010000028.1, on the reverse strand, counting down.
CTCGAGTACACCCAGTCGCGGCTCGACGCCAGACGGCACATCACGGCCGCCGAGCTCGCCGGCTCCTGCCGCGAGCTTGCGATAGAACGCTTCGGATTGATGACACGCATCGTGCTCGACCGATGGGGAGTGCGCTCCACGGCTGACATCGGCGAGATAGTCTTCACGCTTATCGATCTCGGTTTCCTCGTGAAACAGCCAAACGATACGCGAGAAGAGTTCGCGGATATCTACGACTTCGAGACCGCCTTCGAGCGCGAGTATCCCTGGAACTCTGCCAGTCTCGCCTGACCGGCGGACTGACGATGGGCGTAAGGGTCGCCACCGCGAAGGAGACAGAGGGTTGTGAGCGCGCGGCAATCGAGCGCGGTACCAATGCGGCCACGCTCATGAACCGAGCGGGCGTTGCCGCCGCTACCCTGATCGTCGATCGCTGCAGGTTGCCTGAGTCGGGCGTGACTGTCTTCGCGGGACCCGGAAACAATGGAGGCGACGGCTGGGTAGTCGCCGGTGCGCTCCGACACCGCGGCATAGAATGCCGCGTGATTCCGCACGGAGACCTCCGCAGCGCCGAAGCAAGGCAGGCTCGCGAGTCAGCCCTCGCGTGTGGCGTCGTCGAGTCGGCGACGGCGGCTGATAAGTCCCTGGCAGTCGATGCACTCCTCGGCACCGGCTCAACCGGCGCGCCGCGGGGAAGAATCGCCGAGGGTATCGGACAGATCTCCGCGCTCCAGAGCGCGGGGGCGAGTGTCGTCTCGCTCGATCTTCCCAGCGGACTCGATGCGACAGCCGGGTGGCACGAGCAGGCCGTCAGTGCGGACCTCACCGTGTCTTTCGGCAACATCAAGCGTGGCCATCTTCTCGCGCGCGATACGTGCGGATCTATTGCCGTCGTGGATATCGGCCTCTCTGACGACGATGCCGCCGGACTACCGCTGCTTGTAGACGAATTCTGGGTCGCTGCCCGGGTCCCGCCGATTCAGGCATCGGCTCACAAGGGAACCAGAAAGACGGTGGCGGTGATCGGAGGGGGGAAGGGAATGGCCGGAGCCGCGATCCTGGCGGGCGAGGGCGCACTCCGTGCCGGCGCTGGACTACTCCGCATCGTTACGGCGCCGGGGAATGAAATCGCCGTGCACGCGGGTATTCCGGCGGCGATCGTCCACCCCTGGCCAGAGATCCCGTCGGAGCTCGAGAAACTCCTGACTGAAGCCGACGCTATCGCGATCGGGCCGGGACTTGGAAACTCACCGCTGACTCGCGATCTGGTCGAGCGCGTTCTTCTCGCCTGGAGCGGGCCGGTTGTCGTCGACGCTGACGCGCTCAACGTTTTCGCGGGCGACTCACTTTCCCTTGCGCAGCTTCTGAGAGGTCGGCCGGCGGTTATCACGCCCCATCCCGCCGAGCTTGCACGTCTCCTCGGGCTCGATACACCCGAAGTTGTCGAGTCGCGATTCGATATCGGCCTCGACCTTGCCGCCGACCTCGGTGCAGCAGTGCTCCTCAAGGGGTCGCCAACTGTCATCTTCTCGCCGCTCGGGAACAGGTATGTCAGCGCGGCCGGCACGGCTGCGCTGGCGACCGGCGGCAGCGGAGACGTGCTGACAGGAATGACAGGCACACTGCTCGCCCAGGTGTCCGGGGACGGCTCAGGAGCGGATCCAGCTGAGGTCGCAACATGCGCGGCGTTCGTCCACGGCCGGGCGGCAGAGATCTGCGGGCACGTGCGAGGAGTTACGCTTGCCGACATACTCTCCGCGATGCCGGCAGCGTGGAGCCTCAGGCCGCGTCAAACCGACAAGGGCGTTCTCGCGTGGCTGGAAAGCTTCTCATGACCGGGCTCGATCCGTTCAGGCGTCGCCGGGCAATCGAGCCGCGGTCAGTTAGAGAGGGGGAATCAGATCCTCACACACCGCTCGGCGAAGGCCCGGAGTTCGACGCGATACGCCGCGCCCTCGAGCGGTGGGGGCCGCGAGCGCGTCGGATCGGCGACGACGCTGCGCTCGTCACGATGACCGGCGACCGGTCGATTGTCGCGAGCACCGATGTGTCGATCGAGAACGTTCACTTTCGACCGGGCTGGCTTTCTCCTCGGGAGATCGGATACCGCGCAACCATCGCCGCGCTGAGCGACCTCGCGGCAATGGGGGCCGCGCCACTCGGAGTGCTTGCCGCGGTGGGAATCCCTGAAGTCTGGCGCCGCCATCTCGACGCCTTGACAGACGGAATAGGCGACGCTGCCGCATCAGTTGACGCACCGATAATCGGCGGTGACATGAGCAGAGCCGGCGAGCTCTCGCTGGCCATCACAGTCATAGGCTCGGCGCGAGAGGTCCTCTTCAGGACTGCAGCGCGCCCGGGCGATACAGTTTATGTGACAGGCCGTCTTGGCGGGCCGTTGAAGGCATTGCGTGAGCTGGAGAAGGGGCGCGAGCCGGAGGCTGCGGACCGCGCACGGTTCGCAACACCTTCTGCGCGGATTCGCGAATCGATCTGGCTTGCCGAGCACGGCGCTGCCGCCGCGATCGATATCTCTGATGGGCTAGCGGCTGATCTGAGCCACCTCGCTGCGGCGAGCCGTGTAGTGATCTGCGCGCAGCTCGACAAGCTCGCGATCGTCGGCGGGATTTCTCCGGCGGATGCGGCGGCGAGCGGGGAAGAGTACGAGCTCGTCGTTACGGCGCCTGCGCGGTTCGACGTGTCCGAATTCGGGAAGCTCTTCGATATCGAGCTCTCGGAGATCGGACGAGTCGAGCACGGACCGCCGGAGGTGCAGTTCTACGATGGTGAGGAGCGGGTACCTTCGCCGCCCGGCTATTCCCACTTCAGCGAAAAAGCCTTAAGTCCTTCGCACCCGGAGCGCGCCGAATGATCGTCCTTGCCCTGCTCGCGACCGCGAGCGCCATGCTCGGCGTGTTGCTGGCGACTCTCACCATCGCGACTTCCGCGGTCATCGCAGGCATGATCGGATTCTCTGACGGCGCCGGCTCGCCCTATCACTTTTTCGCTCCTGCCTGGTCGCGAATCGTGCTCCTGTTCTCCTTTGTTCGTGTAAAGGTTCACAATCCGGAGCGGGCGCTCGACGGCCGTTCGCACATTTTTGTCGCCAACCACATGAGCTGGTACGACGTGCCGGTGCTGTCGTCCTTCCTGCCCCGCGCGAAGTTCGTCGCGAAGGAAGAGCTTTTCTCGCTGCCGATTTTCGGGAAGGCGATGCGCGCGGTTGGAATGGTCCCCATCAAGCGGGAGAACAAGAGGGCAGCGTTTACCTCATACGACAATGCCGCGCGAAGCGTGAAGGCCGGCAACTCGATCGTCGTATTTCCCGAAGGAACCCGCGGTTCCGACTACCCGCTCCGCCCGTTCAAGAAAGGTCCTTTCGTGCTTGCAATAGCGGCAGGGGCCACCATTGTGCCGGTTCTCGTCCACGGCGCGAGGGAAGTCCTTCCGCGGGGCTCGCTGCTGATGCGCCCTCGCCGCGTCGATGTACATTTGCTTGAGCCAGTGTCGGTGGAGGGGCTCGATGCATCCGCGCGCGAGCGGCTTGCCGCTGAAGTCTGGGAAAGAATGGCGGCAGCGCTCGAGACACACTATGGAATCGCGAGCCCGCGTCCCTCAGTTCAGAAACCACTGGCGGCGCCGGTCCAACAGGTCACCATCTAGATCAAATGCCAACAATCATCGACATAAGTGCACGCGAGATCATCGACAGCCG
>JBPPMU010000027.1:0-14152 GCA_051306215.1 Gemmatimonadaceae bacterium | reverse complement strand
GTCGAGGAAGAGGGCGCGAGGAGCGAGTGCCGAAAGCCGCTTCCGCAGCCGTCGGCACCGAGCCAGCTCCGGAGGCTGCAGCCCCGCGTTCTGCGCCGCAGAAGGCGGAGCCGCCAAAGGCTCCCGCGAAAAGCTCTGCTGAGATCGGCGCTGCCGGGCTTCGGCTGACACGGGACGAGGCGTTCGATCTCGTGCGACGGGCCGTTGCGTCAGTTGCCGCCGCTGGTCTCGCGGCACCCGCGTCAAACGTGCGGGCGGCCGCCCGCTCACTCCTTGGCCGTGACAGCGAAAGTCTCAGCGAGCGCAACTTCATGAGAATACTTCACGATGCGCACGACGCTGACGTCATCGACCTCAGGAAGCGCGGCAGCGACTACGAGGTTGCGCCTGCAGTGGCCGCCGCGCCGGTAGACCGGCAGCTCGCCGACGCGGCGACCGCCAACGCTCCCGTGGTTCCGCCGCCGGCTCCGGTTCAGAGGGGTATGGGATCGCGTGGAACAGGCCGCGGGCCGCTGGGCGCGAAGGGCGCGCCGCCGGCGAACCTGTTGAGTGTCGGCGTGGTGGGGCCAAGGCCGAGCGCTCCCGTTTCGACGCCCGCTTCTGCCGCGCCGACAAATACGGCAAAGCCTGCGGGCGACAGCGACGCTGTTGTCGCGGTCGAGGAATCCGCAACGGAGAAGCCGGCGCGCGGACGGAAGCGCGCCGCAGCAAAGAAGACCGCCCGCAAGGAGGCGCGCCCGAAAGCGGTTGCAGCTTCCGCCGGAAAGGCTGCACCGCCCGCCGCAAAAAAGCGGGCGGCGCGGAAGAAAACCGCCAGCTGAAGGAGGGAAGCCCGCGAATGTCTCGCGGGCTTTCTTTTTATGGGAAAGATCCTTCCTCGAAGCTTCTATGACCGGGAAACCGAAACTGTCGCCCGCGAGTTGCTCGGCGCTGTTCTCGAGTGCACTACGCCTGAGGGCTCAGCGAGCGGGATAATCGTCGAGACAGAAGCTTACGTCGGCGAGCACGATCCGGCGTGTCACGCCGCAGTGGGCCGCACCCGGCGCACGGAGCCGCTGTACGGAAGACCCGGGACCTCGTATGTCTACTTCATATACGGAGTTCACTGGTGCTTCAACGCGGTGACCCGCGGGGAAGGGTTGCCGAGTGCGGTGCTCGTACGAGCGGTCGAGCCGCTAACCGGGAAAGACTTGATGCAGGCGCGGCGCGGCGGGGGCATATCCGGAGTCAATCTTACAAACGGTCCAGGAAAGCTCTGTGCGGCGCTCGGCATAGATGGCGCACTGAACGGGTTGTCACTGCAGCGCCGGCCGATCGTGATAAGGGAAGGGGAGCCGGTCGGCGAGACCCGCATTCAGATGACGCCACGGATCGGAATAACGAAAGCTGCCGAGTGGCCGCTGCGTTACATGATCGAGGACAACCTGTGGGTTTCAGGCAGCCGGAGAGCCAAAACGCCCAGCCCGCGCAAAGCCGCGGGCTGAGCGAAACCTGCTGCTACCTCAGGCCTTCGCGTGACGAAGAGAAGTTGTAGCGGAACCCGGCCTCGAAGAATCCAAGCGCGCTGTCATTGAGCAGGAAGCGGTCATTGCTTGGTACCATCGACGCCTGAGCGAAGAACGCGAGGCGCCTTACCTGGAACTGGCCTCCGCCCATCAGCAGAATTCCCGCTTGGCTGCTGCGGTCATCGATCCGGTCCCAGACGAGCTCATCGACCTGCAGCTCCTCTGGTCCCGCGAGCGGGTATGCATTCCCGATCACGTTCAACGCGAGGCCGAGTCCGGCGTATGGTCGGAACGCCCCGAATGCCTTTGGAAAAGCGAGGGCGGCTACACTGATCCTTCGCATCTTCTCGACTCCGACCGGCCTGAATTCTCCCTCGAACGAAGGATCGAAGACCGCTGACTGGGTCGAGACCCGCGACTCGTCGAGCGAAACATAAAGCCCGCCGTGGCGGCGCGTGATCAGCCATTCGGCGCCATAACTCGCGGATGACTCGACGTCACCGAAAGTAGGCGCAAAGGTTGTCACTCCGCCTTTCACGCCCCAGAACCATGAGTCTTCGAAGTCGCGAACCCGCTGAGCCGATGTTATGTCCGGCACGAGTGCCGCGCACATCAGTCCTGCGACGATCCACCGCGTCTTTCGCATTTCCAGATGCCCCTGCCGGCGGAGCGTTCCACCGGCCGTATGGTGCGACCGGGGAGAGTCACACGATTCTCTAGATAATTCCGAGCTTCCTTCCGACCGACCTGAAGGCGCCAATCGCCTCGTCAATGTCGTCACGGGTATGGGCCGCACTGAGCTGGCAACGCACGCGCGCCTGCCCCTGCGGGACCACGGGAAACCCGAATCCCGTAACAAAGACGCCTTCCTCCAGCAACATGTCACTCATCCGGATGGCGGTGGCTGTCTCGCCCACGATAATGGGGACAATCGGGGTTTCGCCCGGAAGCGGCTTGAACCCGGCCTCGGTTATCTGCTCGCGGAAGTAGTTGGCGTTGTCGCGCAGCACTGTCACCCGCTCGGGATGTGCCGTGAGAAAGGCAATCGATGCCATGGCGCTCGCGGCAACGGTTGGCGGGAGCGCGTTCGAGAAAAGTTGTGGCCTCGAGCGCTGCGTGAGCATGTCGCAGAGTGAGGCAGGTCCGGCGACGAAGCCGCCAGCGGCGCCGCCCAACGCCTTGCCAAGTGTCGAGGTGATCACGTCGACTTCGCCGAGCACTCCAAAATGTTCAGCTGTTCCCCTGCCGTTCTCGCCGAGCACTCCGGTGCCGTGCGAGTCGTCAATGACGACTATCGCGTCGTGCTTCCGTGCGATCTCGAGTATGTCGGGCAGCCGGGCGATGCTTCCCTCCATTGAGAAGACGCCATCGGTCCAGATGATTCTTCGCTTCGCATCCTTCGCCGACTCGAGCTTCGCAGTCAGGTCTGCCATGTCCGAATGCGCATAGACCGCCGTCGTGCACTTGGTGATCGACTTGGCGAGCCTCAGCGAGTCTATGATCGACGCATGGTTCAGCGCGTCTGACACAACGAAGTCTCCGGCCTCGACAACCGTCGCGGTGAGTCCCTCGTTCGCGTTCCAGGCAGAGACGTATGACAGCGACGCCTCGGTCCCGACCAGCAGCGCGATCGCTCCCTCGAGCTCCCGGTGAATCGTGAACGTGCCGCATATGAAGCGCACGCTTCCCGTGCCGGCGCCGAATTTCTCGAGTCCTTCGATCCCCGCTTTCACGACTGACGGCTCGTCGCAGAGGCCGAGATAGTTGTTGGATGAGAATATCAGGACCTCGCCGCGTCCTTCCATCCGAACCCGGGCGGACTGGGGAGAGTCGAGGTAGTTGAGCCGCTTGTAAACGCGGTCTGTCTTGAGCTGCTCGATTCCCGCCTTCAGCTCGTCGTCGAACTTCACGTTGAGTGCCATGACTATGCGATCTCGAAGATTACCTTCCCGGCATCGCCCGATTTTATCGCTGCGATTGCGGCGTCGAAGTCTGCCATCGGGAAGCGGTGGGTGATGACCGGTGCCGGGTCGAACTCGCCGGCGCGAAGGAAGCGGGTCATCTGGTGCCAGGTGTCGTACATCCTTCGCCCGACCACACCGTAGATCGTGATGCCCTTGAAGATGACTTCCCTGGGCAGGTCGAGCTCGATCGGCTTTGACGGAATGCCCAGCATCTGAACCCGCCCGCCGACGCGGACGAGCGCGAGTGCCTGGTGAATCGCGGCAGGAACACCTGACATCTCGAGGACCACATCCACGCCCAGGCCGTCGGTTGCGCGCTTCACCACGACCTCCGCTTCATCGGGCGTCACGATGTCGTGAGCGCCCATCGACTTCGCCAGCTCGAGGCGCTTCGGGTTTATGTCCGATGCGATCACCCGTGAGGCGCCGGCGGCGCGGCAGATGCCGACGGCGAAAAGCCCAATGGGCCCGCAGCCGGTGATGAGCACTGTCGCGCCCGGGATGTCGGCTGTGAGCGCCGTATGAAAAGCGTTACCCATCGGGTCGTGGATGCCGCCGACGTCGTAGGATATCGCATCGTCGAGGTGCCACACGTTCGTCGCCGGCATCGCAATGAACTCGGCGAAACATCCATCGCGGTCGACCCCGATGATTCGGGTGTGCGGGCATACGTGCGCGTTTCCGGTCCGGCAGAGGAGGCACCGCCCGTCGACGATGTGGCCTTCGGCTGTCACGCGGTCGCCCTCCTGCACATCTGTCACGAGCCGGCCGACTTCGACGACTTCGCCAGCGAACTCGTGACCGACTACGAAGGGGGGTTTGCAGCGTCCCTTTGCCCAGTCGTCCCAGTCGTAGATGTGGACGTCGGTGCCGCACACGCCGGCGCGATGCACGCGGATGAGAACTTCGTCGTCGCGAATCCGCGGCTCAGGTACGTCGCGCATCACGAAGCCGGGACCGGCCGTTTCCTTCACCAGGGCTTTCACTCGTACTCCGCAATTGTTGTGGCGCGCGAATCGTCGAATGTCGACGCGCGAAGGTAAGCTGACATTTCCGGAAGAAGTTTGGAAGTCCGTGCGTGGTCTTGTTCGGTCATCTCTGCCTCATCACAAATCGAAAAAAAACTCATTGCGCGTGTTTAATGATGCTTCTATATTCGCGCGTAGTTACGAAAGCGCATTGCATGCATCATGCTTCGTAACTGTGCGTGCCAGTGCGGACGCTCCGCAGCATTCGCCGGCTCCACCGGGGGGTCGGCGAGAGTTCAACTCCACATGGAGAGACAAATGGCAGCAAAGAAAGGACGCAAGGCAGCAAAGAAGGGCGGCGCGAAGAAGGCCGCAAAGAAGGGACGTAAGGTCGCGAAGAAAGGCGGCGCGAAGAAGAAAGCGGCCAAGAAGCGCCGCTAGCAGTCTGCCAGCTTCAAGCTGGTTGAACTGATTGGCAAGAAAGCCGGCCCGTGAGCCGGCTTTCTTGTTTCCGGGTGTTTCATCGGGAGTACCGTGCCCGCGCCAGATCCACTATCCGCTCGACGAGCACCTGATACTCCAAACCGTCCTTCGCGGCTGCCGTTGCAAACTCGGCGCTCTTCTCGAGATAGCAGTTCGGGTTTACCTCTATCACGAAGATCTCCTCCTTTGCGTTCATGCGGAGATCGACGCGTGCGTAGTCGCGAAGGCGGAGGGCGTTGAAGGAATCGATCGCGACCTTCTGGATCCTCGCCGTCAGCTCCTCCGAGAGGTCGGTGGGAAATACGGAGCGCGTCCCCTCGAACTCTGCGCCTTTCTCGTCGCCGTCGTCTCCCCACTTCGCTTCCCAGCTGGCGATCTTCGGCTTGCCCTCGGGATACCCCGAGAAGTCGAGCTCCATCACAGGCAGCGCTTTCACGTCACTGTTGCCGATCACGCCAACGTAAAACTCCCGGCCATCGATGAACTCCTCGGCGAGGACCGGGCCCTGGTACTCCTGCTGAAGAGAGCTGATTGTCTGAAGCAGCTCCTGAACGTCATTCACTATCGACTTCTGCGTGATGCCGAGTGAAGCGTCTTCCTGTGGTGGCTTGACGATCAGCGGAAAGTCGATGTCGCCTGCCCAATCGACTGATCCGCGGAACACCGTCGCGAACCGGGCCGTGAGGATGCCGTGAAAGCTCAACACCTTCTTCGTCAACGTCTTGTCGCCGGCGAGAATGAGGCCGGCCGGACTCGAACCGGTGTAGCCGAGACCGAGGAGGTTGAGAAGCGCGGCCACGTTCGACTCGAGCGCGCTGCGTCCCGCGAACGACTCGGCGATGTTGAAGACAAGGTCGGGCTTCTGGTTCTCGAGTTCCGAGACTACTGGCTTGACCGAGTCGCTCACCACGAGACGCCTGCATTCGTGTCCGTTTGACACCAATCCCGTCTCGAGCTGGTCGAGCACCGGATCGACCGGAGGCTCGAGTGCATCGCTCGTATGAAGCAGGGTGATCTTCACGTCTTCGGCCTGCTCCGTTTCCGCATCGAGCTGGTTTGCCGGTAGTTCATCATCACAGCGGTGCCGAAAGCCGTGAGCTCGATGAGTGTCGATGCATCGAGTCCGCGAACGCGAAGCCCCAGCGCCTCCGCCCGATCCCGAAGCATGTCGATCAACTGCCGGACGGGAAAGGCACTCTCTCCGGTCCAGTATGCGATGCGGCCGACGATCTCCCTCCGATGTGCCGCAAGGAACTCTGCAGCGGGTTGACCCTCGGGCGACTCACTCCCTGAAGCAAATATGTTCCGGAGATCTCCGTCGAAGGTCGTGGTGTCGGTCATCGGGATGGAGACTGCCGACTGGCGATAGTGATCCTCCAGCGAGTAGCGCATTGAATCGACGGGCAGATCGTCTTCGACCGGATCCGGAACGTCGGGCGCTTCTCCACCGACTTCCTTCATGACGCGATCCACATACTCGAGCTTCCCCAGCGCCGGCCATCCTTCGTATGCCTTTCGCCAGTCTAGGTCGGGAGTCAGCCAGACAGCGAATGATTCCGCGAAATCTTCGTCGGGATGCTTCTGGGCATACCAGCCGAGGATGTGGCGGACGTAGTCGTGGGAGAACGGGTCGGCGCGGTAGCGTTCACGATACGGGCGCGAGTACGGCCCGAATGTCTGCCGCCAGTCGGCCCGGTCGTAAATGCGGTATGCATAGTTGAACGCATGTCCCGCTTCGTGACGCATGTAACGCATCGATTCCTCGTCCGACTCGATGCCTTCGGCGAAGTCATCCTCGATACGCTCGAGACGCGGGTCGGCGAGATAGAAGGGAACTCCTATCAGCGGGGTCCCATCGGGGCACCCCCACTGGTCGCTCAGGTATACGGGTGGCTTGAGAGCGAGTCCCCGTGCGTCGAGCTCGCGATAGAGCTGGTCGACCATTCGCTCTACCCGGCTGCCCTTGATCGAAAGGCCAAGCTCGGAGATCCGGCTTGCCATGAGGGAATGGCGCTGGGTCTCCCACTCATCGAAGGATTCTTCCACAAACTGCCCAATGGCAATTGATGTACCCTCCGTGGCTACTATATAGATAGGCGGGCGGGAACAGAACTGCAGAAACCAAAGGCAACTGGCGACTGGCTGCGCAGAAGTCAGGCCTCAGAGAACAAAAAATGACGGGCAAACAAACCCGTCATTCTTCCCACAAGTCCATGCTGACAAATCAGTTAAAGAGTCAAGCCACCTTTGTTGAGGGTTCGACCGCGGGTTCCGGGGCCGGGCCCCAGATGTACGCGGAGAACACCGGCCGCTGCTCGGTCCTGTCTCCCCGCGAAATGATGATCCCGATCGGTTCATCCGTCTCGGGTACTTCACGAACCTTTTTCATTTTCCTCTCACAGGTTACGAGCTCGAACCTCTGCCGAGCACGCGCCTTTAAGGCACCCCTGATGCCAGTTACGGCAAACATTTTAAGTCCTTGATTTATAGAGACTTATGATACCCCGGCCATTCAAAACGATTCTCAAGTGTCACACTTCGACACACAATACGGGGACACCCCCGTGTCGAGATGACACAGATTCTTGAAACGCTTATCCTGGAACGGTCCCGCTGGTCAGGCAGCTGAGGCTTTGCGGGCGAGGAAGCTGCGGGAGGTGGAGCCGTCGTCGAGGACGGATATCGTCCAGCCCTTGTAGCTCTTCCGGAGCTCGGAGAGCGAAGGCTCGCTGTGGCTCGCGATTATCGTGTCAACCAGGTGAACCCCCCCGTCGCGCGTAGCGCTCTGAAGGACCTCGATAACCCGATGCCGCTCGGCTGGGGAAAGCCCGGCGAAGGCGGCCGGCGTGCAGACGACCGCGTTGAGCAGCTGGTCGGGTGCCCACTCCTTGAGGCCGACGGGCAGCGATTCTATCCGGCCGCCGAGGAGCGCCGACTCCTCCTCGTTCAGCGACGAGTCCACCACCGAGCTCGCGCTGTCGATCGCCATCACCGAGCAACCCTGCGCGGCAAGATACTTCGCCGCATTGGCCGCGCTCGACCCCGCCACGAGTACGCGGGACTCAGCGGGAAGGTGAAACTCGCGCGCCAGTGCGCTGTCAGCCGAAACTCCCCAACGCTCCGGCCGGCGGAACTCCTCGAGCTCCTTGAGCCGCTTGAGCTCCTTCTTGCGCCATGTACTATACGATGGAATTCGGAGGCGCTTGCGGATTATGCGGTCGACTTCGTCGCAAAGGAGAAGCTCGTTCATCGCGAACTGCGTCTGGGAGTGAAGCGATGCAACGGCTTCGTCGCCAATTTTGAGGAGGGCTGTGCGCGAGATCGAATCCTTGTAGGCATCGATCTCATTTTCCACCAGCAGATCGTACTCGTGCTTCAGCGATCGGGGTGATGACTGATCCATCTTGTCCGGTCGGGGGTGATGCGTACTCCGGGCGCGCGCACAGCAAGCTAGACGATCACGTGCTCCGCGCAAGTGTTTTCTGAGGAGAATCGAGAGAGAAATGCCCGAGTTGCCCGAAGTTGAAGAAGCGATGCAGCGTCTGCGTGCCGCCGTCGAAGGGCGAACAATTGCCAAAGCGAAGGCCGTCCATCCGGCGCTCCTGCGCCAGTTTCCAGACGCGACTGCGCGACGATTGCGCCAGCAGCTGATCGAGCGTGTGGAGCGTCGGGGAAAGCACCAGCTCATACATCTCGCAGATGGCTCGATACTTCACGCGCACTTCCGGATGAACGGTGACTGGCTGTTGAGCAGGACGGACGGGCCGATCGACAGGTTCACGAGAGCATACATCGAGCTTACCGACGGCACCCGGATAGAGCTCAATGACAGCCGGGCGCTTTCGGCACTCTCGCTCCACCCCAAAGGAAGCAACCCGCTGCCCGCGCTCGGCATCGAAGCGAATGATCCGCAGCTGACAGGCAGCTATCTTCGCGGCTCGCTGAAGGGCAAACGCGGGCCGATCAAGCCGGCGCTAATGGATCAGAAAGTTGTTGCCGGGCTTGGCAACATCTACGCGGCGGAAGCGCTCTGGCGCGCGAAGATAAGTCCGCGCGCCGTAGCCTCTTCCGTAAGCACAGCAAGACTGGAGCGGCTGGCGAACGCAATTCACGAAGTGCTTGAAGATCAGAATCGGCCGCCCGGCAGGTACAGTGATGCGGACGGAAGGGATCGCTTCAAGGTTTACGATCGCGAAGGTGAACCTTGCGAGAGGTGCGGATCACGCATCAGGCGCATACCGCAGGGAGGGCGGTCTACCTGGTTCTGCCCGGTCTGCCAGAAATCCTGACGCCGGTCAATCGACTGCCTGGAGCAGTGCGCCCTTTATGTATCCGGTCTCCGGAATCGTCAGGATCTCCGGGTGGTCGAGCGGCTGTCCGCGGATCTCACGAATCGCGATACGCCGTCCGCTGTCGGCGGCAGCTGCCTCGAGCATCTCGAGAAACAGCGCCTTCGAGAGGTGGAAGCTGCAGCTTGCGGTAAACAGCATCCCTCCGGAAGCAAGGAGCCGCATCGCCCGCATGTTTATGTCCTTGTAGCCGCGCAACGCCGCCGGCACTGAATTGCGGGTTTTCGCGAACGCCGGGGGGTCGAGGACGATCGTGTCGAATCGCGCGCCGGCGTCCTCTTTCTCCCGAAGAAAATTGAAGGCGTCTGCCTCGACGAAATCGATGCTCGTGATTCCGTTGAGAGCAGCGTTCTGTGCCGCTCTCGCCAGCGCCTGCGCCGATGAGTCGAGAGCGACTACCCTGTCGGCATTGCGGGCGAGATGGAGCGCGAAGGACCCGTGATAGCTGAAGCAGTCGAGGGCCACCCCTTTCGAGACCTCGCCCACGAGCCGGCGATTCTCCCGCTGGTCGAGAAATGCCCCCGTTTTCTGCCCCGTCCAGGGTGCAGCGATGTAGCGAACGCCGTGCTCGTCTATCTCGATCTCGCGCGGAACTTCGCCGTGAAGTTCCACGGTTTCCCTGGCGAGTCCTTCCTTTCCGCGAAGAGCCGCGTCATTCCGCGCCAGGATTCCGTCCACGTGCAGGACTTTCATGACGGCATCGACGATCTCATCACGGAACGTCTCGAGTCCGGCACTCATGAGTTGCACGACTGTCCAGCGGTCGTACTTGTCGATGACGAGCGATGGCAGCCCATCGGCTTCACCATGAACGACTCTGAACGCGTTGGTGACAGTCTCGAGACCCGCCCGTCGCGATGCCGCTTCCTCGATCCTCCCGCGCCACCACGCACCATCTATCGGCACTTCGGTGTCCCGCTCGATAAACCGCAGGGATATCTCCGATTTCGGGCTCCACAATGCCCAGCCGAGGGGGCGGTTGCGGCTGTCGAGCACGATCACGGCTCCGGCCTCGACATCCGGTCGCTCGGCGACATCGCTCCGGTATATCCAGGGGTGTCCCGACTCCCACCGCCTCAAGCCCCTTGTCGTGACGCGTGCGGTGCTGCGCATCTGGTGAATCTAACCCGAATGGCGTACGCTTCTTGCCTTGGGGGGGCCATATGGTCGGATACGCTTCACTTCTCATAAGCGCAGCAGCCGGTGCGCTCCTCGTCGGCGAACGCCGCAAACGCCGCCGTTTCGAGCGGCTCGGCGCCGCTTCCCTCGAGGCGCTTCTCGACGCAATAGAGGCGAACAATCCGGAGACGGGGGCTCACGTGCGCCGCGTCGCGAGCTTTTCACTGATAATTGCCGAGGCTGCCGACCTCGACGATCACGAATGCCACGTAATCGAGCGGGTCGCGCTCTTTCACGACATTGGCAAGCTCGACGGAGCGATATCCGATATCGTTCAGGTGCCGACAAAGCTGACGCCAGAGGATTGGGAATCCGTCCGAACGCACCCGCAGCGCGGGGCGGACGTGCTTCGGCCGCTATCCGCTTTCTTCCCGGGATTGCCGCTCGGAGTGATTGCTCATCACGAGAGATGGGACGGGAAGGGTTATCCCAGGGGGCTCAAGGGTCTCCAGATTCCGCTCAGCGCGCGAGTTGTCGCAATCGCCGACACTTTCGATGCGATAACACATTCGAGATCCTACAGCCGGGCGCAGTCATTCGACGCCGCGACAATGCAGATCGCCAAAGGCAGAGGCGAACAGTTCGATCCGGCTCTCGTCGATGTGTTCATGCTGCCGCCGGTGCTCGAGCGTATCGCGAAGGCGATGAAGGACCCAGTCTCCCCGCGGCGCGTGAACAAGCAGCGGAGAAAATCCCGCGAGACTCAGCCGGCTCCCGACATCAATTTCCGATGGCGGAAGCAAGCAGAGCAGCCGCCGCTCTAGGATCTTCCGAGCCGAACACGGCTGCTACGACCGCGACGCCAGCAGCGCCTGCGTCGATTACCTGCCTTGCGTTCACAGCCGTTATGCCGCCGATGCCCACTGCAGGTAATCCAGTCGCGAGAGCCAATCGCATGAATCCGCCAACTCCGATGGCGGCGCCTGCGTCACGCTTTGTACCGGTGGGGAAAACAGGGCCGACGCCGGCGTAATCAGCTCCCGCCGCACCTGCGACTTCCGCATCGGTACCGACTGATACACCGATTATGAAGCCGGGCGGAGCGAATGACCTCACCGCCCTGACTGGCAGGTCATCTGCACCGAGGTGAACCCCTGCCGCGCCGGCTGCGATCGCTACGTCTGCCCGGTCGTTGACGATGACGGGAACGCTCACACTCGCGACAAGGTCCCGCGCGAGAACGACAAGGTCCCTGGCCGGGACATCTTTCAGTCGCAATTGAATGCAGGTCGCTCCGCCTTCAGCGGCTGCAACGGCCCGGGCGTTGAGTCCCGCCTGTCCGTCCCGGACATTGTCGGTGATTGCGATGAGACGCAGCACCGACAGGTCGATCACTGCCGTGACTGCCCTGCCGCTGCTCGCCGGGCTGCCTGGACAGCTGCGTTATGCTCCTCGAGCGTGCGCCTGAACTCGTGCCGTCCGTCAGGCATCGCCACGAAGTAGAGAAAGGGAACATCAGCAGGGAATAATGCCGCCTGGATGCTTGCTCCTCCTGGCGAGGCGATGGGACCCGGCGGAAGTCCGGGATATCTGTAGGTGTTGTACGGCGAGTCTATCTCCAGATCCTTGAACAGCACGCGCGCAGTATGCTGGCCGCGTGCGTACTGGACCGTGGGATCTGCCTGGAGTGGCATGTTGATCCTCAGCCGGTTGAGGTAGACCCCGGCGATCACCGGGCGCTCCTCGGCCACCTTTGCTTCCCGCTCGACTATCGAGGCCAGCGTCACGATCTGGTGGCGTGACAGCGAATCCTTTTCGAGTTGTGCGATCCACTCCGGGCTCCACTCCCGCTCGAACCTGCTGACGAGCTCAAGCACCGCGTCGCGTGCCTGCATTCCGTCGGGAAACGCATAGGTGTCCGGAAAGAGATATCCCTCGATCGTTCCGGTCGGGATCCCGAGGCGCCCCAGGAGGGCTGTGTCACTTACCGCGGCAGTCACCGAATCTTCGGGAACGCTCAGTATTCTTGCAAGTGCCGGAACGATCTGGGCGAGCGCGAAGCCCTCTGGAATCGTGATTGTGTTCACGAGCCCATGGCCGCCGTGAAGCGCGGCGACTATGTCGGGCCACGGTGTGCCATGCCTGATCAGATACGTGCCCGGCTTGATGTTTCTGTCTTTCTGATTGATGCGGGCGTAGGCACGGAAGAAGAATTTCGAACGGATCAGCCCGGCGCGATCGAGGGAATCAGCTGCGGCGGCGAAAGAAGCCCCCTTGGGGACGATCACGCGTACGGGGTCGCCCTCCGGTGCCGAAAAGCACGCCGAGAGGCCGATGACCGCCGCCATAAGAGCCAATTGCCGCACTTCAGCCTTCTCTCTTTACGTCGAGGGCGCGCTGGAGCAGCACAGCGGCGGCGAGCGAGTCAACATCCCCTTTCCTCCCGCGGGTCGAGCCATCCATCTCGCGAATCGCGCGCAGGGTTGCCGATGTAGTGTAGCGCTCGTCGAGGTACTGCACAGGAAGGTTCGTACGCCTGCCGAGCTCCGCGCCGACGCGCCTTACTTCGGCTGTCCAATCTGTTTCGTTGCCGTTGCCATCAAGCGGCAGACCCACGACAAACCCGCGCGCCTCGAGTGCCTCGGCGCGACGGATTATCTCGGCGACAGGGGCGCGTTTTCCAGCGCGGCGGGCTATGTAGCCAGCTGGTGACGAGATCATTCCAATCGGGTCTGCGATTGCGAGGCCTACACGCTTCTCGCCGTAGTCGACAGCCATGAAACGCGCGAGTGCCGGATTCACGCTCCGCCCTGCGCCATCTGGAGGAAAAACTCTGCGTTGTCCTTCGACTTCTTCATCTGCCTGAGCAGAAACTCCACGGCTTCGGCCTCGGGCATATCAGCGAGGAACTGCCTCAGCAGGAAGACCCTGTTGATCTCCGCCTGGGAGAGGAGAAGCTCTTCCTTCCTCGTTCCCGACTTGAGTATGTCGATGGCCGGGAACACGCGGCGGTCGGCGATCTTTCTGTCGAGAACGAGCTCCATGTTGCCTGTTCCCTTGAACTCCTCGAAGATCACGTCGTCCATCCGTGACCCCGTTTCGGTCAAGGCGGTGGCGATGATTGTGAGTGAACCTCCGCCGTCGATTTTTCGCGCGCTGCCGAAGAATTTCTTCGGCTTGTAGAGGCCGGCCGCATCGACGCCGCCCGACAGGATTTTCCCTGATTGCGGAGCCACCGCGTTGTGGGCTCGCGCGAACCTTGTGAGCGAGTCCAGCAGGATCACGACATCCTTGCCGGCTTCGACAAGGCGCTTCGCTTTTTCGAGAACCATGTCGGCGACCTGAACGTGCCGGGCCGCGCCTTCATCGAACGTTGAGCTTATCACCTCTGCCTTTGTCGCGCTCTTTATCATCTCCGTGACTTCTTCCGGGCGCTCGTCGATCAGCAGGATGATCGTCGTGACCTCGGGATGATTCTCGGCGATCGAGTTTGCGATCTTCTCGAGCAGAATCGTTTTTCCGGCGCGCGGCGGCGAGACGATGAGGCCGCGCTGGCCCTTCCCGATTGGTGCGAAGATATCGACGACGCGCATGGAGAGATCGCCGTCCCTTGACTCGAGGCGAAGGCGAGTATCGGGGTAGCGCGGGCGAAGGTTGTCGAACGGGACGCGCGTCTTTATGACTTCGGGGTCCTGCTCGTTCACGCTCTCGACCTTGAGGAGGGCGAGGTAGCGCTCCCACGCTTTCGGCGGGCGCACCTGTCC
>JBPPMU010000026.1:0-3619 GCA_051306215.1 Gemmatimonadaceae bacterium | reverse complement strand
ACTCCTAAGCCGTTCCGCGTGAGAGCCGTTGCCGGCTCAAAACCGGAGCGTGTTTCTCCGGCGCAGTACGACTCGATCGGCGCGCTCATAATGGTCGGCGACAGGTCGGCGAACGGGAGATATCAGGCGGTAGAGTTCAACGGCGACATCTATATCAACGACATGCAGCGGGGAACCACCCGCCGCCTCACCGAAACGCTGGCGCAGGAGCAGCAGCCGCGTTTTTCGGCGGATGGGTCACAGGTCTACTTCGTTCGAGAAAACAACGCGTTCTCGATCGACCTTCACGGGGGACTCCTCCGCCAGCTCACCGACCTCCGCGCCGGGCCGGCACCAACCGACTCAGCTCCAGCGACCGGCCAGCGGGGACAGCTCCAGCAGCAGCAGCGCGAGCTATTCGAGGCGATAAGGGACCGTGTGCGCGCGGACAGCATAACGCGCGCTAACAGGCTCGAGCGGGACTCGAGGTCGCTCAAGACTTACTACACACAGCGTGGCGAGCAGCTCGCGTCGGTAGTTCCCTCGCCTGATGCAAATGCGATTCTGATAACTACGAGAATTCCGGCTCAGGGGACAAGGGGGAACGAGATCCCGCGCTTCGTAACCGAAAGCGGTTACACCGAGCAGATCCGGGGACGCGAGAATGTCGGTGACGCGCAGGCCCGCGGCCGCGTTGGCCTGGTGAATCTCCGGACTGGGAACCTTACCTGGCTCAGGGCAACTCCGAACGATTCTCTGAGCCGCTTCGTCGTCCCCCTCGGCTGGAGCCGGGACGGGCAGCGCGCGGCGTTTTTTGCGTACAGCACAGACAACAAGGTTCGCGCGCTCCAGACAGTCGACCAGAACGGCGCAATCACCACGCTCGAGACACTTCGGGATACAGCGTGGGTTGGAGGACCGTGCTCGTTCGCCTGCGCGGGATGGTACGACAGCGGGCGCCGCTTCTATTACGTATCGGAAGCGACAGGGTATGCGCACCTCTATACAGTCAGCGCAGACGGGTCCGACAGGCGCCAGCTCACGAGCGGGAACTGGGAGGTGCTTCGTGTCGCACTCTCGCCTGACGGAAAGACGTTTTACATCCATACGAATGAGCCTTCGCCATTCGAGGAGCAGATGTATCGCCTTCCTGTGACCGCCGGAACCAGGGAGAGAATCACGACGCAATCAGGCCGCCATATCGGTGTCGTCTCACCCGACCAGCGGCTGATCGCGAATGTTTACTCATACGTGAACCGCCCGCCGGATCTATTCGTAATGGAGAACCGGCAGGGAGCGCAGATGTCGCAGCTCACCGTCTCGGCAAGTCCGGAATGGCTGTCGTTCAAATGGATCGAGCCGGAGATCGTGATGATCCCCGCATCGGATGGCGTGAACGTCCCGGCGCACATCTACAGGCCGGAGGACATGGGCGCGCAGTCAAATGGCGCGGGAGTGATCTTCGTTCACGGCGCCGGCTACCTTCACAACGTCGGCAACTTCTGGTCGGAGTATCCGCGCGAGTACATGTTCAACCAGCTGCTTGCATCGAAAGGTTATACGGTTCTCGACCTCGACTACCGGGGCTCGGCGGGATACGGCCGCGACTGGCGAACGGCGATTTACCGGCACATGGGCGGCCGCGATCTGCAGGATCAGGTGGATGCGTCGCGGTATCTGCAGTCGCGGTTCAACATTCATCCAGAGCGGGTTGGGATATACGGCGGCAGCTACGGCGGGTTCATCACGCTGTTCGCGTTGTTCACGGAGGCAGAACATTTCGGCGCTGGCGCGGCGCTGCGCAGCGTGACTGACTGGGCTAGCTACAACCACGGCTACACCTCGAACATCCTCAATACCCCGCAGGCAGATACTGTGGCATTTCGCAGATCGTCGCCGATTTATTTCGCAGAAGGACTGAAGGATCCTCTCGTCATACTCCACGGCATGGTCGATACCAACGTTCTCTTCCAGGATGTCGTGCGGCTTACACAGCGGCTAATCGAGCTCGGCAAGACTGACTGGGAGCTAGCCGTGTACCCGATGGAGGACCACGCCTTCCTGCGGCCGTCCTCATGGGCCGACGAGTACCGGCGGATATTCGAGATATTCGACGAGAACCTTCCGTCACAAGTGCCAGTGAAGGTTGGCGCGCCGTGAGCAAACGGGCCCAGCAGCTCGTCGACAGCATCGCGCGGACCCTCCGCGCGATGCTCGGCGTACCCGACTACGATCGCTACCTCGAGCATCAGAACGCAAATCACCGCGGATGTGTCCCGATGACACGTGCGGAGTTTGCTGCGGAAAGGTTGGAGAGCCGCTACAACAAGCCAGGATCGAGGTGCTGTTAGAAGTCTTTGGCTGAAGAGACAGCGGATCGATAGACCTGAAACTTCGATTCATCCGGCCGTGCAATGGAATCCACCAGGACGACGTCGAACGTGACGCCCTGTCCGAGGAATTCCACCATGGCTTTCTCGAGCCCGGCCCGCTCGTCTCCGGAAGGCTGTCTCAAGGGGACGACAAGCAGGCGGAATTTCCCGAGCTCGTCCTGAACTACCTGCAGCTGCCTGATCCATCGTGCCACGTAGTACGATTCGCGCGCAATATCCTGGGGGTGTACCAGCCTGCCGTTCGGCAGCCTGAGATAATCAGCCACTCTTCCCGTCACGCCTCTGATCGTCGAGAACGGACTCCCGCAGCTGCATGCGCGCTCGCCTTGAATCACGGCGTCGCCGAGCTTGTAGCGGATGAACGGCATTGCCAGTGAGTGCAGCGCAGTCACGATCAGCTCGCCGGTTTCGCCCGGCTGTGCTTCCCTTCCATCGAGGATCACCTGCGCGTGGATCGTTTCGTCCGACAGGTGATACTCGCCGGTGTGAGCACACTGCCACGCCACGAGGCTGAACTCATGCGCTCCGTACATGTCCCGCACCGGGGCGCCGAATCCGGCCTCGATCTGGTGGCGCGCCGACGGAGTCAGGACTTCGCCGCCGGTTATGACAAAACGGACAAGCTCTCTCGCGGGATTCACAATGTTCAACTCTGCCCACCGCGGAGCCATTTCAGAGAGAACTGTCGGCCACCCCATTATCACTTCGGGATGCAGCCCGTGAAGCTTGCCCACGTCATCGGTAGTGGACCTGAGATCGACGATCGACTTTCGGTAGAAATGGAACGCGTCGGCGATGCGGCGGGGAATCTGGATGTCGTTCGGATCCTTCGGGACGCGGACACGCGGGACCCCGATCACATCCGCGCGCTCGAGACCGTACGACCGAATCGCGCGCCAGCGGAAAAAATTGAGAACCTGTTCCTCCATCCACGTTCGCTTGACGACCAGGCATTGACCCGTGGACCCGGTGGTTTTCCGCTCAAGGAGTCGCGACGTGTCGATTCCGCGCGCCAGGCGATCGGCCATGGAGGCATCCTGGATGTGACAACGCAGCGTGACGGGAATGCGATGCATGTCGGAGCCGCCCCGAATCCCGGACGGATGAATGGCGTTCCGCTCGAGGAGCGCGCGATAGAACGGGACCTTATCCCACGCGTGGGCAACGACTCTACGCAGGCGCGCGTCGCGAAATGTTTCAATGCTTTCGCGCGTTCGGGAGTGCTGGGGGCGTAGCGCGCGGTAGAC
>JBPPMU010000025.1:0-5591 GCA_051306215.1 Gemmatimonadaceae bacterium | reverse complement strand
TTCTTCATCTGGCTTATACTGAAAGAATCTGCGGACGGCGATCTGCAGCCACGGGCAACCGAGGCTAGCGGGCGTGGAACCACGCGCTCGGTGACACTCCTGTTGTCCGGCCTCGCAGTGCCGCTACTTGGGCTCGCACTTTACAACCACGCGCGCTTCGGCGATCCGGCCGAGACAGGGTTTGGTCTTGCCCTCCTGTACAGCCCGGCGCTCGAAGCGGCGCGAGCCGAAGGGCTCTTCAGCCTGTCGCACGTGCCGAAGAATTTGTTCATGATGCTGATGCAGGGGCCCGTGCCGGTGACAGGGCAGGACGGTGCGATGTTAGCGTTCCCATTAGTCAAGCCTTCGCCATGGGGAATGGGACTGTTCTTCACGACGCCGGCTCTCATTTACGTGTTTCGGGCGAAGCTGAAAGATCCGCTCGTCCAGGCTTCGTGGCTGGCGGTGGCGGCAACGCTCGTCCCGATCGTCTCATACTATGGTATCGGCTACGTGCAGTTCGGCTACAGGTACGCCCTCGACTTCATGCCATTCCTGATGATCCTCGTCGCGCTGGGTATGCCAGCGAAGCTGTCGCGAACTGCTATTTCCCTCATCGCTGTCAGCGTCCTCATGAATGTGTGGGGCGCGATATTTCTGGCGATCTGGATATAGCGGCGGAACGGGTCAGTCCCTCCAGCGAATTACCGCGAGAATATTCGAGTAGTCGTCAGTCCACGCAGGTATTGAGACCGATGTCCGCAATTGCCGCCACGCCGGGTCGGACAACAGCGCCCCGAGCGCGGCGGAATCCTCCGCGATGGCCACCCACGTCGATGGAGCGTGATCAGTCGGCGCGCCTGTTACCTCGGCGTTAGCCCTGTCGTACCGAATTCTGCCAGTAACGCCGAGGTCGCCGGCGAGTGCCCCCACCAGCGGCTCCAGGTCAACGTGGTTGTTGCTTATGTGAACAGCCAGGATGCCGGCGGGGCGAAGGACGCGAAGGTACTCCCTGAACGCCTCACGGGTCATCAGGTGCACGGGTATGGCGTCGGAGCTGAATGCATCGATTACGAGGATGTCGTAAGCCGATGCATGTGCATCGGAGAGTTTCAGGCGAGCATCGCCGAGCACCAGCCGGGGCGCAGGAGGGCAATCACGGAGCAGGGTGAAGCGTGTCGTGTCGGCCGCAATTCGGGCAACGAGCGGGTCGATCTCGTAAAAAACCCAGCTGTCGTTCGCATCTCCGTAACAAGCGAGGCTTCCCACACCAAGACCGACAACTGCAACGTCGCGCCTCGGCAATCGACCGGCCAATGTCGAAGAAAACAGATCTCCCGCCGGACCGTCGCGGTGATAATACGTCAGCGGTTCAAGCCTTTGTTCGGCCTTGAGCGCCTGGGCTCCGTGGACGGTCCTTCCGTGCTCGAGTGTGCGAATCTCCAGCGCGGGATTGTCGAGCACGCGATAGACGCCAAAGAAGCTCCGCTCCGCCGCCACAAGGCGCCGACCGCTCGGTGATGCGGTCATTCGTACTGTCCCAATGGCGAACATTATCGCCAGTGCCAGCGCAAATCGCCGCGGATGATTCCTGAACGAAAACAACGCGACGCCAAAAGCCACCATCAACAGTGTCGGCACTAAATCCGGCGGCGTTCCGGGGCGCCATGTGGCTCCGAGCAGTGCGACACCGAAGACGACCGGGAGGACGAAATCCGCCGCACTCTTCCTCGCCACTGCAGGACGCAGAAGCGCAGCAGCCGCGATCGCAATCGGATACTCGAGTATCTCATTGAATACAACAGGCGCCACGAGTGCGTTGAAGACTCCTCCCACAAGACCGCCGATCGCCAGCCACAGATAGAACTCTGTCAGATGGCGCGTGTCAGGGCGGGATCGCGCGAGCTCCCCATGACATACCATCGCGACGAGAAAAAGAAGCGCGAGGTGAAGAAAGACATACAGCACACCCGGCAGCGAAATCGCCCAGTACATCGTGAGCGCCACAAGCACGATCGCTTGCGGCTCTGCCCGAACCATCAGCAAGTGGGGAAGCCATTGGCGCTTCGCGAATACGAGCGTGAAGGTGAGCAGGTAAAGCGCGAGCGGCACGACCCACAGCAGCGGAAACGAGCCAATGTCCGTCGAGATGAACGACGTGACACCCATCAGCAGGCTCGAGGGTACCGCCGCATAAACGAGCCAGCGCGCCCGGTCTGAAAGAGTTACAGTCGAAGTAACCTGAGTTGGCCGCTCAGCTTCAACACCCGTGAGTTTCATCCGTCCGACGGTCCCTGCAATACCGATCACTGTCACCAGAACGATCGTGTAAACCAGCGACCAAACCGTGGCCTGATCTCCCAGCGTGAGCAACGGCTCCGCGATGAACGGGTAGGCGAGAAGAGCTAGAAGACTGCCGAGGTTGCTCGCGGCGTAGAGGAAGTACGGGTCGCGGCTGCTTGCTGCGTCTGCGTGAGCCAGCCACCGCTGGGCTATCGGCCCGAAGCTAGCGAGAACGACGAACGGAACACCGATGGTTCGGGTGAGGACACCCAGGAGCCACGCTACGGGGTGCGCATCAGGCGGCGGTTCGATACCGGCAAGAGAAACAGGCAGAAAGGAAAACGAAACGACGACGAGAACCGCATGCAGAACCGCCTGACGGCGAAGTCCAAGCATCCGGATCGACACGTGGGCGTAAGCGTATCCGGCGAGCAGCGCCGCCTGAAAAAACAGCAGGCACGTTATCCACACCGCGGGGCTTCCACCAAGCCGCGGGAGAAGCATCTTCGCCGACATCGGCTCGAGGCTGAAGAGGAGCCACGAGCACATGAACACTGAACCGATCAGGCCTGCATATACCAGCCGCCTGGCAGAGCTGCTGGTGCCGTGTTCGCTATAGCGGAGGGCAGACGTCACGCGGGACCATAACGCGCGCGTGTGCGTGCAGCAATGACAGGATCAGGGGTGCCTTGGGGCGAATGCCTGATTGCCTGGTTGCAGCAGGCTATTCCGAAACCGTCGGCGTTGCAGGTCTTTGTGGTGAGGCCGTGGGCACGAGAAAGTACGTCCCGAGGCTCTCCGCGGCGTAACTTTCCTGAAATGTCGCAAGGGTCCGAAGGTCGGACTTCATTGTCGTAACGTAGATTCTCTCCTTGCTCCTCGAATACTTCGGAATCGTTTTGGCGCTAAGAATCCCGATAATCACGATCACGATCATAAGCTCGATCAATGTGAACCCGTCACCCTTACGTTCCACGAAATCCGCCGCTCGGAGATCAGCAGTCCTTCCGGCCACGCCAATTCCTATCGGCTG
This sequence comes from Gemmatimonadaceae bacterium, assembly GCA_051306215.1. Classification (GTDB taxonomy): domain Bacteria; phylum Gemmatimonadota; class Gemmatimonadetes; order Gemmatimonadales; family Gemmatimonadaceae; genus UBA4720. The sequence goes on along the minus strand of JBPPMU010000025.1, from coordinate 2,296 downwards.
CGGCCATTGTATCCTGACGACCGGCTAATGGCCGAGGATACTGGCAGCTCAACGCTCCCTTCGGTCGTGATACTTGCCCGCGGCCTCGGCACGAGAATGCGGAAGGCGGATCCCGATGCCGTCGTCGAATCGGATCAGGCTGCGGTTGCTGACGCCGGCGTGAAGGGAATGATTCCGATCGGCCGGCCGTTTCTCGATTACGTCCTCGGCGCAATCGCAGATGCCGGGTATGAACGGGTATGTCTGGTGATCGGGCCGGAGCACGAGGCGATCAGCGACCATTACACCAGGGTCGCTCCGCCATCGCGTTTGTCGATCGACTTCGCCGTGCAGGAGAAACCACTGGGTACCGCCGACGCAGTTCTTGCTGCCGAAGAGTTCACGCGAGGCGCGGGTTTCGTCGTGCTCAATTCAGACAACTATTACCCGGTCGAGGCGCTGGCGCGTCTCAGAACCGCCAGGCCTCCGGCCCTCATCGGATTCGCGCGGAAAGCGCTCATCGAGAGAGGGAATGTTGCCCCCGACCGCGCCGGCAGGTTCGGCGCACTGGAAATCGATGACGCGGGACACCTTCTGAGCATAACACCGCGCCAGGGTAGCACTGCGCCTGGAGAGGTCTACGCCAGCATGAACTGCTGGCTCTTCGATTCGCGGATATTCGATGCGTGCAGGACCGTTCCGGTGTCGCCCCGCGGCGAGCTCGAGCTGACAAGGGCAGTGCAGATGGCCGTCGATTCCGGGCTCATGAAGATCCGCGTTATAACGATGGATCTTCCGGTGCTCGACCTTTCGTCGAGAGCCGACATCCCCCTCGTTGCCGAGAGGCTCGAGGGGATTCCTGTTTCCTATTGAGGTGACGCGCTGTCGAGGAGCTGGGCGAGCATCTGGTAGGGCATTGCGCCTGAGCGCCGGGCTGCCTCCTTACCGGCGACGAACACAATCGTTGTGGGGATTCCACGGATTCCGAAAGGGCGGGTCGCCTCCTGCGAGAGGTCGGTATTGACCTTGGCGATTATTGCCTTGCCGGCGTAGTTCGCGGCGAGCTGGTCGACTGCCGGCGCCATCATCTTGCACGGGCCGCACCAGTCGGCGTAGAAGTCGACGAGCACGGGAACCTCACTCTCGGCGATAGTCCGCGGGAAACTTTCGTCGTCGAGCAAAACCGGCCTGTCCAGCAGCATCGGCTTCGAGCACTTGCCACATTTCGGGCGGTCGGCAGCCCGCGCGACGTCTATCCGGTTCCAGGTCGAGCAGAAGAGGCAGCGGAGTGTCGCCCCCGAACCTGCCTCAGCTGTCTCGGGCATTTGCATCTCCCTGATTCATCGTTGTTCCCGATAAGGATACGCAATAAGTGTCTCAGTCCGGGGGTCTGAGGGGTCTTTTACTGATTGCGGACTGCGGACGTACTGCGGACTCGGACTTCGGACTACTGCGGACCGCTGCGGACCGTAAACAAATGATGTCACCACGGATGCGCTGTCCGCAGTCAGTCCGCAGTAGTCCGCAATCAGCGTCCGCAGTACGTCCGCAGTCCGCAGTTAGTCCCCCGAGCCTGTGACCCCCCGCCCACATACTCGTCATTGTGATGCATCGGCAGGCTGTTTCGCATCCTAACGGACCAGCGGCCGGCGTTTTTTCGGGTACGCCAGATAAGGGAGTCCATGCTGCCGAAGCATTCCAGTCAAACCCGTCAGCAGCGCCGCTCGGTCAGTCACCCCGGCTTCAGCATGCTCGAGATGCTGGTGGTGATAATCATCCTCGGTATTCTCGTCACTATCGCAATCCCCAAAATAGCGACGATGATCAGGCACGAGAGAGTGAATCGCGCCGCGCAGGTTGTTGCGCAGGACCTTCAGAACGGGTTCGCGATGGCCGGCCGCCAGAGAGCCCCGGTGAGAATCACTTTCTATCCGGAAACCCAGCGCTACGTCTTCACCGACCGCACTTCCGGAAACGTCCTACAGACGAGACTGCTCAGTGAGGGCTCGGACTTCTCTATCAAACAGATGACGGTAGAGCCGGGAAACGAGGTAGACGTGCTGCCGAACGGAATCGGCTCAGTGTCCTTCGTCGTTACGCTTGCCAACGGTGACTACTCGCGCAAGGTAACTGCATCCAGCGCCGGATTCGTGAGGATGACCCCACAATGAAAAAGTCAATACGCAGCCGCAGGGGTGGATACATACTCATGGAGGTCATTGTCGCAATGACCCTTCTCGCCCTCATAATGACGCCGCTGGCGGCGATGGTATACAAGATCACGGCGCGGAACCACAGGACCGTAGGAAACACATAC
>JBPPMU010000024.1:0-43597 GCA_051306215.1 Gemmatimonadaceae bacterium | reverse complement strand
CGCGCGCTCATATGCGGTGTCTCCGGGCAGGACGGCTCATATCTCGCCCGCCACCTGCTGTCGCGCGGCTACGAGGTTATCGGAACGTCGCGGGATGCCCAGATATCGTCGTTCAGGAACTTCAGGCGCCTTGGGATAGAGGGCAAGGTGACCGTGGAGTCGATGGCACCTACCGATTTCCGCAGCGTCTTCCAGGTCTTGCGTAAAACCCAGGCGGACGAAGTCTACAATCTCGCCGGCCAGAGCTCGGTCGGGCTCTCCTTCCAGCAGCCAGTCGAGACCCTCGAGAGCATCGCGCTCGGTACACTCAACCTGCTCGAGGCGATACGGCTCGTTGACAGGCCGGTGAGGTTCTACAATGCGGGCTCGAGCGAATGTTTCGGCGATACTGGCGGGGTCGCCGCCACCGAGAACACTCCGTTCAGGCCGCGCAGCCCGTATGCCGTCGCGAAGTCGGCGGCGTTCTGGGAGGTTGCAAACTACCGCGAGGCGTACGGGCTTTTTGCCTGCTCGGGAATTCTGTACAACCACGAGTCTCCGCTAAGGCCCGAGAGATTCGTCACGCGGAAGGTCGTCGCCGCCGCCTGCCGTATCGCCGACGGCAGCAAGGAGAAACTCCAGCTCGGCGACGTCGAAATCGAGCGGGACTGGGGCTGGGCGCCTGAGTACATCGAGGCGATGTGGCTCATGCTCCAGCAGCAGGAGCCCGCTGACTTCGTGATCGCCACCGGAGAGGTGCGCTCGCTTGCCGAGTTCGTCGAGCTGGCGTTTCGTGAAGCGGGGCTCGACTGGCGCGACCACGTCACACTCGACAAGTCGCTTCTCCGCCCCACCGACCTCCGCCGCGGCCTCGGGGATCCTTCCCTCGCCGCCGAGAAGCTCGGGTGGAAGGCGAAGTCTCTGATGCCCGACGTTGTAAAGATGATGATGAAGGGCGAGCGGGCTCTGGCCGCCGGAGAATCGATTTAGGTTGCCCTGAGGCGCCCAACGTGCAAATATGACACTCCATATATGACCCCCCTCGCTGAAGGCGCGCACCTCAGCTGTTCAGTCGTAATCCCGACCTCGGGCCGACCGCAGGAGCTCGACAGGTGCCTCGCCGCGATCTCCTGCCAGGACTATCCTGACTTCGACGTAATTGTAGTCGACAATTCCGCCGGCGATCCGGAGACCGAGAGGATCGCCAGGAAGTGGAAAGCCCGCTACGTGAAGGAGACGAAGAAAGGTCTCTGCCGCGCGAGAAACCGCGGCGCGCTCGTATCGAGTGCCCACATTGTCGCGTACCTCGATGACGATTCAGTTCCTGAGCCCCGCTGGCTCAGCGGACTCGTTGAGGAGTTCAGGGACCCGATGGTGATGGGAGTAGGCGGCAAGACGATTCCCCTCCGCCTCGACACAGACGCCGAGAAACTTTTTGCATCGGTGAGGGGCAACGCCTACAACCGGCCCGCCCCCCTGGTCGTCGATCGCGAGACCCCCTACTGGTTCGAGATCTGCGGCTTCGGCGGAATCGGAGCCGGATGCAACATGGCTGTACGGCGGGCGGCGTTCGAGGTGTGGCCCGGCTTCCATGAAAGAACGGATCGCGGAACGCCGGTGTACGGCGGCGGCGAGCAGCACGCGTTCTTCTCGCTGGTCAGCCGGGGTTTTCGGGTCTCGTACACTCCGCATGCGGTAGTGCGTCATCCTTTCCCGCCGACGATGGACGATCTCAAGCGGCGGTACAGGCGGGACCTCACTGCCAGTACGGCGTTTTTCACGATGATGCTCGTGGAGGAGAAGGGCCATCGCCGCTCGACTCTTCGTTACCTGTGGGAGGCACTGCGCGGAACCGAGCGTACGTGGAGGGGAACGGTGTCCCATCCGCCCCGCGTTGTCTCCCCGGCACGTGCCTTCCTCGCCCTCTCGCTCGGCCCCCTCCGCTACGTACAGGGCGTGCTGACCAACGACCCGGGCTGAGATGACTGCCCAGCCAGCTACACGGGCCGCGGCGGTCACAGGCGCAGAGGACGTAAGCACGGATCACGCCCGGACCCGGCGGGTGCTCGCTCTCGTAAGTGACGCTTACGGCGGTACCGGGGGCATTGCGCAGTACAACCGCGATTTCCTCGAGTGCGTTGCCGCGCATGAGTCTGTGCAGGAAGTTGTAGTCGTCCCGCGGGTAATCGCCCGCGCGATCCAGCCGCTGCCTGAACGCGTCAGACACGTCGCTGAAGCAGCCGGCTCGAAGCTGCGGTATGTCAGGACCGTCAATAGTCTCGCCCGCCACAAGGGAAGTTTCGATCTCGTCATCTGCGGACACGTGAACCTGCTTCCGATCGCCTACGCGACCGCGAAACGCACCGGCGCGCGGCTGATGATCCTCGTCTACGGTATCGAGGTGTGGAATCCGCGGAGCTGGCCGTTCAGGTACATGATGCACCGCGTTGACACCGTAGTCGGAATCAGCGCATTCACTATCAGGCGCCTCAGGCAGTGGGCGGTAATCGCGGGCGACCAGGCGCTGCTCGTTCCGAATGCCATTGACCTCTCTGCATTCACACCCGGCCCGCGGAACGATCTCCTTCGCCAGCAACTGGGCCTCGGCAAAGGTCCGGTGATAATGACGCTCGGAAGGATGGATGCATCTGAACGCGCGAAGGGTTTCGACGAAGTGATCGAGGCGCTGCCGTCGCTCCTCGAGGATTTTCCGACACTCTGCTACTGCGCCGCGGGCGATGGGACCGACAGGACCCGCCTCGAGGCGAAAGCAAAACGTCTCGGAGTGTCGGCAAACGTCGTGTTTCCCGGATACGTGGCGGAGGAGCAGAAGCTCGACTACTACCGGCTTGCCGACCTTTTCGTGATGCCGAGCCGGCTGGAGGGCTTCGGGTACGTATTTCTCGAGGCGCTTGCGACCGGTGTGCCGGTTGTCGCCAGCAGCATCGACGGATCGAAGGAAGCTGTGCGGGGTGGCGCCTGGGGATCGCTTGCCGATCCAAACAATCGCGACGAGGTGCTGAGGGCGATTCGCGACGGGCTCGTGAACCCGGTGGTACCTGACCGGAGCGAGCTCGAGTATTTCTCCAAGCGACGATTTCGCAATCGCACATGGCGGGCAATAGTCAGGGCGATGCGACAGGATTAGGGTGAGCTCAGCTGCCTGCCCTTCCGGCTGATGCGGCAGCTTGTAGCCTGCGCTTGATCCGGACAATCCCTTGCTGACTGGCCGAGGCATTTCTTGAGGCGCTTCCTGAGAACGGCGAACCGATCGTCGTTCGTGCGAAACAGTCTTACGCTGCTGTCGGGAACGGTGGCGACACAACTCGTGGCGGCGCTTTCGGCGCCGCTGCTGGCAAGGCTGTATGCACCTCGGGATTACGGAGCACTTGGCCTTTTCATGGCGCTGGCGGGGCTGCTGACGGTTGTCGCCTCCCTTCAGATGTCCACGGCGATCGTGCTCCCCAGGCGCGACAGCGCCGGCCGGAGCCTGCTTTACCTGTCCGTCGGGATGACCCTGGCGATCTGTGCTGCCGTCACTCCGATCGTCGTCCTCTCCGCCGGAGTCATCTCGAGGGCGATCGGGGCGCCCTCACTGGAGATCTGGCTACCGTGGCTGCCAGTGGCGGCGGCGCTGAGCTCGACGGCCGCATCGCTCAACGCTTATGCAAACCGGCTTCAGCTCTATCGCGCGATGTCCGCGAGCAGGCTGTCGGGAGCGATCGTCGGGGTTGTCATCTCTTTATGGCTCGGCTTTACATGGCGGAATTCATTCGGCTTGTTTGCGGGGTTTTTCGCCGGGCTCGTCGTGACCAACGCGGTTCTCTTCATCGCCGCCCGCAGCAGGGACGCCGACCTCCTGTCGCGGGCGCACCGGAAGCGCCTCATTGGCGCCTTTTACCGTTACAGGAATTTCGCGCGGGTTGCGACGCCGGCAGCGGTGCTCAACAACGTGGTGCAGCAGCTGCCGCTGTACATGATCTCGACGGTCTCCGGCGCAACGAACGCGGGCCTCTATTCGATGACTAACCGGCTGCTCGGCCTCCCCGGGATCTTCATCTCGTCAGCCGTTTCTGAGGTGTTCCGGCAGCGAGCGAGTGCCGACTATGCGAACACGGGATCGTGCCGGAACATCTATGTGAAGACCGGACGCACCCTCGCCCTGCTCGGGGTTCTGCCGCTGCTGGCCCTGTTCCTTTTCGGTCCAGACATTTTTGCTCTGTACCTGGGTGAGCCCTGGCGCACGGCAGGCGAGTTCGCGCGGATACTCGCCCCCCTCTATTTCATGCGGTTCGTGATAAGCCCGCTATCATACGTGTTCTACATCGCCGACCGGCAGGTCGAGAATCTGCTGGCGCAATTCGCCATGCTCGCGGTATCAGGCGGGGGACTCTACCTGGGTCACTATCTGACCGGCTCGACGACAGGCATGCTTGCGCTCTACAGCACGGGATACTCGCTCATTTACCTTTACTATGCGATCCGCGGCTACGTGATATCCAGCAACAATCCTACATGAGTTTTGAAGAAGCATACTACGAGACCTCAAGGTTCTGGGAAGGTTCGGCCCTTACCGACCCTCTCAACACTGAGCGGTACGAGCTCACAGGTCGAATCCTCCCCCATGATGTCGAGACCCTGCTGGACGTGGGTTGCGGAAACGGCATGTTCGGCCGGTATCTGACGACCGCCCGGCCAGAAATCAGAGTGGTCTCGATGGACCGCAGCCAGGAAGCACTTCGCCATGTCACAACGGAGAAGCTCGAGGGCGACGTCGCCCGGATACCCGCGGAGGATCGCTCATACGACTGCGTGACGTGCCTCGAAGTAATCGAGCATCTGCCTGTCACTGTTTACGGGACGGCTCTTCAGGAGCTGACGCGCGTGTCGCGACGCCATGTCGTGATCAGCGTGCCGTACCGCGAGAGGACGGACCGCGACACAACGACGTGTCCGCAATGCCTTACAACCTTCAACGCGCATCTTCACCTTCGCCGGTTCGACGATGAGGCGCTCGGGACGTTGCTCGACGACTTCGGCTTTCGCAGGGTCGAGCACTCGTTCCCTCCACCGACTCGGGTCGCCCTCGGGGCCTCATCGTTCAACCGGCTCCGAACACGCGTCGCGGAACTCAGGAAGGGTCGCAGGTTCACGTCTCCCGTATGCCCGCTTTGCGGCTACTCTGAGCCGGCTGGGGGAGCGGAGAACGATCGCTCCGCCGCCGATAGTGTGATCGTCGATTCAACGAAGTCGATCGCCCGGACGGTGGCGAAGATCGTTGCACCGTTGTGGCCCTCGCGTGACGTTCCCAGCTACTGGGCAATCTGCCGCTACGAAAGATTGTGACCGGAAAGCAGCAGGCATGATCGTCACGGTTGTCGGCGCGCGCCCACAATTTGTGAAGGCGGCTGTCGTCTCCCGTGCCCTGTCCGATGCGGGTGTGGTCGAGCGCATCGTCCACACCGGACAACATTACGACGAGAAGATGAGCGGTGTTTTCTGGCGCGAGCTTGGCCTTCCGGGCGTATTCAGGAACCTGGAAGTCGGCTCCGGCGGTCACGGAGCGCAGACGGGCAGGATCATGGAGCGACTTGAATCACACCTGCTCGAAAGCTCCCATCGCCCTCGCGGAATGCTCCTCTACGGTGATACGAATTCGACGCTTGCGGCAGCACTTGTGGCGGCAAAGCTGGCAATCCCGATCTTCCACGTCGAGGCAGGGCTTCGCAGCTACAATCGCAGCATGCCCGAGGAGGTAAACAGGGTGGTCACTGACACCCTCTCCACTCTGTTGTATTGCCCGGGAGATAACGCGCGCGACCAGCTTGCCCGCGAAGGCATCACGAGTGGAGTCGAGATCGTGGGCGACGTGATGCTCGACGCGTTCATGACATTCCGCGAGATCGCGCGCAGGTTTCCGGAACCTGCGAACGCCTGGAACGCCGCGGGATCCCGCCGGCGCGCACTGCTAACACTCCACCGCCAGGGAAACACCGACTCACCGGCGCGAATCGACATGCTGCTTGCGAGACTCCGAGACATGCCGGTCGAGGTACTCTGGCCGGTTCACCCGCGTCTTGCCGGGCACATCGGTAAGATCGACCTTCCGGCGAACGTGAAAGCCACCGAGCCGCTGTCCTACTTCGAGATGCTGCGGACGCTCGAGAGAGCCGAAGTCGTGATAACCGACTCCGGCGGACTGCAGAAGGAAGCGTACTGGTCAAGACTGCCGTGCGTGACGCTCAGGTCCGAGACAGAGTGGGTCGAGACGCTGGAAGGCGGCTGGAACACTCTCATCGGCGATGATCTGTCGAGCCTCGAGAGCGCCGTGTTGTCAACTCCGCGCAGTGCCTGGGCTGAGATGTACGGCGATGGCAGGGCTGCCGTCCGGATCGCCGGTTCAATCGCCGCGTTCTGCGCCTGATGCGGGTTCTGTTTCTGGCGTTCGAGTTTCCCCCAGTGAACACAGCAGGGATGCATCGCTCGGCAAAACTGGCAAAATATCTTCCCGGATTCGGCATCGAGCCGATAGTCGTCACGCTCCATCCGGAAGACGCAGCAACATCGTTCGGGGCGCGCCTGGAACCGGCCTTGATGGACGATCTCCCGGAGGGACTCGTCAGGTATACGTTGCGATATCCCGAGGTCGGGTCTTCATCCCGCCTTGTCCGGTTCGCTCGAATCTGGGCAAGATCGGAGGATCCGATCGCGAGGACGGTCAAGCCGGAGCTGCTGCGTTTGCTCGACCAGATCGCGCGCCTCCACAAGCCGTCGGCTGTTTATGTCTCAATGCCGCCTTTCTCCGCTGGTGGCCTGGCTCTCACCGTCGCGAAAGCACTGGATCTGCCGCTTGTCGTCGATATGCGAGATGCCTGGTCCCGATGGTGTGTCGGACCGTTTTCGACCTACCTGCACTGGGCCCTCGTCGCGCGGAAAGAGCGTCGCTTGTTCCAGTCGGCAAGCGCGGTGGTAACGGTTACCAGCCAGCTCGCGGACATTCTCAGGGAAAGTCATCCGGAAGTTCCTCCCGGTCGGTTTCATGTGGTACCGAACGGATACGATGGCGCGCTCGGGATACCCGAAACTCTCGAAGAACCACCACATGGCGACGCCGACACTGTCGACATCGGCTACGTCGGGAGCTTCTATTATTCCCCCGAAGCCCGTGCTACTGCGACAACCCGATGGTGGCAGAGACCCGGCCATAAAAAACTCCACTACTATCCCGCCCGCGAGGACTGGCTGTACAGGAGCCCGCACTTTTTCCTGCGCGCTCTCAGCGAACTGCGGCGACAGAACCCTGCGCTCGGCAACCGGATCCGCTTCTCTCTCATCGGCGAAAAGCCGGACTGGCTCGATCGAATGTTGGCCGAGTTTGATCTTGGCGATGTTGTTCACTGCCACGGACGGGTGGAGCATGAGCGTGTTCTCGAGCTTGCGCGCGAGCTCGACGCCCAGCTCTGCACGTCAGTGAAGGTGCAGGACGGAGAGGACTTTGCGCTGGCATCGAAGACCTTCGATTACGTTCGCGCCGGGCGCCCGATACTCGGTTTCGTCACCCGCGGGGCTCAGAAAGACTTCCTCGATCGAAGCGGACTCGCGGTTGTTGCAGATCCCGACGACCTGGCGGCTGGAATCGCCGCCCTCGCAAAAATCGCCAGGGGAGGATTTCTGCTCCACCCTGACAGGAAATTTCTCGAGACGTTCAACAGGCAGGCTCTCGCCGGGCAAATGGCCGAAATCATCCGCGGTGTGATGCCCCGGCAAGCAGACTGAAACGCGTGGACGACACTCCGCGAATCCTGCTTGCGCAGCGGGCACCTGTCGACAGCTATCCCCCGGTCCTCCACCAGGCGAAACTGTTAAGCGCCATCGGCAGGGTCACCATCCTCGATTCAGGCCCGCTTCCGGTCGAAGCTGAAGCTCTGACCTCTCCCGACGTCCGACGGATTCGTGTACAGACTGGATCGAATACCCGCTCGGGAACGCAGCAGCGAATCTCCCGGATCGGCGCGGCGGTGCGATTCGCGAGAAGGTTCGCTCACGAGCTCGGAGAGGGTCCGGACGTTGCCATCGCCTATGAGCCTGAGGCCGCAGCGATCCTCCTTCAGTTTCAATCGGCCGCGAGGAAATCGTTGAGCATCGTGCATCTCCACGAGCATCCTCTCACCGGCGCTGCTCCACCAAGCGTGTTTGCGCATATCGCACTGCGTCGCATGTTATCCTGCCTTGGCCGGGCGGGCGCGGTGGTAGTAGCTGACTCTCATCGCGCATCGGAGCTTGCTCGCCATGCGGGGCTCGAGTTGCCGCCAATGGTCGTGATGAACTGCCCGATGCGGATTGCTGACCTTCCCGATTCGAGACTGTTGCCTCTCGCCGCTGAGCGGGGGGCGCAGGGCCCGATTATCACATATCACGGCGCCGTTGGCCCGGGTCATGGGCTCGAGACTCTGATCGAGTCGATGAAATTGTGGCCCCATGACTCCTGGTTCTTCATCATCGGCGCAGTCGATGAGTCATATCGCGAACTTTTGCGGAGTATTGCTGCCCGGTTCGCTGTCGAGAGCCGGCTGATCTTTACCGGCCGGGTACCGTACGACAAGGTCTTCGCTTTCGTAGCGGGAAGCACGATCGGCGTCTCGTTGCTCGATACGAGGGCGCCGAATTCGCTTTACGCAGCCGGCGCCAGCAACAAGAGATTCGAGTACATGGCTCTCGGCATTCCACAGATCACCAGCGCCGGCCCCGGCATCCCCGAGCTTTTCGAGGATACCGGTGTCGCACTCGTAGCGGATCCGACAGACCCGCAGGACCTTGCCCGGGCCGTGAACCGGTATCTCGCATCACCTGCCCTTCGTGACCAGGCTTCCCGGAATGCGAGAGCGCTGCATCTCGCGACGCTGCACTACGAGGCGCAGTTCAGCCCGGTACTCGATATGATCAGGGATCGGCTGGGGACTCGCGAACCGTCCGGCCCTCAGAGGCGCTGATATCGCTGATCTTCCAGATGCCAAGGCTCTTGCGTGAATCGGCTCCATCCCGCTCAAGGTGATTCTCGCTCACCATATGAGAGGGAGGCGGAAGAAAGAAGGGAGCGTCCTGGAGGTCGAGCGGCTGCCATTCACCGGTCACGATGTTAATGCTCCTGCCCCGGCCGGGATATGTTGTCGTGATCAGGTACTTCGCTCCGCTTCGACTAAAATTGCGAAGCGCCTTTCTCACATCCCTGTCACTGAAGTGAACGAGGCAGTCGCGGCAGAAGATAGCGTCTGCCTTGGGGAGATCGTCACGGATGACGTCGAGATGAACGAATCGCCTCCGCGAAGTCGCAAACGCCGCATTGTTGCGGTCCACGACGCTCCTCACTATGTCGCCCCCTACATAGAGATCGAGGTCGAGAGCAGTCTGCCCCATCCAGTTGAAATCACCACAAGGGGCGTCGAGAAGGCTCGTCACCCCGAGCTCACGAAGCAAACCGGGAAGCTGCGCGCGTATCGACGCCGTTTCGCCAAGCGTTGAGCCCGGACCCGACCGTGACTCGCCCGCTTCCCAGAAATTCCTGTCGTGTATGCGTGTGAACACCCCTTCAGACATTCCAAGAAGCTGAAGGGGATACTTCAGCATCCGCAGCGATCGCCAGGCGGCGGGAAACCTGCGCCGAAAAAAATCAACAGATCTCCGAGTCCGTCCGTCAGTCATCATCCTCCCTGTGATAAAAGCGCGCTACACAGCAGATTTACATTCCACATGCCAATCATAATTCATCACCCCACCGCCTACTCTTCCGGAGCAGGAAGATCGCGCTGAGCAGCCGGCTTCGCGTCCTCGTGGTTGATCCATCGGGACTGCTCTGGGGCTCGGAACGCGCCCTGCTTGACCTCCTCCGTCAAATAGATGTTTCACGGTTCGACGTGAGGATACTGTCGCCCTCGGGTACACCGTTCCCTGGTCTTCTGAAGACGATTGGCATGACGGTGGCCGAGGGACCCATCGGCATGCTCCACCGCCGAGGGCCGGGCGCGCGGATGAAAGCGCTCGGGTGGATTGCCAGGGAGATACACCGTTTCAAGCCCGACGTGATTCATGTCAACGAGGCCGGTGCAACCAGGGTGACGATGGCCGCGCGCGCCGGCCGCCGCATTCCTGTCATCTCACACGTACGGCTTTGGGACGATGCGGTTGCCCTCAGCGCCCGGGCCGGCGGCCGCGCCGATCCACTCTGCATTGCCGTCTCCGGGTTCGTTGCCGAGGGGTTGCGTTCATCGCTAGACGTCCGCGTGGTCTACGATCCATTCGACGCCGAAGCATTCGAAGCTGAGGCAGGCGCGGGAATCGAGTCGCTGAAAGGAAACGGCATCCCCGTTCCGACTGTGCTAATGGTCGGCAGACTCTGCCGGGAAAAAGGACAGGAGCTTCTCCTCGACGCGGCTGAGCTCATTGGTGAAAGGGATATGAGGTTCATCATCGCCGGCGGAGTGCCGCCCGAGTCGCCCGACGAGCTTGCGTATGCCGAACGGCTCGCTGAAAGAACGAACCGGGGACCGCTTCGCGACCGGGTTGCTTTTCTCGGAAACAGGCCCGACGTCGCGGCGCTCATGAAGGCCAGCCAGGTGGTAGTGCTCGCGTCCGACAACGAGCCATTCGGGAGGGTTCTACTCGAGGCGCTGTCACTGGGAGTCCCCATCGTCGTGCCCGATCGAGGCGGGCCGACAGAGATCGCCGGTCCCGATGAGCGTGGCGCTCTGTTCAAAGCCGGGAACGCGAGCTCCCTCGCAGCCACGATTCGCGACGTTCTCGACAACATCCCGGTCCATGTTGCCCGGGCATCGCTGGGGCGCCAATGGGTGCTGCGGGAATGCTCCCCGGCGCTTCACGCAACGCGCATTCAGGCAATATGGACTGAAGCCGCCTCGCGCCGCGCAGCTTCCGGATGAAAATCCTTTTTATTGGCGGCCTTCAAGTCAGCCAGACTTCGCGCATGCGCATGGAAGTACTGGAACGGTTAGGCCACGAGGTGCGGGCAGTCGATGCATTCGACCGGTGGAACCATCTCACCCCGATAAGACGGCGGGTGCAGCAGTGGCGGTGCGCGGGGAGCGTTGTCGACTCCCTCAACAGGGAGGTCGCCGAAGCCGCCAGAGCTTTCTCGCCCGAGCTGATATGGGCTGAAAAACAGGAATACCTCCGGCCCGAAACATTCATGCAGCTGAAGAGAGCCGGCGCGCGACTGCTTCATTTCACGCCTGATCCGTACTTCGCCCTCGACTGGAAGCGGACCAGGCTGATGGACGAATAGCTGCCTCTCTTCGACTATCTCGTGACCTCGAAGAGTTATGAGCTCCCGGAGTATGAGAAACTCCCGGCACGGATCATCTACATGCCACTCGGCTTCGGGGAGTCAGTGCACCGTCCCTTGCTGCCGGCGTCGCGTGAGACATTCATGAAGTACTCCAGCGACGTGTCATTTCTCGGCGGCTGGGAGCCCCGCCGGGAACGGTTGCTCGACGAGGTCGCCGGAGTGCCTGGCGTGAGGCTGAATGTGTGGGGGTACGGCTGGGATCACCTGCAGGACGGCCGGCTCACACCGAGGCGGTTCTTTGCGATGCGGCGGAATTCAGGGGGAGAACCTTTTACCGTGCGCAGGAATGCGCGCCTCGCCGCAACCGTTCGGGGAGGCGAGGTCTACGGCGACGAATACGCGTGGGCAATCTCCACCGCCCGGATAAGCCTGGGATTTCTGCGAAAGATCTGTCCCGACCAGCACACAACGCGAACCTTCGAGATACCGGCATGCGGCAGCATGCTCCTGGCCGACAGGACGCAGGAGCACAAAGAGTTCTATGAGGAAGGGGTCGAGGCCGAGTTCTTCGAATCGAAGGCCGAGCTGCTGGATAAGCTGGGATATTATCTTGAGAACGAGAGAGCACGGGCAGCAGTAGCTCTGCGTGGCTATCAGCGATGCCTCAGCGGCGGATATTCTTACCATGGGCGGATGACCAAGGTTCTCGAGAGCGTCGGCAAATGATCCACGGACGAGGGCCGAGCCAGCATCGCAGGGCGAGGAAAGCGAGCCCGGCGACGAAGCTCGTCGCGTTCGCTGCAGTGGCCCCGGTTTTTGCGGCGCTGATCATTGAATCTCCTGTGCCGGCCGGAACCCGGGCGCTCATCACTCTGGTCTGGGTTCTTTCGCTGCTCCCTCTCTACGCGTACGTCGCAGCGGTCCCCGGGCGAAGGAGGCCGCTTCCCTTCCTTCCGGCAATCGGCGTCGTGTTCGGCCTGTATTACGCCTTGCCGCTCACTCTCGGAGCAGTTGACAACTACTACCGCGCGCCAGTCGATCCCTCCGTCGACTACGAGCTCCCTGTCCAGATAGTGTTCTTCGGCTGGATCGCACTGCTGACAGGATACCTCGCTGTTTCCGCCGTGCTCAAAGAGAAGCCGGCGACCACAGAACTCGCGTGGCGCCCGGGGTATATCGCAGGGTGGGCCCTGCTGCTTCTGAGCCTGGGTATTCTCGTAACTCTCGCCAAGGCGTCGCTCGGCTTCTCGATCATCTCGCGAGGCACGTTTCAGTTCATCACATCTCTGCAGTGGCTGGGCGGCGGGCTGCTGACGATTCTCATCAGGCGCGGCGAAATATCGGTGCCCCTCAAGCTCACGGCGCTGGCGACAATGGCGATCAGCGCGGCCATCATGCTCGCCAGTGGATCGATCGCCCCGGTTGCGATGTTCATCGGCATTGTCGGCTTCGGTTTCTGGATCGGCAAGCCCGTCCTTCCCATCCGCTGGGCGGTCGTGGCGATGGTCGTCGGCCTTGTCGCGGTGTCGTTCCGAGGCGTTGCAATTGATTTTCGGCAAACGGCCTGGTTCCGCGCAGACGAGCTCACAGCGCAGGAGCGAATCGCACTCATTGTGGGGCTTCTCGGCGCACGGATCGAGGAGGACGGTGTAGCAGGTACGGTGGCGCACGGGATCGCGGCGACGGCCGGCCGCTCGGCAAACCTCGACCTGCTGGCCAATGTGGTCAGGCGAACGCCGTCGGAGGTGCCGTATTGGAATGGTACGACATATCTCTCGCTCGTCGGAAGCTTCGTACCACGATTCATCTGGCCTGACAAACCGCCGAAGGTGCTCGGGCAGGCGTTCGGTCATCGCTATGGCTTTATTTACTGGACCAACAGGAGCACGTCCATCAACCTACCCATTCTTGTCGAGTTCTTCGTGAATTTTTCGGTAATCGGCGTCGTGATGGGCATGCTGCTGGTCGGGATGATTTATCGTTTTCTGGATTCGGCCGTGAATCGGCCCGGGCAGACACCGCTCCTCTCGATGATAGGCGGCGTGCTCCTTCTTCCGCTCCTTCTGATCGAGTCGGATTTCTCGCTGGTGTTCGGCGGGATACCCCTCAACGCGGGAGCGCTGTGGTTTGTGTGGATGGTGCTCAGCCGGGATTCGAGAAAGTACGCGACGGCCAGGGCAAGGCCGGCGGGACCGGCGGTCACTCCGCGACCGGCGGTGCAGATCGCTGGAGCAAACCGCGGTCACACAGGTCTGCTCGGCAGATGATTCACCCCGAGCGCGGAATCCGCTGATGTGCGGGATAACGGGGATTTTCTCAAAGGAGAGAGGTGCGCCAGTCGTCTCCGCAATGTGCGAAGCCCTGCGTCACCGCGGTCCTGACGATAGCGGCATCGCGCCGCTGGCGGCGGCGAATGGTGCCCCCGAGAGCGGAGCCTTCGGCCATCAGCGCCTTGCGATCATCGACCTTTCGGCGGGCGGCCATCAGCCGATGTTCTCACCCGACGGCCGGCTCGCGATAACCTACAATGGCGAGATCTACAACTATCTCGCCCTGAAGGCCGGGCTCGAGGCCGAAGGCGTGAGATTCAGGAGTTCGTGCGACACCGAAGTCCTGCTCATGGGCTGGTGGAAACATGGCCCGGCATTCCTGAGCCGCCTGAGAGGAATGTTCGCGTTCGCAATCTGGGACTCTGTCGAGCAGCGCGGCTACCTTGTTCGCGACGCATTTGGCATCAAGCCCCTTTATGCCGCTGAGCGCGACGGTGACGTTCTCTTCGCGAGCGAGGTTCGCGCCATGCTCGCCAGCGGGATTGTCCCCCCGGTGCTGTCGCCACTGGCGATCGCATCGTACCTCTCGTCGGGATCGGTGGCCGAGCCTCTCACGATCATAGATGGAGTGTTCGCTGTCCCGCCAGGATGCATCGTTGAAGTCGGAATGCGGAATGGCCGCTTCGAGGCGCGCGAGGCGCAGCGATTCACTACCGCGTTCCAGGAAAGCGATGACATCCCCCGCGCGCTTCGCTCTCACGCTCACCGCGTCCGCAACGCTCTACGCGAATCAGTAGGATACCATCTCGTGAGCGACGTCCCGGTCGCCGTGTTCCTGTCCGGGGGAATCGATTCGTCGGCCGTCGCCGGGCTTGCCAGCGAATTGTCGTCGGAGCGTGTCGAAAGCTTCACCGTGACATTCAGCGAGGCTGCGTACAGCGAGGCCGAGCCTGCCCGCGACGCGGCGCGGAGGTTCAACACCCGACACCACGAAATTCCGCTCACGGGCCAGGATCTCCTCGGTGCCCTGCCCGAGGTGTTCGCGGCGATGGACCAGCCATCGCTGGACGGGCTCAACACCTTTGTGGTCAGCCGGGCAGTCCGGTCGTTCGGAATAAAGGTCGTGCTGTCCGGCCTCGGCGGCGACGAGTTCTTCGGGGGTTACCCGTCGTTCCGCCGCGCACACTACATCGCGGGCCTGTGGCGGCTTCCCAAATCGATGCGGCGGGCGGGGGCAGCCGGCACGCGGGCTTTCGCTGACATTCGGGCAGACCGCGTGCGCACTCTCCTCGACGAGCGGTATCCGGCACATGCGGCATACCGCGCATCGCGGACGCTTTTTGGAGACCAGCAGGTTTCGGCGCTCACCGGGGGAAGGTTCCGGAGTCACGGCTTCAATGCGAACCCCGACGAGGTCGATGTCGGAAAGTTGTCGCTGATGCAGCAGGTCTCCCTCTACGAGCTCAGCGGCTACATGCGGAATACGCTCCTGAGGGACAGCGATGTCTTCAGCATGTCGCAGGGTCTCGAGCTTCGGGTGCCCTTCGTCGACACGGAGGTCGCCAGGGCGGCGGCCGCGGCGTCGGTCGGCCTGCGGCGCGGGGCGTCCGCGAAGCCAGTGCTCGTCGAGGCGGTGCGGGATCTCCTCTCGAACGAGACCACCGAGCGGCCAAAACGAGGTTTTACACTACCGTTCGAATCGTGGATGCGCGACGAGCTCTTCAGCGAGGTAGATTCAGTTCTGGGCATGGGGAGGATCGAAACCCTCGGGCTCGACCGCACGGCCGTCGGCGGGATATGGAACGATTTCCAGCACCGGCGAGGCGGGATGAACTGGAGCCGGCCATGGGCACTTTACACGCTACTCAGGTGGGCCGAGCAGCACGGGGTCGGAGGCATCGCTGAGGTGGCGAGGCAATCGCCCATGCCCGAGCTCATACACGTGTAGGCGCGAGCCGCAAAACGCGTGTGGACTCAGTAATGTACGGTAGCTAACTTCGTCTAATCGCCTGTTACTCCTCGACTTAGGGGTCGTGGCATCAAGTCAATCAGCCAAATGAAACTGCAAACGAAACTGTTCGTCGCGTTCTTCCTTTCGGCATCCGCGCTGGACCTTCGCGCCCAGACGTCAGCTACTCCCCAGACACATAGCCTGACCCCCGGTGACCAGCTTGTCATCACGGTCTGGCGGAAGCCGGAGCTGAGCTGCGAGTGCGTTGTCGCGGGGAACGGGACCGTCATACACCCGCTCTACCGCGAGGTCGCCGTCACCGGCGTGCCCCTCGGTGTTGTCGAGGATCGGTTGCGCGTGTTCCTCACCCGGTACGAGCAGAACCCCCAGTTCGTGATCCAGCCCCTGGTCAGGATCATAGTTGGTGGCGAGGTGAGATCGCCGAACATTTACAGCGTCCCCCCCGAAACGACAATCGCGCAGGCAATTGCCCTGGCCGGCGGCGCGAGCGAGCGAGGCCAGCTGAGGGATGTCAGGATTATCAGGGAGCAGCAGGAGATCCGGATCGATGTCAGCAGGCCAGATTCGGAAGCCGGTCTCCTTCAGATCAGGTCGGGCGACCAGATTCTGATGGGCAGGCGGCGTGCGCCGGTACGCGAATTCATCAGTCCCGTCGCAAGCAGCATCGCTGCAGTGGCAGGGATTGTCGCCATTTTCCTGAGATAGGCAGTGGGCGACGTAGTCCCGTACCAGCCGGGAAACCTTCCTGCAGGACGTGGTCAGCCCGGGGGAATACCGCCGGTCCATGAGGGGTATCCGGATCCGACGCGCGACGCCAACGGCGTGCGGGAGTACCTCGGCATCATCAGGCGCCAGCTCTGGGTGGTGCTGGGGATCGCCGGAATCTGCACCGGCATTGCCGCATGGCTCGTGCTGAGCGCCCCGCCAACGTACCGCGCGGTTGCAGTTGCGCGTTTCGCCGATGCGCGGCAGGCGCTGACAGGCGGCAATGAAGGCAGGGCTTACGACGAGGTACTCGGCAGGGAGGCCGACGTTCTCCTGTCGCAGATTCAGGTGATGATGAGCCGGCAGATCGCGTCGAACGCAGTGGACGGAAAGGGCCTTCGGCTGATGCCGGTGAGGGAACACCCCTACCCCGCGGGACTGACTGACATCCAGGTCGCCGACAGCGCGCGGCCTGACACTGTGACGATGACGTTCCGGGCCGACGGGCTCTCGTTGTCTGCCGGGGGGCAGACCGCGGCAGGCAGTTACGGACAGCCTGTTGCCGCCGGCGGAGTGCAGGTAACAGTCGATCGCCAGCCCGAGCAGGAGCGCGCGGTTTTCCAGCTCGTCTCGCGCACCGCGGCGATCGAGAATATCCGCAACAGCTTCAAGGCTGCCCCGCGGCCGAAGACGGACATCATCGACATCCAGTTCGTTTCGCAGGATCCGCAGTACTCGCAGCGGGTCGCGAACGCGATGGCACTGACGTTCCAGCAGTACAACACCGAGAGCTCACAGCAGGCATCGCGTCGCAGGAGAATCTTTCTCGAGGAGCAGATGCGGCAGACTGCTGGAATGCTCGAGAGCGCGATGAACGAGTACAGCTCCTTCCGGTCCGGGAGGCAGGTGTTCTCCTCGAGGGAAAAAGCGAGCGCCCAGCAGGCGGGGATCGTCGAGGTCGAGATCAGGCGTGCCGATCTCGATGCGCAGCGCCGCACTTACAGAGCGCTCCTTGCGCAGGCCCAGCGCTCATCGCAGGGCGATGAAGCAAACCTCCAGGCGCTCGTCTCCTCTCCGGGAATAGCCTCGAACCCGGTTATCCAGAACGTCTACCGGCAGCTCACAGGCTATCAGGAGAGGCGTGACAGCCTGCTGACCAGCGGCGCCGCGGCGACGAATCCCGATGTCATCGCAGCGACGACGCTCATTTCGACGTCGAGTGGACGACTCGCTGCCGCAGTGCGGAACCAGCTCCAGGCACTCGATGCCCAGATCGACGCGCTGGACAACCTGAAGGCGCAAAGCACGGCGCAGATCGCTGGCGCGCCGCAGGCGGAAACCGAGGAAGCTCGTCTCGCCCAGCAGGTGCAGGCGGTTCAGGCGATGTCGGACAAGCTTCAGGAGGATTACCAGAGAGCACGCATGATCGAGGCTGTCGAAGCCGGCCAGGTGGAGATCGTGGACCTGGCCGAGGTTCCCGAGCATCCAATCGCCGCTGGTCGCGTGCGAAAGCTGACGATCGGGCTGCTTCTCGGCCTGCTTCTCGGATTCGGCGCAGCGGTGATGAAGGATGGAATGAACACATCGATAAGGCGGCGGGACGACCTCGAGCGGATCCTGCAGGTGCCGGGTCTGGCCGTGATCCCGCAGTTCGCGTCAGCGAATGGACGCGGCGGTCGTCTTGCCCGCGCCCTGCCGCGGCGGGCGAAGAGCAGCAACGGTCAGGGCGCGCACCGGGCGGCGGGACTCGTCACCATTCATGACGCGAGATCGTCCGGCGCCGAAGCGTACAGGACGCTGCGCACGAATCTCATCTTCTCCCAGGCTGTTCAGACTCTTCGCACACTCGTCGTGACGAGTGCGGCGCCGTCGGAGGGAAAGACAACGACTGCGGCGAATCTCGCGGTTTCCTTCGCGCAGCAGGGGATGCGCGTGCTGATCGTCGACTGCGATCTCCGCAGGTCGCGGCTTCACAGGATGTTCTCAGTGCCACGCGAGCCCGGCGTGACCGAGCTCGTGCTGGGGCAGGTCGAGCAGGACACTGTCGTGCGAGAGACCTCGGTGACCGGCCTCTATGTTCTCGCGTCTGGCCAGCTCCCGCCGAACCCCGCGGAGCTTCTGGGTGGAGAGCGCATGCGCGCGACCCTTGCTTCACTTTCCGAGGCGTTCGACCTGATAGTGCTCGACACTCCCCCGCTGCTTGCGGCATCTGATGCAGCGATTCTTGGAACGATCGTCGACGGCGTCGTTCTGGTCGTGCGCGCGGGCGTCACGGAGGCTGACGCGGGTCAGCAGGCGATCCAGCAGCTTACGTCGGTGGGTGCCCGTGTCGTCGGGGCAGTGCTCAACGATCCGGACTCGAAGCTCCAGACGTACGGCGGCTACTACAAGTACGAGTACGCCCGCGAAACCTGAGAAATCAGGTAATGCGGAGCCGCCTGCCCGCAGGCGGATGCTTCACCGCGTGTGATCGCGAAAGGGTCAATCCGTGCTGATTCTCGAACCACTGCTGCAGTGCCGGCCCAAGCAGTCTCGCGACGCGCTCCGCGCCGTAGGGCCGCGTGCTCTGCTCGGGGCTGCACCAGATGCTCAGCACATATGAAACTGTCCGCGGGTCATCGGTGATGCGGATCGGGTAGTCGAGCTTCCACGCCCAGTGCGCCGGCAGGACACGCTCGGCCATCCGGCCAGCGGGCAGGTCGTCCCCGTGCAGCTCCATGCCCAGGAACCCGAACTGCGGCGCCCCCTCCGAAACAATCTCGGCGAGATCCTGAACGTTCTCCGACCTGTGGACCTGCGCGATCATGTCCATCGCCATTATCTGGTCGCTTATAACGCGGCGGGCGCGCGAGGGCGCCGACATCAGTACCTCCCCGGCGATCGTTATCTCGTGATACGCGAGTACGTTGGTGCCGTAGATCATCATGACCGCAACCCCGACGATTCCAAGAATCGCGATGGAGGCGGCAACGAACGGCGCGGTGAGCGCGATCAGAAGTCCGAGCCCGGCCATTCCCGCGGCGAGCGTCCACAGCATGATGGCGGTCTTCGCGGGAGACAGGCCGAGCGCGAGAAGCCGGTGGTGGATGTGCCTCGCGTCGGCGCCGGTGAGAGGGACGTGCCTCAGCCAGCGGCGGAGAATCGCAAGGGTCGCGTCGAGCAGCGGAACCGAGATCGCGAGCATCGGGATGATCGCAAGCACAGCCCCGGCCTTGTTGACCGAAGCCTGTACCGTCAGAACCGCCAGCAGGAAGCCGATGCTCAAACTCCCCGAGTCGCCGAGGAAAATCCGCCCCTTGGGGAAATTGTAGGGAAGAAACCCGATCAGCGCCCCGGCAAGCGCAATCGTCGGAATGAGAACGAACAGGTTTCCAAGCGATGACGCAACGACGAGAATCGATGCACATGCAACTACCGCGACGCCGCCGGCAAGGCCGTTGAGCCCGTCTATGAAATTGTAGGCGTTCGTAACGCCAACTATCCAGAGGAAGATCAGCGGAATCTCGAGGATGCCGACCGGCACTCCCTCGCCGTAGCCAAGCGCTATCGAGCCGATCCTGAAGCCGAAGTAATAGACAATCGCCGCGGCGAGAAGCTGCGCGACCGACTTTGCAGCGGGTGAAAGACCACGAAGGTCATCGACGAGACCGGTGAGAAACAGAATCGCTGAGCCGATGAACGCGCCGGTGAGAAGGCGAATCTGCGCATCACCGGGAGGACCGTTCAGGACGAAGAGAGGTGCTGTTCTGACAAAGAGGAGAGTGCCGACAACGGCTGTGACCAGATAGACGGCAACACCGCCGAGTCTCGGCACAGGCAGGATGTGCTGCCTTCGAGCGTCGTCGGGGGAGTCGAAAAGCCTGAGGGCACCGGCACTCCGCGTGACGATCGGAGTGAGCGCCAGAGCGAGGCCGGTGGCGAGCGACATTGCGGCGCCGAGCCAGAAGAGAATTCTCACGACGCGTTATCGCGGTTTGTCCTGGTGTTGACTTTCATATGCGTCGGGAATTCTACCGGTGACAGCGAAGCAATGCAAACATCCGTGTAACGAGATTATTACGATGGAAGATCGTAATCCCGTCCCTGTCGCGAAGGCATCACTCCGGCACCGGCCCTCTTCAGTCTTCCGGCAAGCGACTCCTCGATGCGGGCAGTTATCACCAGCACGTCACCTTCATGCTTCTGCTCGAGCACTTCAGCATCGCGATGGATTTCCGCAAGAAGTTTTCCGTCCGACAAGGGAAGTCTTATCTCCGTCATGGGCCGCCGCAGGCGCGCGCACGCGAGGAGGGCGCGCTTCAGCGGCTCGAGGCCGTCCTCTGACACCGCTGACACGAATACCGATCCGGGCACGAGATTCTGGATGCGGGTCTCGAGCGCGAGCAGGTGTTCGTGCGACATCCGGTCTGTCTTGTTGAACACGTAGAGCATGGGGATGCTTCCTGCACCGATCTCCGCCAGCACCTGGCCGACCACGGTGCGCTGCTCCTCCCACGTCGGGTGACTCGCATCTATCACGTGAAGCAGCAGATCCGACTCCGCGACTTCCTCGAGTGTGGCCCTGAATGACGCAACAAGGTCGTGAGGCAGCTTTCTTATGAACCCGACAGTATCGGTAAGCAGCACCGAAGTGCTTTCGGCGAGATGGATTTCCCGCGTGAGCGGGTCGAGTGTGGCGAAAAGACGGTCTTCGACGAAAATCGATTCCGCGCCTGACAGGGCGCGCAGTATCGAAGATTTCCCTGCATTCGTGTAACCGACGAGCGATGCGCGGAATTGCCCCTTACGCGACATCCGACGGACCTCGCGGGATTTCTGCACATCCGCCAGGCGCTGCTTGAGCAACCGAATGCGGTGGCTTATGAGCCGCCTGTCGGTCTCGAGCTGAGTTTCTCCGGGGCCTCGCACGCCGATTCCGCCGCGGAATTTCTCGAGGTGGCTCCACATCCGCATGAGGCGCGGGAGCATGTACTCCAGCTGCGCGAGCTCGACCTGCATTTTCGCTTCGGAAGACCGCGCACGCGTCGCGAAGATGTCGAGGATGAGCTCGGCGCGATCCATGACGCGCTTCCCTGTCGCGTCCTCGATGTTCTTTCCCTGCGCGGGCGTCAGCTCATCGTCGAAAACGATGAGCGTCGCGCCAGTCTCCGCGATGCGCTGCGCGAGCTCCTCGATTTTTCCCTTGCCGAGGTATGTGGCGGAGTTCGGCCTGTCGATCTGCTGGGTGAGCTGTCCAACAACCACGCCACCGGCTGTGTCGACGAGCTCGGCGAGCTCCTCGAGGTGCTCGGTCATCACCTGCGAGCGCGAAGAAGCTGTCCCCGCGCCCGCGACGAGTGAATCTGATGGTGAGTCTGCGCGGCTCAGCGGCCGCTTTAGCTGCACCCCGACGAGAAAAACCTTCTCAGTCGGGGGTGTGAGCTCGATTAGTTCTCGCGTCGTTTGTTACCTGCTCTGAGTTGTTCCGCCGAAGCCGGAGAATCTGCCCCGCTGGTCGTACGGACGTGTAAAGCTCCCAAGCGGCGTATCTACCGTAAAGTCGCCGATTACACGGTAATTGATTGTGCCGGTCTGGAGAAGCTGCCGGCCCGCCGTTCCGAGTCCCGCATATGTGAAGTCGACCGGGATCGTGACGTAGGTCGAGTCATTGTCGCTTACCCTGAAAGCCTGGTTCAGCGCACCCGTTCCAAGCTCAGTGTTCTCGACCATCAGGCGGTAAGTCAGCCGTGTCGCGTTCAGGTCGAACCTGTTCGGGTTGTAGATACCGAGCACAACGTCGACCGAGCCCCCACTCAGCCCGAGCCCGCGAATCTTCGCATCGTTGAAGCTGACAATCGGCTCTCTGAACGACCCGAGCCCGAGCGATGCACATCCCGCAAGCGCGAGTGCCGCTAATGCCGTTATAGCTGTTCTTCTACGCATCTTTCTGTCTCCTATGTATTTGACCCTTCAGGATCCGACTTTATGTCTGTCTCTTCGCCGCTGTTCGCAGTTTCTGCGCCTCTCCCAGAGGTTTCTGCGCCTCTTGTTTTCCACCAGAGAAGTCTCTTCCTGATCTCCTTTTCGAAGCCGAATGGCCCTGGCTCATAGAAAACCGTGCCACGAAGCTTTTCAGGCAGATACTCTTGCGGGATGTATGCCTCGGGCGCTGAATGCGCGTACTGGTACCCCTCGTGATACCCCAGTTCCTTCATTAACCGCGTCGGAGCGTTGCGAATGTGCATCGGGACCGCCTCGGCAGGGGTTGCACGGGCGGCCTCGAACGCGGCGTTGAGTGCGCGGTATGCCGAGTTGGACTTCGGGGCAGTCGCGAGATAGATGAGCATTTCGGCCAGTGGCAGGTAACCTTCAGGCGGACCGAGCATATGGTACGCGTCTCGCGCCGCAACAGCGAGCTGGAGGGCGTTCGGATCCGACAGCCCGATGTCCTCGGCAGCCATCGCGATGGATCTCCGGAAGATCGTCATCGGGTCCTCGCCACCTTCGATCATCCGCGCCGCCCAGTACAGCGCCCCGTCGGGATCGCTCCCCCTCAACGATTTGTGAAGCGCCGAAAGCATGTTGAAGTGCGTCTCGCCGCTCTTGTCGTGATGCGCGAAGCGCTTCTGCATCGCGTCGCGCGCAACCTGAAGGGTGACCCTTCCTCCCTTCCCTGCCTGCACAGATGCAGCCTCGAGGACTGAGAGCGCGCGTCGCGCATCGCCATCGGCTTCAGTGACGATCAGCTCGACGGCATCATCATCGAGCTCGAGCTTCTCCGCACCCAGTCCATGGCTCGTGTCGGTGAGGGCGCGCTCGATGAGCGTGCGCAGGTCATCAGTCGATATCGGCTGCAGAACGAAGACGCGCATTCTCGACAGCAGAGCGCTGTTCATCTCGAATGAGGGATTCTCGGTCGTCGCGCCGATGAGCACTATTGTCCCGCTCTCGACATGCGGAAGGAATGCGTCCTGCTGGGCCTTGTTGAACCGGTGAATCTCGTCGACGAAAAGAATCGTCTGCCGCCCGAGCTCGAGGCGTTCCTCGGCCGCGGCTATGATCTCGCGGATGCGCGGGACCCCTTCTGTCACGGCCGAGAAGGGGATGAATTCGCGCTCAGTGTATCTGGCGATGAGGCGGCCGATTGTCGTCTTGCCCGAGCCCGGCGGTCCCCAGAATACCATCGAGCTTATCGCGCCTTTCTCGATCGCGTCGCGGAGAGGCTTGCCGGGACCGATCAGGTGCTGCTGTCCGACTACTTCATCGAGCGTGCGCGGCCGCATGCGCGCCGCAAGCGGCTGGGCCGATGCCGGCGGTGTGAAGAGCGAGGCTTCTTGCGTTTTTCGGAATTTCTTTGGCATTCAGATCAGGAACGGGAAAAGCCTTTTTACATCGGGCGGATTCTGCGGATACTGCGAATACGCATCGTCCTGGTCGAGAACCAGCCTCCGCCCTTCACGACTTCTGGTCTTTGGGGTTACCCCGGGAAACCAGATCTTTGTTTGCAGGGATGCCTGTCCACGTACGCGCTACACTCCGACGGAAGATTGATCCGCCAAATCCGCCCGATCCGCCCAATCCGTTCCCCCCAAGGGTTTCGGATCTCAGCCTGCAACAATTGCTATCAGGTTCCGCGCCAGAAAGTAGAGTCCGCAGCCAAGAAAGAAGCTCCCCTGCAGCTTCCAGTCTCGCTTCGACTGAAACTCCGGAATCAGATTCGATGCGGCGACGTAGAGGCTGACGCCGGCGGCCAGCGCGAGACCGTAATAGCTGAGCCGATCGGAAAGATTCGTGAGAAGCGCTCCGGCAATCGTCGCGACTCCCAGCGAAGCACCGGCGATCATCGCCTTCCGCCGCGACGCACCGGACGCGAGGAAGATGCTCGATATCGCCAGTCCCTCGGGGAACTTGTGAAGAAGTATCGCGATGAAGACTATCAATCCGAGAGACGGGCGAACACTGAAGCCGCTGGCTATTGCCACGCCATCCACGAACGTGTGAAGCAGCATGCCGGCAAGCGCCGACATTCCCACTCCCCGGCTAACCTCGTGGACTTCCTCCCCGAAATGGAAATGCGGCACGAGTGTGTGCTGCGTGAAATGGACGAGAAGAAATCCCAGAAGGATGAATCCGCCCGCGCTCGCCCCGTGCTGGTCGATCGCCTCGGGTGCGAGATCGAGGAGCGCGACAGAGACCATGAAACCCGCCGAGAGAGCGATCATCTTCTCGAGGGCCGGCACGCTCCAGCGGGAGCGCGAAACGACAGCCGCCGCACCCGCCACGTTGGCGAGTGCGGCGATGAGCGTGTAGATGAACGCGGATCTCACTCCTGCGCCAGCGCCAGCCTCTCCGCCGTCGAGGCGATCGCCGCTGATAACGTCGGTGCAGGCGCCCTATCCCACGACTGAGATCCCCATGACCTGTCAGCAAGCGCAGCACGCTCCTCGAGCCCCTTCCCCTGCAGCAGATAGAGCCACTTGTCGTTGCGGGAATAGATGAAGAGCTCCAGCTGAGGCGTGAGAGTTATCTGGTCGTCAGCAGTGTAAAGGGAGAACTCCACTCCGCCGTAGGTTGCCAGCGGAACCTTGAGGCGCGCGATCGCATCGCGCACATCCGGAAGCGCGACACTTTCCCCGCGCCAGGTCGTCTCGGACCTGAGGTCTGCGATGACGCAGTCGATCGCCGGCGCGAGCTGCTCGCTCAGCGTATGAAACAGGTCAACGACACGCTCGGCGTTAGCCCCGATGTAAGCTTCATAGACTTCTCCCTCCTTCTCGAAGGTGAAGCCGTCAACACCAGACCTGAACCTGCGCCAAACAGTTACCTCGGGATTTCTGCCGCGAAAGAGCATTGCTGGATCGAGTGGAAGTTCAGTTGCCTGCTTCCGCCACAGTGCGGCCTGCCTGCGCCAGCAGGTCGTCACGCGTGTTCAGCGCAGGTTCAGTTATAACCGTTTCAAGCAGCATTCGTAACATTTGGCCCACCTTCGGGCCCGTAATCCCGAGCTCGGCAAGGTCGCTACCGTCGATAGCCAGGTCTGCCACTTCGACCGGGTCCCGATACGCGACAAGTATCGCGCGCCGGTAGGCGGAGTGAACGACAGCCGCCGAAGGAGCCTCGACCCCCGCCGCTCGCTCGGCAGCCCACCGAGCGGCAGCCAACCTCAGGACTGAGGCAAGACGCGTGCGACCAGTCATCGCTGCCCATCTCCTGAGCACAGGATCGAGAGGGCCTCCTTCGCTCGACATCGCGAACCTCATCTCGGCTGCAAGCTTGCTCCAGTGGGTAATTACTCCCGCTATCCATGAAGCATCCGAGTTCGAGAACCTGAGGCCCTTCAGTGTTTCGAGAACCGTCGCCGGGGGGGCCGCGGAAAAAAGCGCGATCAGCCGGAGAATGCGGCGGTTGACCTTCGCGATGGGAAGACCTGACGCCATCGTGCCCACCGGCGGCGCGGCAACCGGCATCGCGATCTGGTCGATTGTCGCTAGCTCGACCGCCGACATTTCCGACAGCTCCGGGATCAGCGTGCCGAATGCGCCTGAGGTCTGCCATTTCGCGAACGCCACACTCGGACACCGCACCTGGTCCATCGTCTTCTCCATCTCCTGCTTCACGCGCTCCGCGGAAAGTCTCCCGAGGTGGGGCGCGCTTCCCAGAATTGCCTTCCAGGTGTGCGGTTCTATCTCGAAGCCCAACCGCGCCGAAAAACGAATCGCCCTCAGAGCGCGCAGCCGGTCCTCCCGCAGCCGCTCCTCGGGGTCGCCGACAGCGCGCACGACCCTGTTCTCCAGGTCTGCGCGTCCTTCGAAGGGATCCTTCACTTCCCGGGTGCGCGGATCGAACGCGATTGCGTTGATCGTATAATCGCGCCGCGCCAGATCTTCATCGATTGTTGCGCCGAACTCGACAACGGCGTGCCTCCCGTCGGTTCTCACGTCACGGCGGAAGGTCGTCACCTCGTGCATGACACCGTCTTCGCCGAGTACGCCGATTGTCCCGAAGGCGATTCCGACGGGAACCGTGCGGGGGAAAAGCTTCCTTACCTCCTCCGGCCTTGCCGCAGTGGCAAAATCCCAGTCGAGGTGCGGATGGCCGAGCAGCGCGTCACGCACGGCGCCGCCAACGCACCACGTCTCGAATCCGGCTTTCTCGAGAATGCGGGCGATGTCGAGCACCACGCGCGGGGGCGAGAGATTCTCTATCAATTGTCCCTGAACATTTCGCGGATCGCGCCCGGCGTCATCCCTGCGCCGAGTGCGAGCATAAGGTCGACGCGTGCCTGCTGCGCGCGGCGATAACCCCCGAAGATCACCCCGAGCTCCTCGAGCCTGCGTCCACCGCCGGCATAACCATAGGTGTGACCCACTCGTCCACCCTGCGTCCTCGATGTCAGCACTACCGGTTTTGAGTCGGCGATCCAGCGTTCTATCGCCGGAACGAGCGCGGGAGGAACGTTCCCCCGGCCCATCGCCGCGATCACAACTCCGCGCGCTGCTTCGCGGGATGCGTCGAGCAGCCGCGCATCAGACCCCGCCGCAACGAATATTATATCGACGGGCATTGCAAGCTCGGCTGGATCGATGATTGGAGGCATTGGCGGCATCTCGCGGTGCACTATCAGCTCCCCCTCGTCGAGAACGCCGAGTGGACCGAAGCCTGGACTCTCGAACGCGTCGAGCAGGTGGGTGTTGGTCTTCGTCGCGTCGAGCGCGGCGAATATCTGGCCGCTTATCACGACCATTGCACCAAACCCTCGAGTCTCGGGACTGGCCGCGACTCTCACTGATTCGAGAAGATTGGCGGGTCCGTCCCAGCCCAGATCGCTCACCGTGCGCATCGCACCCGTGAATACAACCGGCTTCTCGGCAGGCAGCGATCGTGCGACGAGGTAAGCACTCTCCTCGAGCGTGTCTGTGCCATGCGTCACAACGACGCCGGTTACATCAGGCCTCGCCAGATGCTCGCGAATCCTGTTGCGAAGGGCCCACATCCGCTCCACCGTCATGTGCGGCCCGGGATACGAACCCCACTCCTCGGTTTCGACTCCGGTGACTTCCCTGATGCCCCGAGTAGCCGCGAGGATCTCTTCCGCGTTGAGCGACTGCACCGCTCCCGCGCCGCCGGGATCGTTGCGCATCGCGATTGTGCCGCCGGTGAAGATTATGACTATCACGCCTGCCCACCACGACCGGGCACCGCGCCGATCACGTGCATTGCAAGCCGTCCCGCCGCCTCGAGCTCAGTCTGGTCATTTGCCGAGGCTTCCATTGCGTATGTGATGAGGGCGTCGGCGGTGAGCAGGTCGTAGGCACCGGTGCGGTCATCGCTGAGCGACGCAAGCAGGCCAGCCGCGGTATTTATGAACAACCCGGCCATGTCGGTCTCGTCGGCACATGTTCGACCGCCGACAAGCGTCGTTATCCGGTGCGAGAGATCCGATGGAGGCGCCGGCGAGCGAGACGCCAGCCATTCCCCGACATCAATCATCGACGGCTTGGTTTGGCGTATGGGAAGCCGATACCGCCTTCGCTGCCCCGCCCCCGTGCTTTGTGCGGGTCAGGCGCCGTTACTCCCGGCGAGCTGCGCCCTCACGACGCCTTCGACTGCCGCGAGTGCATCAGGGAGCCTTCCAGCGTCGGGGATCCCCGCCTGCGCCATGTGCGGCTTTCCGCCTCCACGCCCGCCCGCAACTGCTGCAACGTCGCGGATAATCGCGTCGGCGCGAAGACCGCGGTCGCGAAGGTCGTCGGTAACTATGGCGAGAAGCGAGCTCTTGCCGTCGTCGAACGATGCTGAAAGCACTGCGACCCCGCTCTGCATTTTTTCGCGAAGAATGTCGCCGATGCCCTGAAGTGATTTCATGTCGACCGCGGGAACGGCCGCCGAGATGACTCGCACTCCGTCGACATTCACCGCACCGTCGAGGAGCGGCTGAATCCCGGCCGACCCGCCGCCCTTCAGGGCCTCCTCGAGTTTCTTCTCGAGCGTGCGGCGCTCATCCAGCACACCCTGAAGGCGCTTCACCACGGCGTTCGGTGATGAACGGAGCAGCTCGGCAACATCGCGCAGTGTGTGCTTGCGGGCGTTGACTGAGGCAAGCGCGCGCGAGCCGGTTAGTCCCTCTATCCTCCGCACGCCAGCGGCCACGCCGGTTTCGCTGAGGATCTGGAACAGCGCGATCTCCGCGGTGTTACGGACGTGCGTTCCACCGCAAAGCTCCGCCGAGATTCCCGGAATCGACACTACTCGTACTACGTCGCCGTACTTTTCGCCGAAAAGCGCCATCGCGCCGGCGGAAACCGCCTCCGTGTACGACCGCTGCGTGATATCGAGAGGGACCGCCGCGAGAATTCCGCGATTCACCATATCCTCGACTTCCTGGATCTGCGGCTCGGTCATCGGGCCGTGATGAGTGAAGTCGAATCTCAGCCGGTCGGGTGCGACGAGTGATCCGGCCTGGTGGACATGTTCGCCGAGCACGGTGCGGAGAGCCGCGTGAAGCAGATGTGTCGCCGTGTGATTGCGCTCTGTATCGAGTCGCACGTCTCTGGGCACAGTTGCCTTGGCGGGACCCGGTTTTAGCGCGCCTTCGACTTTGCCTATGGCGGTGATTTTCCCGTCGATCCGCCGCACCTCGTCGACATCGAGTGACCATCCTGCACCGACGATCGTTCCACGATCCGACACCTGGCCGCCCGACTCGACATAGAAGGGAGTCTCCCTCAGCATGACGGCCGCGCGGCCTTCGGGCAGCTCAGTGAAAGCGGTCACCACCGTGTCAGACTCGATCGTGTCGTAACCGACAAAAGTCACCGGGTCGGCAGGAACCCATGAGGTGTCCTCGAGTTGAGCGGAGACTGCAATTTTCTTCGACTTCCGCTCGCGCTGCGACTGTTCGCGCTGCCCCGCGAGAGACGACTCGAAGCCGGCCAAGTCGATTGTGTAGCCGCGCTCTCGCGCCATCAGCTCGGTGAGGTCGATGGGAAAACCGAACGTGTCGTAGAGCTTGAAGACGTCGTCGCCTGAGATGGTCCCGGAGATCGCAGTCGATCCCTGTGTGGTGTCCTCCGGCGCGAGCTCGTCGAACCGCTTCATGCCGCCGTCGATAGTCGCGAGGAAGCGCTGTTCCTCGGCGCGTGTCGTGTCGAGGATGTGCCGCTCGCGCTGCTTCAGCTCCGGGAAAACATCACCCATTGTCTCGATAACCCGCTTAACGACATCGACGAGTGTCGGCGCGCCGCGGCCGAGAAGCCACGCATGGCGCACCGCGCGGCGCAGTATGCGCCGCAGGACGTAGCCGCGCCCTTCGTTCGAAGGGAATACTCCGTCTGCGAGAAGGAATGCAACAGCGCGAGAGTGATCCGCGATGACCCTGAACGATGCGGGATCGACGTGAACCCGGTTTCCCTGTTTCACCGCGGCCGAGTGCTCGCCGCGCTGGCCTGTCAGCTCATGCCAGTAGCGTTCGTCTGATTCCCTCCCGCGATAGGGAATGCCGCACACTTCCTCGAGCCTTTCGATCAGGTCGATGAAAAGGTCTGTGTGGTAGTTGTTCGTGACGCCCTGCAATGCCGCTGCGACGCGCTCGAGACCCATCCCTGTGTCGACTGATGGCTTCGGAAGCGGCACGAGAGTGCCGTCTTCCTGCCTGTCGAACTGCATGAACACGAGATTCCAGATCTCGAGAAACCTTCCCGCCTCCGCACCCTCGACGAATGCGTCGCGGGAGAACTCGGTTCGGTCGAGCTCCGTCCATTCACCGGTCGAGCCGGACGGAAAGCGCCAGTCTTTCGCAACGTGGGCGAGGTCGACGTAGATCTCGGAGCAGGGCCCGCACGGCCCCGTGTCCGCCATCTGCCAGAAATTGTCATGCGCCCCAAGCCCGTATATGCGCGACTCGGCCAGGCCTGTCACTTCGTGCCAGAGTTTCCGTGCTTCGTCGTCCTCCTCGAACACGGTGACCCTGAGATGGGCCGGGTCGAGCTTCAGGTCCAGGGTGAGAAACTCCCACGCAAAGCGGATCGCGTCCTTCTTGAAGTAATCGCCGAAGGAGAAGTTGCCGAGCATCTCGAAGAACGTGTGGTGGCGGGCGGTGTGGCCGACCTGCTCGAGGTCGTTGTGTTTTCCGCCGGCGCGAACGCACTTCTGCGAGGTAGTTGCGCGGTTGCCGAATTCAGGAGTGTCGAGGCCGAGGAATACCCGCTTGAACGGGACCATTCCCGCGTTGGTGAACAGGAGGGTCGGATCGTCCGCGGGGACGAGCGAGCTGCTCGGGCGCACCGCGTGCTGCTTGCGCTCGAAGTACTCGAGGAACCTGCGTCTTATCTCTGAAGCCTGCATGGGGGAAATATACTGGACGCCGTGCGCCTTCCTCAGCCTGAAAAACAGAAACGGGGGCCTTGTGGGCCCCCGTTTCACTCACTCAGGTGTTGAAGCCGATCAGTCTGTCTTGATGACGATGTTGTCTACGGCCCACGACTCGTCGTCCCGGGATTGCAGGTCGAATCCGGGCGTGAGGAGGCGGAGCGACTTGAACTCGGCGCTGCCGCATGGATTTGATCCCTTGAAGCTCAGCTTGTACCAGGAGTCCTTGACTGAGGAGAAGAGAGGAACGTTTGCGTCGAACCCTGTGACATTGGAGCCCGCAGAATTCTTGAGCCAGCCGTTTCTCTTTCCATCCAGGGTTGACGGATAGTGCTGCTGGACGGCTTTCTGGTTTGAAAAAGAGGTGGCGAACACGTCGACAAGATTGTCACCACATTCGGCGACAACTGCCCAGCTGTCCTGGCCGAAGGCGCCCTGCTGGGTCTGCTGCCCAGCCCCGTCCCACGACCCGATCGCGTAGAAGTCGAGGTTGAGCTCGAACTTCGTGGCGCCGGGCGCGATGCCGATCACGACCTGCTGATTGTTGAGCCGCCCGAGGACATAGTCGCCAGGCTTCGCAGGCATCTCTTCCGTCAGGAGCGAAGCGACTGCCTGTGCGGTCTGGTCGAGAACGGCCAGGGCTGTGTTGCTGCTTCCGGTCCGCCCGAGGTCGGCGGCGGAGAACGCGAAAGTGTTGTTCTGAAGGTTGCCGTTTACCGTGAGGCCGCCGTCGCCTTTAATTGGCCTGGCGAGGCGCGGAGCGATGTCCTGGACGGCGGATGGTGCTGTTGGTTCGGTGCACGCGGCGAAGACCAGCGCCGCGGCGCAGATTCGGAGACTGCGGATCATTTTTGACTCCCTGACATAAAGTTTCGGCTTTCGCCGATAGAACCCTTTACGACAACCAGGCTGTCTCTGAGAGACCCTTGGCTTTGCGGACCGGCCTCGCGACCGGGGTGCCCGACTCGAAGGAGCTTCCTGCTGAAACCCGCATTTCCCCCCGCCAAAGCGTGCTTGCAGCTGTTAGCGAGGGGAATACTTACCCGGCGGGGTTGGGAGGCAAGTTACAGGATCATGACTTGCTCGCAAACACGTGTCGGTTTGTGAGGGGGGAGACGGGCGGGTGAGAGACCGGTGAGGAAACGGCGGCGCCGGCCGGTCTCAAAAAAAAACGGGGACCCGAAGGTCCCCGTCTCTCTCTCCTGGAGCGCGTTACTGCTTGTTCAGATGTCGACCTTGAGGATCACGTTGTCGATGCCCCAGCTCTCGTCGTAGTTATTCTGCTGCCCCGGTGCGGTGCTTCCGAACACGAACGTTGGCGGCTGTCCGTTGCAGACATTTCCGATCGTGTACTGGAGGGCGTAGGTAGCGTCACCGAAGCTGCGGAAACTCGGCGTGTGCGACAAGTCAGGACGATCCGCATACCCGAGCGCATCGATGCTGCCCGGGACCGATCCGGTACCGGCCTTATAGCCGCCGGTATACAGGTAGTTCGGGAAATCCTGCTGAACCGTGTACTGGTTCGAGAAGCTCGTCTCGAAGATCGTTGTGATCGCGCCGGTCGGCGAGCATCTCCAGCCGACCTGGAAGGCGTTCGCCTCGAAGATACCCTGCTGGGCCTGCTTACCCCGGCCATCCCATGAGCCGATCACGTACAGGTCGAAGTTGACCGTGTACTTTGAGCCTGCCTCGGTCATGACGAGGAGCGCGCGCGTGTTAGTGTTGTTGAAGCGTCCGAAGAAGCCATTACCGGCATCGTTCGGCACGTATTGCACTTCCTGAGACGATGACGCAACCGAATTGTCATCCGTATCCGTTGCAAACGTACTGAAATTCGAGGCCTGAATCCCGGGCGCATCGAAGTCGAACGTCGCGGAGTACTTCGAGCCCGTTGCTCCACCAGTTGCGGGCGGGTTCTTGACCGGCTTCGCGTAGCTCGGGCTCAGGTCAGCGTTTGTATCGGGGGCAGTATTCTCACTGCAGGCGGCAAACACGAACGCCGCGAGGGGAAGGAAAAACAACTTTTTCATCTGTACTCCCTGATCGTAAAAGGTTGTCGGCTTCCAGCCGAACTTTCCCTTTTCGACGGCCAGGCTATCTCGGAATGAGACCCTTGGCTTTGCGGACCGGCCTCGCGACCGGGGTGCCCTTATCGTAGGAGATAACTTGGGATCATCTCTCAGCTCGGCGCACTGATCCCGCGTACGCTCCGCTCTTTCCAGCTTCCGGCTGCACGATTGCCGAACGACAGTACCAGATGCGGTCAGCCGGTCGGCACATTGCAGCCTTTCAGCTGCCCCTTCGAGCCCTCTATCACCCTCCGATGACGCTCACTCGAATCGGGCAGCGGGACGCACATTAACCCTCCGCCAGACTCGATGTCAATGGGGAACGCATGAATGTGGGTGCGAGCAATGTTAAAAGGCCATTTTGTTACACGTTTGTGATGAGGAAAAACGATTCCCGATATCTACAGCGATACACGGCCAAGCACCCGCTTTATATCGTCGAGCTCGTAACCCCTTCTGACAAGAAATCCAAACACCCGGCGACGTTTCACAGCGGCCTCGAGATCCCCCAGCGATCGGAGCTTTCTCAACGCGAGACGTTCGATCGCAGCATCCTGATCGACGGGCTCATCGGCCAGCACCCGCTCGATAGCAGCAACTGCGATCGCCGGATCGATTCCCCTCTGGGCGAGTGCCTGCCTCACGCGCCGGACGGATGCACCCCCAAGCACGAGTTTCTGCCTGGCATACTCCGCAGCATACCGGGAATCGTCGACGATCCCGCTCGCGACAAGCCGCTCGACGACAGAGTCGGCCTCCTCGGGAGTGTACTCCTTGTGGACCAGCTTCCGCCGAATCCCCCGCGCGGTATACTCACGCGCAGCAAGCAGGTTCAAGGCATACTCGTAGCCGTTACCCGCCAAGACACCGCCTCACGCCAGTTGATGTCACGCCTTCCCGCCCCTGCTCCTTCTGCGCCTCTGCGTCGCCCGCCACCCGGCGGCGCTCTGCGCCTCTAGTAAACGGGGCCGAACGAGATGCCCGTTCAAGCGGAAACACCGGGCCTCCGCCTTCCCGAACACACGTTCGACCCCTCGCGAGCGTCTACCGGTAGCCGTGACCTCCGATAGGCGCCGCTGTAACTAGTCGTCAGCCGGCTCTGTCTCCGCCTCGCCATTGGCAGGGCGAATCCCGAGCACGGTCTTCACTTTCTCCTCTACCTCAGCCATGAGAGCCGGGTTGTCCTTGAGGAACATCTTGGCGTTCTCACGCCCCTGGCCGATCCTCTGGGAACCATAACTGTACCAGGCACCCGACTTGTCGATGATACCAGATTCCGCCGCAATGTCCAGAACCAAAGAGGCATGACTTATCCCCTCGGCATACATAATATCGAATTCAGCCTGCTTGAAAGGAGGGGCAACCTTGTTCTTCACGACCTTGACCCTGACATGCGACCCGACCACGTCCTCCTTCTCCTTCACCTGCCCGATCCGGCGGATATCCAGCCGCACCGAAGCGTAAAACTTGAGGGCCTTCCCACCCGTCGTCGTCTCGGGATTGCCGAACATCACCCCGATCTTCTCGCGGAGCTGGTTGATGAATATCACCGAAGTCTTCGACCTGGCGATCGCCCCGGTGAGCTTCCGCAGCGCCTGGCTCATGAGCCGCGCCTGGAGGCCGACATGAGAATCACCCATGTCGCCCTCGATCTCCGCACGCGGCACGAGCGCCGCCACTGAATCGATAACGACGACATCAACCGCGCCCGACCTGACGAGGATCTCGCAGATCTCCATCGCCTGCTCACCGGTGTCCGGCTGCGAGATGAGAAGATTGTCGATATCCACCCCGAGCTTCTGTGCATACTCGGTATCGAGCGCATGCTCTGCATCTATGTAAGCGGCGACTCCGCCGGCCTTCTGCGCATTCGCCACGACATGGAGGCAGAGAGTCGTCTTTCCGCTCGACTCAGGGCCGTAGATCTCTGTCACTCTTCCGCGCGGAATTCCGCCGACGCCGATCGCCGCGTCGAGGTTAAGAGCGCCCGTTGGAATCACGTCGATACGCACCCGCGCCGACTCGGATCCCATCTTCATTATCGAACCCTTGCCGCAGTTCTTCTCGATCTGCGCAATCGCCAGGTTCAACGCCTTTTTCTTGTCTTCCCCCATTACCGAAACCGCCATCTGATCCGTCCTCTCGTTGTCGTTGAACACCACGGCACTCAGCTCGCCCGGCGTTCGCGGGGGGTTGAAACTGTCATATTGCGCCCCCGAAACGCTACCCGAATAAAATACGAAGGTACCGCCAGGTTCTCAATACTCATCTCACCTGAAATGCGTCGGCGACGTGAATTACTTCGGGAGCCCCATTGCCGTAAATCACGCCGACGACATCGAACCTGAAGGTATCCCCGGGCTCCCGCTGCCTCGCCATCCAATCGCGAGCCGCATGAGCCATTTCCCGCTGCTTCCGCCAGTGGACCGCCCCCAGCGGGCCCCCGTACCCGGAAGAGACACGGGTCTTCACCTCCACGAAGGCGACGAGCCTGCCCTCCCCTCCGATCCGCTCGACTACGAGGTCGATATCCCGGTGCCCGCTCCTGAATCTCCTGTCCAGGACCCGCCATCCCCGGGCGGCAAGGTACTCTTCCGCGATCCGCTCACCCTTCTCCCCCAGAACCTGTCTTGCTGCTGACATGGAGGGCAAAGTAGACGGTGAGCGACCGCCTCCATCGCCGAATTCATCGCCCTGTCATCAATTCCTTTCTACAGCTCCAGGCTGACCGCTGACCAGGCTGGCCGCTCCTACCTCTTCCTTTGTTCAGTTGCGTCGTAGCGGGTAGCTGAATGCTGGCGATCTGTAACGCTGGCGGCTCGAAGACACGGGGTTGCGCATCGAGCTCGGTCAGCTTCGCGCTTTCCGCTACGACGCAACCGAACAAAGGAAGAGGTAGGAGCGGCCAGCTTGGTCAGGGTAAAGCTCGGAGCTTTACAAGGCTCAGGTTCGCGGACCGCAGATCCTGTCGAGATCGTCGAGGCCGGCGAGGACATCCCTCGGCCGCGATCCGTCCGGCGGTCCGAGCACGCCGGCAACCTGTAGCTGGTCGATGATGCGAGCGGCCCGCCCGTAGCCGACCTTCAGGCGACGCTGCAGCAGCGACGTCGAGCCCTGCTGGTGCTGAATCACCACCTCGGCAGCTTCGCGGAACAGCTTGTCTCGGTCGCCCTCGCCCTGCTCGTCGGCTTCGCCGCCGCCCTGTGCAGCTTCCGCCTCGCGCTTGCGGATAGTCTCGAGAATATCCGCCTCGATAGTCTCCTCGAGGAAAAATCCCTTCGCTTCGGCTTCGGCACGGCGGCGGCTCTTCCCGTCTTCGTACCATTTCGTGAGGCGCTCGGTGTCCTCGCTCGAGATGAACGCTCCCTGAAGTCGCGACGGCTCGGACTTCCCCGGCGGCACGAACAGCATGTCTCCGTTACCAAGGAGCGCCTCCGCCCCCATCGTGTCGAGAATCGTGCGGCTGTCTATCTGCGACGCGACACGGAACGCGATACGGCTCGCAAAGTTCGCCTTGATCAACCCCGTGAGGACGTTCACACTCGGCCGCTGCGTGGCGAGGATGATGTGGATCCCGATCGCGCGCGCCTTCTGCGCAAGCAGCGCGAGAGGTGTCTCGACCTCGGCCTGCACAGTCATCATGAGATCAGCGAGCTCGTCGATGATCAGCACGATGTACGGGAGAATCCCGGCGGTGTATTCGGTGTTCTCGAACGCAACGTCGGGACGCTTCGGGATCCTCAGCGACGCACCCTCCTGGACCTTTCTATTGAAGTCCTGGATGTTTCGCGCGCCGTTAGCCGCTAGAAGCTCGTACCGCTCCTGCATCTCGAACACCGCCCACTTGAGCACCGACGCTGCGTCGCGGTTGTCTGTCACGACCTTGTGGCGCAGGTGCGGAAGGACGTTGTAGACGGAGAGCTCCACCATCTTCGGGTCGACCATCAGGAACCGGAGCGTCTTCGGCGTGTGCCGGTAGATGAGACTCGTAATGAGAGTGTTCACGCAGACGGACTTGCCTGATCCCGTCGCGCCGGCGATGAGCAGGTGAGGCATCTTCGCGAGGTCGGCAATGACCGGCCGCCCCTCGAGATCCTTGCCGAGGGCGATGGGAAGTGCCGCGCGAATGTCCCTGTACTCGGGTGACTCGAGCATCTCGCGGAACGCGACCATCTCCGCCTTCGGGTTTGGCACCTCTACGCCAACAGCTCCCTTCCCGGGGATAGGCGCTACTATACGAATGCTCTGCGCGCGCATCGC
The DNA here is from genome assembly GCA_051306215.1 of Gemmatimonadaceae bacterium. Lineage (GTDB taxonomy): Bacteria > Gemmatimonadota > Gemmatimonadetes > Gemmatimonadales > Gemmatimonadaceae > UBA4720. The sequence continues at coordinate 6,697 of JBPPMU010000024.1, read as the reverse complement.
GAGAGCGAGATCGTTCGCGAGAGTCGCGAACTGCCTCACCTTCACGCCCGGCGCTGGCTCGATCTCGAACTGCGTGACGACCGGTCCGGTCGTCCGGCCGACGAGCTCACCTTCAACGCGAAACGTCCGAAGCGCCTCCATCAGCTTGACGCCCATCGCATCGAGCTCGCGGTTGCCGAGGTCGGCATTGCGCCGCGGTAGCGGCGCAAGGAGATCGAGCGTGGGCAGCTCTTCATCGACCCCGGTGCCGTAGGCGGTCGACTCGATTGCCGCGGCTATCCGCTCGTCATGTTCCGAAGCGAGTGCCGACTTCGACTTCCGCTCCCGTTTCTTCCTCTCAACGGCGGCCGGACTATCCACGCCGTTATCGCCGTTCATGAGCGCGACATCGATCGCCGGCATCTCCTCAGGCGTCGGCTCGAGCGGAAGCACCGCACCCCGGCGCCCCCGGGCTTCTGTTTCTACCGCTTCTTCTGCGCCTCTGCGTGCGTCAGCCTCTGTGCCTCTTCCTAGTACGGCACGCACGGGATTCCACGACAGCGTGACCGCCATCAGCGCGCTCAGGGAAAGCGCGACGATTATCCACGCTCCCGCATTCCCGGCGAACTGAAGCAGGTAGTAGGCGGCAAGGCTCCCCCACAATCCCGAGATCGCCGTCGCTTCGCGCACCCCGCCTTCCCAGAGGCCGAGTGCGACAGGGAGAAGCGCGACGAGCCCAAGGAGGAAAACCATCCACGACCTGTCGGTTCTCTCGGCGAGCCGGCCGAAGAGGCGGAGCGCATGCGCCGCGAGCGCGACCGGCACGAGTGCCGACGCCGGCCATCCGAGGAGCATCACCATCGGAGCCGCGAGGAGGCTTCCCGCCCAGCCGAAACTCTGCGTGACGTCGCCACCTTGAAGGATCGCGACCGCCTGCATCGTCAGCGCGCCGCCGAGGAACAGCGCGAAAAGTATGAGGGCGATTCCCCACAGCTCGCGCCTCAGCGCGGAGCTGCGGGGCAGCGGCTCACCGCTCTCGATCCGGTCCGAGCCGGGTGATCTGCTTGTCCTGGTAGATGGGGACAACAGGGTGCGAATCCAGCGCAGCACAGGCGACGAGGTCGCCCCCGAACCCTGCTTCGTCGAGCGCTTGTCCGTGGGCCGAGTCTTTGAAGATCTTCGCGATGTTGTCGCCATACTTCCTGTCGATGAGCGAGCAGGCCAGTCCGGCGTCGTTAGTAGTGATCGACGCGTTCTGCCCCATGATTGTGCGGACGTATCTCCCGGCGCACGCCGCGTCCTCGAGACTAAAATGTCCCTCCTCGCCCGCGCATACAATCAGAATATCTGCCTCCCTCGATGCGGCGCGAAGCATTGCCGTCACCGCGGAGTGATTCACGTATGACGCGACGACAACGTCCCGCGCACCCTGGAGGCCGGTTAGAGCGCGGGTTCCGTTGGTAGTGCTGATGAAGATCGTGCGCCCGCCGACCTTCTCCGGCGTGAACTCGAGCGGCGAGTTTCCCATGTCGAATCCGGGGATCGCGACGTTCTTCTGCTCGCCTGCGAGGAGCACCTCGCCCCGCTCGAGCTGGCGGGAGCGCGTTATCGCGTCGTCGGGGGTCTCGAAGGGAACCAGCGTCCGAGCACCGTTCGCGAGCGCAACCGCGATCGTGCTCGATGCCCTCAGAACATCTATCACCGCCACGACCTTCCCCTGCACATCGCTCGGCGCGGTGCGCGGGGAGACGAAGACCTCCAGCTTCAAGTGACGGGCTCGCGCATGAGGTCGGTTTCGCGCTCCAGGAACTTCGTGTCGATGTCACCTGCCTGAAAGCGCGGGTTTGCCATCACGCGGGCGAGGAACGGTATCGTTGTCGTCACTCCCTCGATCACGAATGACTCGAGCGACATCTGCATGCGCCTCAGCGCTTCCGGCCTGTCGCGGCCCTGGCAGATGAGCTTGGCGATCAGCGAATCGTAGAACGGCGGGACCACGTATCCCGTATAGACGTGAGTGTCGAGCCGGACTCCGGGACCGCCGGGCGGATGAAATACCTCCAGCCGCCCCGGTGACGGCTGAAAGTTCCGCGCCGGATCCTCGGCGTTCACGCGGCATTCTATCACGTGACCGCGGAACGCCGGCGTCTCGCTGAACGAAAGCTTCTCTCCGGCGGCAACGCGTATCTGCTCCTTCACGAGATCGATTCCGGTGAGCATCTCCGTCACCGGATGCTCGACCTGGATGCGCGTGTTCATTTCCATGAAGTAGAAGTTTCCGTCTTCAAGGAGCATTTCGATCGTACCGGCGCCGACATAGTCGATCGCCTTCGCGCCCTTCACTGCCGCCTCTCCCATCGCGGCCCTCAGCTCGGGCGTCAGTGCCGGGCTCGGACTCTCCTCGATCAGCTTCTGGTGCCGGCGCTGGACCGAGCAGTCGCGCTCCCCGAGGTGGATTACGTTGCCGTGCCTGTCGCCCATTATCTGGAATTCGATGTGGCGCGGCCGGGCGAGGTATTTCTCGACATAGACCTCACCATTGCCGAATGCGGAGAGGGCCTCTGAGCGCGCGAGCTGGAACGACCTTATGAAGTCGTCGGGCTCTGTCGCCACGCGCATTCCCTTTCCACCGCCGCCTGCCGCCGCCTTGATTATCACCGGAAAACCGATGTCACGGGCGAACGTGAGGGCCTCCTCCGGGTCCTCGACCCCGCCCGGAGTGCCTGGAATGATGGGAACTCCGACCGAGCTCATCGCGTTTCGCGCGGCCGCCTTGTCGCCCATCACGCGGATCTGCTCGGGCGTCGGGCCGATGAACGCGATGTTGCTCGCCGCGCAGGTCTCGGCGAACTCCGCATTCTCGGCGAGGAATCCATAACCCGGGTGGATCGCGTCGGCACCGGCGATTTCGGCGGCAGCGATGATGCGCGGGATCTTGAGGTACGAGTCGCGCGCGGGCGCCGGCCCGATGCATACGTCATCGTCCGCGAATCTCACATGGAGTGACTCGCGGTCGGCCTCCGAGTACACGGCGACCGTCTGGATGCCAAGCTCGCGGCAAGCACGGATGACGCGGAGAGCGATCTCTCCGCGGTTCGCGATCAGGACTTTCTTGAACACTTCTTTGGAAGATATGTAATTCTAAAATTCTTGTTAGGGACTTTGGACTGAGGATTCAGGACTTTGCGGTCTCAGGACCAACAGCAATTGCAGAGGCGCGATTAAGTGAGGACCGAGGCAGAACCGAGGACTGAGGATTGAGGCCCGAGAACCGAGGACACCTGAGGACCCCGTCTTTCTGTCCTCAATCCTCACTTAATCGCGACTCTGCAATGGCTGTTAGTCCTGAGCCCGCAAGTGTCCTCAGGCCTCAATCGCCATGTCAAGCAGACACTTCCTGCTGTACGTTGTCCCACGTTGTATCGCTAGCGCCTGCGACTCCCTGAATCCGCAGCGCGAACTCGTTCGGCCGCGTCGCGTAATAGAGCGCGTTCTCGTACGAGATGACGCCCGACTTGTACCAGTTCATCAGCGACTGGTCGAAGCTCTGCATCCCGTACTGCACCGTTCCCTCGGCGATCAGCTCGGGGATGTTGAGCGACTTCGACATGTCGCGGATGTTGTCGCGGACCGCCGCGGTGTTGATCAGCACCTCCGCGGCCGGCACGCGTCCAGGCCTGTCGGCGCGGGGAACGAGTCTCAGCGAGATCACCGCCTCGAGCGAGCTCGCCAGGAGGAACCTCACTTCCGCCTGCTGGTGCGGCGGATAGAACGACAGAATGCGGTTGATCGTCTGCGTCGCGTCAGTCGTGTGAAGCGTCGAGAACACGAGGTGCCCGGTGTCGGCTGCCTTGAGCGCGGTGTCGAGGGTATCGAGGTCGCGGATTTCTCCGACAAGAAGAATGTCGGGGTCCTGTCGCAGCACGCGGCGGAGCGCCTGGGCGAAGCTCGCCGTATCAGTCCCGACCTCGCGCTGGTTGATGTGCGACTTGTTGTCGCGGTGCAGGAACTCGATCGGGTCCTCGATCGTGATTATGTTCGCGGTCCTGTTCTGGTTTATGTACTGAATCATCGCCGCGAGCGCAGTCGACTTGCCGGAGCCGGTGACGCCCGTCACGAGCACCAGGCCGCGCGGCTTTATCGCAATCTGCTCGAGAACCGGAGGGAGATTCAGCTCGGTTATCGTGTGCGCCTGGAACGGAACTATGCGGAATGCATAGGCGATCGTCCCCCGCTGCTGGTACGCGTTGACGCGGAAACGCCCGATGCCGGGAACGCCAAGAGCGAAGTCTGCCTCCTTCATCTCGGCGAATTCTTTCTGGCGCCGGGGCGGCATTATCTGGTCGGCAAGCGCTTTCATGTCGTCGGAGCGCATCGGCGACATCGGCAGGTTTATCAGCTCGCCGTTGACGCGAAGCGTCGGCGCGCATCCCACCTTCAGGTGAAGGTCAGACGCGTTCTGCTCGAGCATCTGGCGCAGGACTGTGCGGTAATCGAACCCCGGCGCGAGGGCCGGAATTCCTTCAACTGGGGTTATCGGTGTGTCAGCCATTTGGGTCGATGCGGAAAAGCACCTGTCCGTACTCAACCGGGTGCGCGTTCTGGGCGAGCATCTCCTTCACGACGCCATCGAATTCGGATTCGATCTCGTTCATGATCTTCATCGCTTCGATGATGCAGAGGATTTGTCCCTTGGAGATGCGATCCCCGACGCTCAGGTACGGCTTCGCGCCGGGTTCGGGTGCGGAATAGTATGTCCCCACCATCGGCGACTTGACCTCGAGGAGATGCGACCGTGCAGGCTCCGCTCTTGGAGCGTCGGCTGGCGGCGGCGCAGGCGCTGCCGCGACCGGTTGCGGCAAATACTCCGGCGCTGCTGCCTGAACCGGTCCGCGCGGCGAGTTCTTCGACACGCGGATCCGCATCCCCTTGTCGGACGTTATCTCGATGGTGTTGACGGACGATGCGTCTATCATCTCGAGGAGCTTCTTGACGTAGCGGAGGTCCATCATCTTGTGAGTGCCTCGCGCTCTGTTCCTGATATGTCTCTCATGCGACCTCGATTAGCTCCCGGGAAAAGTTCGTGAGAATCCGCGGACCGTTCTCAGAGAGGTGGACGTCGTCCTCTATACGGACGCCTCCCCACCCCGGTCGGTAAATGCCTGGCTCTATGGTGACGACTGCTCCCTCGACAAGGGCCGCCTCCGCGGTTCGTGCAAGCCGGGGCGCCTCGTGGACTTCCAGCCCCAGCCCGTGGCCCAGGCTGTGACCGAATGCCTCGCCGTGCCCGCAGCGCTCAATGTAGCTCCGAGCGAGAGCGTCGGCAGCCATTCCGGTCATCCCGGCTTTAACGGAGTGCGAGGCGATGTGGTTCGCCTCCCTGACGATCTCGTATATCTCCTTCTGTTCGGTGGCCGGCGGCCCGACGACGACGGTTCTCGTGACATCGGAGCAGTATCCCGCATGCTGTGCGCCGAAATCGAGCAGGAGAAGGTCGCCGCGCTCCACGATGCGCTTCGAGGCCCTTGCGTGCGGAAGGGCCGACCGCGGCCCCGATGCGACAATCGGCGGGAAAGGCGCTTCCTCGCTTCCCTCTTCCCTCAGCGCCTTCTCGAGAATTCCGGCAATCTGGAGCTCGCTCTGGCCGGCTGCGATCTGCGGCAGCGTCTTCTCGAGGGCCTGCGTCGCGATGCGGCCCGCTTCGGTGATAAGTGCGACCTCGTCCTCATCTTTCGATTCGCGGAGCGATTCGACGAGGTTGACGTGCGGCCGCCACTGCCACCTCGAACCGTCGTTCAGCAGGCGCTCGAAGTCGCGGTGGAAAATGTGCGCCGACTCGAACCCGATGACTTCCGGGGACTGAATCTTCTGGAGAACACTCCACAGGCCCGCCCAGAGACTCACCGGCTCGATCCTGATCTGCGCGAACCCGCCAACCTCTTCAGCCGACTGGACCTCGTACCTGAAATCGGTGATCAGGTGAATCTCCGACGGAGTGACGACCGCGATCGCGCTCGTGCCGGAGAAGCCGGTCAGGTACCTGATATTGGGCAGGCTCGTCAACACCAGCGCGTCGATGCGCTGCGTCGTCAGGAGGCGGGTGAGGGCGGCGAAGCGCCCGCCGCGATTGTCAGCCATTCGGTGACAGCTTCCGCGCGAGTCCGCGCAATGCGAGCTCGTAGCTGTCCGCGCCGAATCCGCAAACCACGGCGACCGCAGCGTCAGAGAGAACCGAATGCCGCCGCGCCGGCTCGCGCGCGTAGATGTTGGTGAGGTGGACCTCGACGAACGGCAGCGCGATTCCGGCGAGCGCATCGCGAATCGCGAGACTGGTGTGCGAATATGCGCCGGCGTTGACGAGCGCCCCATCGCACCTGCCGCGGAGGGCGTGCACCGCCTCGACGATCTCACCCTCACCGTTCAGCTGCGTGAACGTCAGCTCGGCTCCGAGCTCCGGCGCGATTTCGCGAAGTCGCATCTCGATGTCCGCGAGTGTCGCAGTTCCGTAGATGTCGGGCTCCCTGGTGCCGAGCAGGTTGAGGTTCGGGCCGTTGACTACAGCGATCCTCACGAATCCACCAGACCGTCCAGCCACTCCCTGAAGCGCCGGAGCTCCTCGTCCGACTCCTGCGTCCGGTTCTCTGTCGCGACAGGATCCTGTGGCTGCGGAGGAGTCTGGATCTTCTCCGGAACAGGGTTGTGCGACGCTCCGCTCAAC
>JBPPMU010000023.1:0-11238 GCA_051306215.1 Gemmatimonadaceae bacterium | reverse complement strand
CGGGCACGCTGGAACGGAAGGCCTGACGTAGCAATCCGGTCGTGCAGGATGCGCAACGGTCCGTGAGGATCCAGGGGAAGCACGATTATGTCGCTCTGCATGAACCGGAGCGGCAGCCCGAGATCCAGCGACAGAACCGGTGTGCTCGACGTGATCGGGGCGAGCTTGTCCCAGAGCTCTGACTTCGTGACCGACGCCGGCATCGGACCGACCCCCGATGAGCCGGTGATCGTCACATGAGGCGCCTTGTAGCGCGCGAGCCGAGGATCATACCTGCGGTTTATCTCGCGGATGATCTTGCCCGCGGCTCCCCCTATCTCCGCGATGATGAAAAGCCCGTTCTGCTGCAATTATCTCGGCACCACTGATAGAAGCACGTTCCACTTTCCGCCCGTCGACTGAAAACCCGCCCTGAGGAACGTCTTGTCTATCCGATTGCCAGGGTGCGAATGCTGGTACCTGAAAAGCTTCAGGCCCGTGATCGTTCCCACCGCGGCGCCGACCACGACGTCAGTTGCCCAGTGGTCGTGATTGTAAATGCGCGAGACGCCAGTCAGGGCCGCTGTTCCATACGTCAGGATGCCAACCGGCCAGCGTGCACCGGGCCACCAGTGGCTGGTTTCAGCCGTGACTACGGACGCAAAGGCAAAAGCAGCAGTCGAGTGCCCTGACGGAAACGACCGGAAGTCGCCATCCCGCAGCCCGCGCAGCAGCTGAAAATCCCGCGCGTCAGTGCTGTCGACGTACGGCCGCGTCCGGCCCGAGACGATCTTCATTCCAACCGTTACTACGTTGGCCAGGATCACCGCACCGCTGGAGTGAAGGCCGAGGTCCTGCATTCGCCGGTTGCCGGTGGCCATGCCCATGAGGTAGAGGCCGCCTCCGGCGATCAGCGTTCCCGGGTTCCCCCACACGCGCGCTGCCGTCGCTGTCTTCTGGAGAAACTGGCTCGACTGACGGCTTTCGAGCTGAAGCTCCTTCATCAGCCACTCGTCGAGAGGAGCAGCGATCGCCGACGCGGCGACGAATCCACCCGCGAGCCACGCATCGCCGGCGGTGAAAAGCGGGCGATCGGTATAAAGTGTGTCCTGAGTCTGGCCGCTCCCCGGTGACGAAACAACGAGGCAAAGGATCAGAACCCTGATGGCGAGCTTCAGTACTTCCTCCGGCGTCTGATTTACAATGAACAACGGGAACCGCAATCTTTACATTTCACGGATCAAACGGATCTGACGGATAAAGCGCATGCGTGAACTCACCGCAGTGCCTCGCCCAGTCCAACGTTTTTCTGTCTTTGTTTGAACCCTCAAAAACGAGAATCTCGCCCTGCCTCTATGCCCGCCTGCGCTCGAGCCAGCCAGCCGTAAAGAGGTTTATCCGTCAGATCCGCCCAATCCGTTAAATCCGTTTTCACTCTGGTGTTTCACCCGTGGCTTCCGCTGCCCCGAGACCCTCAGACTGGACTCCTCGCTCCCCGTACCCTATATCCATCCGATGCTCAATATTGACCTCACCGGCCGCCGGGCGCTCGTCGCCGGGGTCGCCGACGACGGCGGGTTCGGCTTCGCGATCGCCAAATCCCTCGCCGAAGCCGGAGCCTCGGTTTCCGTCGCGACCTGGCCCCCGGCGCTCAACATATTCAGGAACCTGCTCGAGCGCGGGAAGATGGACGAATCACGCCGCCTGTCCAATGGCGACCTGCTCGAGTTTGAACGGATTTATCCTCTCGATGCCGCCTACGACACACTGGCCGACGCCCCGGCCGACGTGATAGACAGCAAGCGCTACGCGGGAACGGGAGACTTCTCGATCCAGGGGATGGCCACGCGGATTCGCGAGGATTTCGGCGAGAAGCCGCTCGACATCGTCGTCCATTCGCTGGCGAACGGTCCGGAGGTGAAGCGTCCCCTCATCGAAACGAGCCGGAACGGCTATCTCACTGCCATCGGAGTCAGCGCGTACTCTCTCGTGTCGATGGTGAGCCGACTCGGGCCAATGATGCGGGAGAACGGCGCGTTTCTCTCGCTTACCTACATGGCGAGCGAGAAGGTAATCCCGGGTTACGGCGGCGGAATGTCTTCGGCGAAGGCTGCTCTCGAAAGCGACACGCGCACTCTCGCCTACGAGGCGGGACAGCGATACGGCATCCGCGTCAACGCGATCTCGGCCGGCCCATTTGCATCACGCGCCGCGAGCGCAATCGGCATTATTGAAAAAATGGTCGAATACTGCGCGACGAATTCCCCGCTCAACGATCCGCTCACCGCGGAAGAGGTCGGGATGGCGGCAGCATTCCTCTGCAGCCCGCTCGGCAGCGGAATAACCGGAACCATCCTTTACGTCGATAAGGGGTATCACTCGATGGGCATGGCGGTCTCCGCGCAGGGCGAAGCCGGCACCGCTCCCTGAACATCGCAGAAACTTCTCCGCTCATTCCGTTGCGCCACTTCGTCACTGCCTGCGTCCTGATTCTCAGCGTGCAGGGATGCTTCATCGTCCGCAGGGGCGCGCCACCGCCCGAGCCGAAGAAGACCCCTGCACAGCTTCGCGCCGATTCAATCGAGAAGGCAGATGAGGCGATCGGCCTCAAGCCCTACCCGAAGGTCATAACGGAGCGCGCCCGTTCTCAGACAGGTCTTTTCCGGACCCACCTCACCGGCGACACCCTCCGGTTCGAGATTCCCCGCAGCGAGCTCGGACGCGACATGCTCGTTGTCGGAAGGTTCGCCCGGGCCTCGGGGGGGAACAGCTTCGGCGGTGACGAGTTCACGAAGCGCGTTCTGCGGTGGGAGAGACAGGGAAGCCGCATTCTCCTCCGGAGCATTTCCTTCGAGCTTGCGGCTGACTCGACACTTCCAGTTTACAGGGCGGTATCGCAGGCGAGTTATCCGCCAATCGTCGCCGCTTTCAATATTGAGGCCTTCGGGCCCGACAGCGCCGCCGTGATCAACGTTACGTCGCTGTATACGACCAACGTTCCCGAGCTCGTGGCCGCCCGCGGAACACTCGACGACAGGCGGTCGTTCGTCGAGCGCGTATCGGCATTTCCCGACAACATCGAAGTCGAGGCGACACAGACTTTCACCCCCGAGCATCCGCCGGATTCGCAGCGCGGACTGGGGCCCATCCCCGCGCAGAGCATCCTCGGCCACTGGAGCATGATCCGTCTCCCGGACCGGCCCATGATGCCCCGCCTCTCGGACAGTCGCGTGGGATTCTTTGCGGTCCGCCAGACAGACTTCGGAACCCTGCAGCACCGGTCAGTCATCCGGTCGTACATCACGCGCTGGCGTCTCGAAAAGAAGCATCCGGACTCCGCTCTCTCCGAGCCGGTGAAGCCACTCGTCTATTACGTAGACCCCGCAACACCAGCCCAGTGGATCCCCTGGATAAAGAAGGGCATCGAAGACTGGCAACCGGCATTCGAGGCGGCAGGGTTTCGCAACGCGATCGTCGCACGAGATGCTCCATCCCCGGCCGACGATCCCGACTGGTCACCGGAGGACATCAGGAACACTGTCGTGCGCTGGCTTCCCTCCGCAACAGAGAATGCGGAAGGCCCTCACGTTCACGACCCGCGAAGCGGCGAGATCCTCAACGGGTCGATCCGCGTCTTCCACAACGTCCTGAATCTCGTCAGGAACTGGTACTTCACGCAGGTCGCGCCTCTCGATCCCCGGACGCACAGGCTGCCGATGCCTGACTCTCTGATGGGGCGGCTACTCCAGTACGTGATCGCGCATGAAGTCGGGCATACGCTCGGGTTCCCTCACAACCTGAAGGCCAGCTCGACTTATCCGGCCGACAGCGTGCGCAGCCCTTCATGGGTGCGACGAATGAGTCACACCCCGACCCTGATGGACTACTCGCGCTTCAATTACGTTGCCCAACCGGAAGACGGAATCCCTCTCGAGGATCTCGTTCCGCGAATCGGACCATACGATCTCTTCGCCACGAAATGGGGCTACGCGCCGATTCCCGGCGCACGCACTCCAGACGATGAAAAGCCAACGCTCAGCTCCTGGGCCGAGATGCAGGACACTGTCCCGTGGTTCCGCTTCACCACCACGGGGTCGAGGGACATTGATCCCGGCGAAGTAAGCGAGGCGGTGGGAAATGCCGACCCCGTAAAATCGACGAGGCTCGGCATTCTCAACATCAGGAGAACGGTTCCTCTCCTCATGACCGCGACGCTGAGACCGGGGGAAAATAACGCCGAACTTCTCGAGCTCTACGACAAGCTGCTCGACCAGTGGGCACTGGAGATGGAGCATGTGGTGAGCGTCATCGGCGGCTCGGAGACACGCGAAAAATACGGCGGGCAACTCGGACCCAGGTTCGTGCCGATCTCTCCTGCCCGGCAGCGCGAAGCGATGAGATTCATCGCCCAGCATGCCTTCCGCACGCCGCAGTATCTCGTGGATCCGGATATCCTCCGCCGTATCGAGCCGGATGGAGCGCTGCGGCGCGTTGGCTCGGCGCAGTCGCGTGTGTTTTACGCGCTCATGGAGACGGACCGGCTGAACCGCCTTCTCGAGAACGAAGCACTCGCAACATCGAGGTCAAGCGTGTACCCGCTGAGCGAAATGCTCGGCGATGTGAGACGTTCAATCTGGACCGAGCTCGGCGCGGACAGGGTGACCATCGATCCTTTCCGCCGAAGGCTTCAGCGAAGCTGGCTGTCACAGGCGGATTCCCACCTCAACCCTCTCCCTGTTACCGTGATCTCGTTACCTGCTGCACGGACTTCACGTGGACGCAGCACGGCCGCGAGCAGCGACCTGCGCGCGCTTGTGCGCGGAGAGTTGATGGATCTCGATGCGCAGCTTCGAGATGCAATCCCCCGCGCCGCTGATCGGGTTGCGCGCCTTCACATGATCGATTCTCGCGCCGAGATACAGCGGATACTGAATCCGGAAGGTTAGGGCCGGCGTTTCTGCTCTATCAGCTTCCTGATTTCCTCGAGCCTCTCCCTGCCGACGGGTCCCGTCAGCAGGAAAACCTTGTTCGTCGTCGAGTCGGTCCAGCTGATCGACGCAGCAGGGACTGTATCGGCTGACTCGGACCGGGTCACGGCCTGGGGGGCACGTTCAGCCGCCGGGGGTGGCGCTGCTGCTTTGCTCATCGCTTGAGCTCCGGTTGCCTGTCTCTCCTGCACCCTGCCTGTGGCAAAGGTTGCCCGAATCTCGGTAGTCTCGGTGAGCGAAATCTCCACTCCTGGTGGCACCAGATACACGGTGGTTCGCGCGGCCGCCGTGCTGTCAACGCGCACCACCTGAAGCTCCTCCGCCATGACGAGAACCGGGGGAGCTGATTGCTGCAGCATCTCGCGTGATCCCGCTGCAGCTCCGACAGCAGTGGTGCGGGCAGCAGCGTCACGTTCTGGAATTGCCGTCACCCCTCTTCCGGTCCACTCTGACTCCGGCGCGGCTGGCTGAGGCGCAGGCGCAGCGGGAGGTGCAGGTGATTTAGCCGCAAGGTTGGCAGCTCCATCCTGAATGGGAGCTGCCGCCTGTTCCACCGCTGACGTCTGCGCGTCTTCGACCGGTTCCGAAACCGCCGCTGATTCAAGGCTCAGAGTGGGTGTCTGCCTCGACACTTCTTCAATTTCCGGAACAGCGTCCCAGCGAGTGAGCACGAGTGACACACCGGCGACAAACAGCACTGCGGCTGCGGCCCTGAACTGGGTCGTCAGATACCACGCGCGTTTCACCGGCGCGCGAACGGGTATTACGCCCCCCGGCACGATGTCGAGCGAGCTCACGATTCGCGATGATGCGGCAGCGAGCCCGCGAGCTTCGGCGATCGAGGCAGCGCATTCCGCGCACGTTGCAGCGTGCGCCTCGAGTTCCGCGCCTTCGTCGGCAGACAGCTGTCCATCGAGCCACGCGTGAATTGTCCCTTCGTCAGGATGCTGCATTTTTCTCCCTCATTTCGCGCTCCCGCTGCAGCGCTTCATAACTCTCGACAAGTCGCCGTCTCGCCCTGGACAGGGTGGTCCCGACAGACCCGGGTGACAGTTCCAGCGCTTCGGCGATCTCGGCGTAGTCGAGCCCTTCCTCGCGCATCAGCAGCGCAAGCCTGTCACGCTCTGCAAGCGCATCGACGGCCTTCCTCGCCATCGCCGCTTCCTGCGCGCGCTCCAGCGTCGTCGGCTCGGGCTCCGACACCGCGTCCCGCTCCTGCTCGGCGAGCAACGCGAGATGCCGTCTCCTTCGCGCATCCTTGCGCGCCTCGTCTCTCACAAGATTCGTTGCCACGGCGAACAGCCACGCTCTCTCGTTTTCGATGTTCTCCTGCCTGAGGGCGCGCACGAACGTTTCCTGCGCGACCTCCTCCGCCCAGTCACGGTCTCCAAGCCGCCGCGTCAGGTATCTCACCAGCGCAGCGTTGTAGGTCCGGAAAAGGCGGTCGACGTCAGTCACTGCCAGCGTTCTTTCATCTGGCGGAGCGTCGCTTCGTCAATGGATGAGATCCCATCGTCTCCGGTTTCGATCGCGATCGACTTCCCCGCAACCGTCACCTTGTCGCCGAGCGCGAATGCTTCGCGAAGCTCGGGAATCGCTTCGATGAGCTTGAACCACGCATCGGAGTACGCGCGGACCTTCGTCACTTTAAGCGAATCGGACATGCGAGTATCGACCCAGTTGTCTCCGCGAAGTGTGAACGCGCGCGTACCGGCGCGCCGCATGTTCGGCCGTTTTGCAAAATCGGCATCGTCAGCCGCCGCGAGATTCGTTGCCGCGCGCTGCTCCGCCGCGGCGCGCGCCGATTCAAACGCTCTTGTGCCTGATGTCGCGGCTGGTGCCGCCGCCTGGCCGGCAATCATTCCGCGGCCGGTGACATCCTGCCCGACTGTTGGGGCGGTCACGCCTGGCTCCAGAACCAGGTATGACGTGAACTCGGTCGGAATAGCATACCGCTCGCCCAGCTCGCGTATTTCATTGTCGATCTCGCGCGACCCGCCATTCCTTCGCTTCTCCGCGCTCAGGTAGCCAACCCGCTGCGTTGCCCAGAGGCGGGCGATGAACGAATTCTCGCGAGAATTGCGGGCGAACGCCACACGCGTGACCCAGCTCACCGGGCCATTCGCTGTTTTGCCTTCGATCCGAAGCCGTGTTTCTCCGCTTCCGGAATACCTCGCCAGCATCACGAAATCCTGTCCGGCGAATATGTCCGCCGCCGCGGCCGGATACCGGTTGATGAGACGCACGCCATCGGCATGAACAGTCACGTCGGTTATCACCGGTGTCGAGAGCCGGCTTGCCACGATCGAAACCGCGCGCTCGACCGACTCCTCCGGCCGTACGAAGTGGGCGGTGCCCCTGCCCTCGACGGCAAGTCTCTCGACGAGCGCCGCATTGAGGTCGGCGCCTACGCCGAACGAGAATATCCGGCGGCTGCCGCGCAGCCTCGCAACGCGGGACGCAATCGCTTCAGGATTTCTTTCACCGATCGTCGGCTCACCGTCGGTCACGAACAGCACGAGTCCGAGACGCCCCGGGACGGCATCTTCCTCCAGGGCTGCGTCCAGCGCGCCGGAGATATTCGTGGATCCGGAAGCATCGAGCGACTCGAGGTAGCGCGATGCCGCGGTGACGTTCTGCGGGGTTGCGCGGACGAACTCGTCGCGGAAACTTCGCACTTCGGTCGCAAAATCTATGATCCGGAACCGGTCGGATGTACCGAGCGTAGCGAGAAGCTGCTTTCCGGCCGCTCGTGCCTGCCTGATCTTAACTCCGGACATCGATCCCGAGACGTCGAGCACGAGGGTGACGTCGCGTGGGGTGACACGCGGCGCGATCGCGGGGGGCGAAAGTGTTATCAGCGCGAACCCGTTCTCGTTGCGCAAAGAGTGAGATAGAACCGAGATCGCCGGCTCATTCGACCGCCGCAAGGGAATGAGTAGCGTGATCTCGCCGGCGGCTCCCCGCACCCTGACCTCGCGCCTGCGGCCAATGTCGCTAGCCGAAAGCATGTGTGTTGGCGAATACGCTCTTCCGTACTTCGCCTCAGCAGGATAAGTGAGCGTGAACGACCCCTCAGCGGATCTGCTGTCACGTCCCCCATCCGACACTGTCGTAACGCCGACACGAGGGTTGCTGTTTCTTCCCTGGAAGTAGTCGACACGCAGGGCATCGCCTTCACGCTCCGCGACCATCTGGAACCTGACTACCACCTTCTTGTGCTCGCCTGGCGCAATCGGGAATATCCGGGCGCGCAACATTCCATGGCCCATCCATTCGACGAGCGCCGGATCGCGCTGCTCACGCACTATCTGCTCATATATGGCGCGGGCCCGCTCAGCGCTCATCGTCTCGCCAGCGACCATCTCGCCATTTATCGAAAGCTTGAGGTCCTGAAACGCCGCGCCCCGGGGAAGCGGGAATATGTAATCGGCTTCGCCGATTCCCGATCCGCGATTCACGAAGGTTTCTGTTACTTCGTAGCGGATCACGCGATCTGTGAGATCTGCGCGAACATGGCTCGACTGCTTGATGACCTGAGGTCCCTGCGGCCTGCACGGAGCGCACGGCCGCTCGAGAGTGCATGGACGAGGCACGCAACGCCCCGGGAGAATCGTTCCCTGGGCGGCGAGAAGCGCCGGCATGGCAGTCAGGCTCAGGAAGAAAAGTGAGGCGCGCATTGTCTTTCCGGTTCGGGTATGCACGTAAGACGTGCCCGGCGCCCGGACGTGCACACCTCATGTCGGAGGGGGTCCTACTTGCTGGCTTCTCCCGGAGGAGTTCGCCTGGTGTAGCTCCCCGGCCTTCGCACCACGCGCACCTTTATCAGCTCGCGGTCAGCCCTGTTGACGGTATCCTCGAGCTTTTCCGAGCTCCCGCGCGTTGCCCAGCCAAGGGAGAAGGATACCGGGCCGCACTCGCGTCCTGCTTTCTCGAGACGGCGTGCAACCATCTCTGTCTCCGCGGGATCGGTGCCGAACAGGGTGATGAGGAATTCGTCGCCGCCCATGCGTATCACCGGCTCCTCCGCGCGAACGTTCCGCATGAGAAACCGGCTCATCTTCATGAGGACCGCGTCCCCCGACGCGTGCCCATGAACATCGTTGTACTGCTTGAAGTGATCGATGTCCACGTATATGCAGCCCCACGATTCAGTCGGCGTGCGGTCCGCCGTGTAGAGACCGCCGAGATATCTCCGGTTGTAGCAGCCGGTGAGCGGGTCGCGGATGCTCTGCTCCACGAGTTGTGTCTCGAGCTGCTTTCGCCCCGTGATGTCGACCAGTATGCCGTGAAAGACGGGCTCCCCGCTGTCAGGGTCGGTGATGCTGTACCAGGTGTCGAGCACGGTGCGTACGCTTCCGTCCCGACGGGTTATCTGCAGCTCGCGATCCCGCAGCGAGCCTTCCCTCTCGAGCAGGGCAACTTCGCGCTTCCGGACCTCGGCATCGACGAAGTCGGCAACACGGTAATCGCCGAGCTCTTCGATGGTGGAAAACCCGAAGATTTTCAGGAAGGCGTGGTTGGCATCGAGGATCTGCCCCTGCTCGTTCGTGATGTAAATGCCTTCGCCCAGGTTCTGGGCGAACTTGGCCAGTGTCTCCGGGTCACTCAGGCTGCGGAACCGGGGATGTTTGCCGAATTTCGTTTTATTCACCTTCGGTGGTTCCGGTTTTCGGCATGTGCATTGCCCCTGAAGAGCCTTATTCCGAACAGAGGTTTAATGTATGACACGCCAGGACCCTAAGGAACAGATGGACAGTGACGACGACACCCCCGCCGAGAATGCCGGTGACACGCGGTCGGGGACTCCGAATCCCACTGATCCCAACAAGCTGCGCTCCACCGAGCACAAGAGCGGGTACGGCGGCGAGAGGGGAGAGCCGCGGACGAGCTCCGACGAGAGGCCGAAGGAAGAGCCCTGAACCGGGCTCGTACTTCCAGGGTCGCCTGCTGAGGGCCGCTGCCCGCGCCGAAATCCTGATGTAACTTCAGCAACGAAAAGCCCTCCGCCTCCGCCGACCCAGATGCCCGAAAAGACGAAAACCTCCCCCGACGCAGCTCTCGACAAGCTCTGCATCGACGCCATCCGCGTCCTTTCCATGGACGCTGTTCAGAAAGCCGATTCGGGCCACCCTGGTACACCCATGGCTCTGGCCCCGCTCGCCTACGTCCTGTGGACGCGACATTTGCGCTACAATCCGGCGAACCCTGACTGGACCAACCGGGACAGGTTCGTGCTTTCGGCCGGCCATGCGTCGATGCTGCTTTACAGCGTGCTTTATCTCACCGGATACGATGTGTCACTCGATGACATAAAGTCGTTCCGCCAGTGGGAAAGCAAGACTCCGGGGCACCCTGAATACGGGTACACAGCGGGAGTTGAGACAACTACGGGACCACTCGGGCAGGGTGTCGGCAATTCGGTCGGGATGGCGGTCGCGGAGGCACAGCTTGCGGCGATATTCAACCGCCCGGGCCACGACGTCATCGATCACCGGACCTATTTCATCGCAAGCGATGGCGATGTGATGGAAGGCGTCTCGCACGAAGCCTCTTCCTTCGCCGGACACCTCAAACTCGGCAAGATCATCGGGTTTTACGACGACAATCACATAACGATAGAAGGCGACACGGCGCTCACGTTCAGCGACGATACGGCAAAGCGGTACGAGTCGTATGGATGGCATCTCCAGCGGGTCGACGATGCAAATGACCTCGACGCGCTCGATGCCGCAATTGTCGCCGCGCAGTCTGTCACTGACCGCCCTTCGCTCATCGTGGTGAGATCGCACATCGGATACGGAAGCCCGAACAAGATCGACACCGCCGAGGCCCATGGCTCACCCCTTGGAGCCGATGAGATAGAGCTGACGAAGAAGGAACTCGGATATCCGTCGCAGGAAGCTTTTTATGTTGCGCCTGAGGCGCTCGCCCGGTGGCGGGAAATGCTGGACCGGGGCGCCAAGCTGGAGAGCGAGTGGCAGGCGGGGTACCACGTATGGAAGGAAGCGTACTCCGCTGACGCGGCTGAGCTCGAGCGCCGTTTGCGCGGGGATCTTCTCGACGGCTGGGAAGATCTCATACCGTCGTTCACGGCGGAGAACGGGAACGTTGCAAGCAGGGCCGCGTCCGGCGTCGTGTTGAACGCAATTGCACCGAAGCTGCCCGAGCTCGTGGGCGGATCTGCCGACCTTGCATCGTCCACCAATACCATAGTGAAGGGCTCACCCAGCATGAGCGCCGAAAACCACGCGGGCCGGAATTTTCATTT
>JBPPMU010000022.1:0-2014 GCA_051306215.1 Gemmatimonadaceae bacterium | reverse complement strand
CCGCAGGTGCCAGGTCCGATGTTGAGGGCTGCCTCAGGCACGACCGTCCGGCTGAGCCTCCGCAACCGGTCCGATTCTGCGGTGATGATGAGCGGCTTCCGCCCGTCGCTGCCGGCGGATGCTGACACAGTTCACCTGGCAGCGGGCGCGGCGAGAGAGATCAGCTTCAAGCTCGACTCCGTCGGGACGTTCTTTTATTGGGGAGTGGTGAAGGGCCTGGAAACCTGGCGCGACCGAGACTGGTTCGATTCGCAGCTGAATGGCGCATTCATCGTCGACCCTCCCGGTACGTCTCCGGGCACACAGAAGGACCAGGTGTGGATGGTCACCGAGTGGTTCCATCCCTACGTAGACCGGCCGTTCGAAAGTGTGCTCGTCTTCAACGGCAAAGCTTGGCCGCACAACGAGCGACTTACGCTGATGCAGAACGATTCTGTGCACTGGAGGTTCATCAATGCTGCCGCAATCGAGCACCCGATGCACCTTCACGGGTTCTACTTCCGCGTCACGCGCCGCGGGGGAGAGCGCGCCGATACGGCAATCGCGCGGGAACTCCAGCCGCTTCAGAACATGCAGCTGATGCAGATCGGCGGAACGATGTCGATCTCCTGGGTGCCGACAACTCCCGGCAACTGGGTCTTCCATTGCCATTTCGCCTCACACGTCGGCGACCACGTAAGCCTTCATGGGTCTCCCGATCCTCACGTCGTGAACGGCGGGAATGGCGGCGGGGACCATCATGATTCAGCCACTGGCGGACACCAGATGCGCGGGCTGGTGATAGGCATGCACGTCACGCCATCTCCGGACTACCGGGAGCCCGATGAGGCGCGGCGCAGGACTATCACTCTGCTCGCCCAGAAGCGGCCCAACGGATTGATCGGCGGCCAGACCGCCTATGGCTTCGTGCTGCAGAAAGGTGATTCGGTTCCCGAGCGGAATGTCGTCAACATCCCTGGCCCGATCCTCGAGCTCAAACGCGGCGAACCGGTGCGTCTGCTCGTGAAGAACAACATGGACGAGCCGACGGGCGTGCACTGGCACGGGCTCGAGATAGAGAGTTATCCCGATGGCGTGCCGGGCTTCAGCGGAATCGGCACGAAGATCATGCCGCCGATCGCCCCGGGTGATTCATTCGCTGCAGACTTCACGCCCCCAAGGAGCGGCACTTTCCCGTACCACTCGCATCTCCACGAGCTCCGGCAGATCGGTTCGGGCATGTATGGCGCGATAATAGTCAGCGATGCGCCGAGGGACACGACGGTCGATCATGTCATCGTTGCGGGAGGTGGAGGACTGCAGGTGTTCGAGCGACAGGGTCCATCATTCCTCCTCGTCAATGGACGCTCGCGGCCGCGTCCGATAAGGCTTGTGCTCGGGGAGGAAAACCGGCTGAGAATTGTGAGCATCCACGCCGACGCAATTCTTCGCTTCCGCTTCGGCGACGACTCGGCGGCGGCAACATGGAAGCCGGTCGCCCGCGATGGAGCAGACCTGCCGCCGGCTTTGCAGGTGATGCGGTCAGCAGTGGTGGAAATGGGTCCGGGCGAGACCGCAGACTTCACGTATGTGCCTGCGAAAGCCGGAACGATGACCCTCGAGGTCTGGATGTGGCCGACCGGCGCCCGCGTAGCATTGCCAATTCACATCTCCCCCCGAGCGGCGGGGGGAGGCTGATCGGGCGCTGCGCGCCTTACCAGGCGCGCAGCGCTATCAGAAGATTGTCAACAGTGTTATCCCGGTTCACGTCAACGAACTCGGCCACCGGCTGCGTGCCGGAATTCACCATCAGGACACGTGGTCCAGTATCGTCGGGAACCCAGTAGCCCGCGATAGGCTCGACGAGTCCCAGCGTCACGGCGTGAAGCGCGAGACGATTGAACGCGCTGGTGCCAATTACGCTTTCCAGTGCGCTTCCGATGAGGTTCGTCCCGAGACCGCCACCCGGGAATACGATGCGCCCAACATCATTGGTCCGGCCCCACCTGTAATCCTGGTATCCGCCGAGGCCAAA
>JBPPMU010000021.1:0-45522 GCA_051306215.1 Gemmatimonadaceae bacterium | reverse complement strand
GACTCGGTAGTTGAATATCCCGATGCCGTCAACGTGTTGTTGATGTCGGCCCTGGGAATGACGACGAGCCGGCGCGCGTCAGCGTCCCGGGTGATCCGGGCGCGAAGCGCTTCAGCTGCCTGCATCCCGAGTTCCTTGTCGCCGCTCGCAAAAGTGGCGACCATGACGCGCGGCGTCGGCTCGGGTGGACGGCGCTGAGCCGACGCCAGGAGCGGCGATACCAGAAGGGCAGCAAGCGCGGCACTTGCGCGCTGGCCGAATACGAAATCGAAAGTCAAAGTAAGACTCCTTGCACTCAATGTCCTAACCTCCAACGTTGAACATTTGATACACCGTCGAGTTTCAGCAGGTCCAGAAACATGGGCGAGGAGGGACTCGAACCCCCGACATCCTGCGTGTAAGGCAGGCGCTCTAACCAACTGAGCTACTCGCCCGGTTGAAACCGGTTCCGGCCCCTACTTCAGAATGGCAATTGGAACTAGCACGCAGTACCCAAGCACGAGCAGTACAGGCGCAATCGCAGTGCCGCCGCGCGCAAGATCGGCAAATCCAACGACGATTGCGAGAAGCGCAGCAACCCAGAGCGCAATCGATCTCGTTCGAGGGCTTATGCGCGTCGATGGCGAAGCTGCATTTCCCGCTCCGGATTCTGGCATAGCGCGGTAGTGTAGATGGGCACCAAAACCGTGTCAAGCCGACGACCCCGAAGTGGCGAAGGTATCACGGTATCTTAATGTAAGTCTAATTGGACCCGACTGGCGAACCCGGACGGGACGGCGAGCCTCCTGCCGAGCTCGCTGCCGTGGCGGGAATCGTCGGGTTATCTAGGAAAAGCTGAGCGGCTCCTGCCCCTCGCTCGTGACCTTGAGCGCCTCCCCGCACCGCTTGCCCCATTCGCTGAAGCGGTTCGCCGAATTCCCCGCCTTCCACACACGCTCGGCCTCGGCCAGCTCGCCAGCAAACCAGAACGCCCGGCCCAGCTCGTAGTACGCCTCGATGAAATTCGGCGCCAGTGACAACGTCCGCTCGAAGTATCGCTCTGCCTCTCCGACGTCGCGCTGCTGGCTGTAGAGGAGCCCGAGGTAGAAGCACCCGTACAACGCGGCTTTGGGATCGCTCATCTGGGCAGAAGCGACGCTCATGTGCTCGTGAGCTTCGCGTAGAAGCCCTTTCCTCATGCACACATAACCGAGACTGGCCCGGGCCATCGCGTTGGTCGGATCTTCACCGAGCACCTGATCGAGTATCTCGAGCGATTCGTCATACCTGCCCTGTCGCATCACAGCCCAGCCGAGCAATGACCTTGTGCGGGTCTCACTCGGTGCAAGCTTGAGCGCTGTCAGGAGTGCCGCCTCAGCCGCCGCAAAATCGCCGTGCGCGATGAGATGCCAGCCTTTTTCAATGAAGGTCGAGGCACCGAGGTGATCCTCACGGTGTGGCCGCACAATCGACAATGCCCGGGCAGGAGTCACGCGACAGCCCTCCGTGCGGCGAGCAGTTCGGCGATAGCCCGGCCCACGATTCTCGGGGCAACGACACGATCGGCCCCGGCGGCCGCGAGAGCCGCCCTGGGCATACCATATATGATCGAGCTGGCCCTGTCCTGGACTATCGCGCCGCCTCCAGCTGCGCGGATCGCGCATAGCCCCTCCGCACCGTCCCGCCCCATACCGGTGAGAACCACGCCAATCACGTTTTCGCCGAACGCGGCTGCCGAGCTCGAGAACAATGGATCGGCTGAAGGCCTCACTCCGCACACCGCCGGGCCTTCGTCGAGCCTGATCACAGGGAGACCACCCTCGATCAGCACCGACATGTGCCTGTCACCGGGGGCAAGGTAAATGTGCCCCGACATGACGGTCTCGCCGTCGACTCCGACAGTCACGGGGAAAACGTTTACCTGGGCAAGGCGGCGGGCGAGAGAAAAAAGAAACTCCGCAGGCATGTGCTGCACCACGAGTATCGCGGCGTTGATGACTTTCGGGAGGTGCGCCACCATCTCGGCAAGGGCTTTCGGCCCGCCTGTTGATGCGGCAACAACGACCACGGCGCGAGCCGGGGCCGGCCGTCCGGGTTCCGGGGAATCGACGGCGCCTGGCCGTGCCGCTGGTTCCATCCGATCGACGCGCAGCTGAATCGATGCCTGCGGAACACGGACTATTGCGGCCGCGTCGAGAGCCCTCAGAAGCTCAGCTCTCACTGCGACGAGGTCGATGCTGACCGGTCCCGATGGCTTGCGAACGAAGTCAACCGCGCCGAGCTCGAGAGCCCTGATCGTGGCGGAGTTGTCGGAATCGGAGCCAGCTGCGCTCAGCATCACTACGGGACGCGGCATCTCGACCATTATCTGCTCGAGCGCGCTGAGCCCGTCGAGAATGGGCATCTGGATGTCGAGAGTGACGATATCGGGGCGCAGCTGTCTCACCCTGGACAGCGCGTCAGCGCCGTCGCGGGCCGTTCCCACGACGAGAAAGCCGGGACGTGACTCGACTATCTCCGTAATGAGCCGGCGCATGAATGCGCTGTCGTCTACGACCAGTACTCTTTTCGGCTGACGCACGGAAGCTCGGAAGTCGTGGCACTTACAAGCGGCGAAAAACCCGCTCGCGGGAGCTCACTGGCGCGAACAGCTCGCGCGATCTTCCAAGCAGTGTCTCCACTTTACCAAGGACGAGGAAACCGCCCGGCAGCAACAGGTCGCGGAAAAGCTCGAACAGGCGTTCCTGGCTTTCCCGCGTGAAGTAGATGATGACATTGCGACAGATGATCATGTGCAGCCGCCCACCGGGTCCCGAGCCGTCGAGAAGGTCGCGCTGCTCGAAGGTGACGAGGTTGCGGATCTCGGGGACCACTGTGTGCATCCCGTTCTCGACCGGGAAGTACCGCTCAACTACAGCAGGTGGTGTATCGACGAACGCCGTGTCGGCATACCGGCCCCGGCTTGCGACTGCCAACGCTTCCCTGTCAATGTCGCTGCCAATGATGCGCAGCCTGTCGAGTGATCCTTCATCGCCCGTGGAAATCGAGTTCTCCCGGAAAAGGACGGCGAGGGAATACGGCTCCTCGCCCGTGGCGCAGCCCGCACTCCAGACGCGTATCAGCGGCGACCGTGTGGCAATGAGCTCGGGAATGACTTTCGTAGCCACGCAGGCGAACGTCTCGGGGTTCCGGAAGAAGCGGGAGACATTGATGGTGAGCGCCTGGATCAGCCGGTCGTACTCCGTCTGATCCGTATCGAGGATGCCAGCGTAGTCAGCAAACGTCGCGGCGGACCTTGCGCGCATCCTCGCCGATATGCGGCGTCTAAGGCACGTGTCCTTGTAGCTGCTGCACCTGAACCCCTTTTCGCGCTCTATCTTCTTGAGGAGGGAGAGAAACCCCGGCTCGTCAACGACCGGCTGCTGCACTTGCTGCCGCTGCCCGCTGGTACGCGGCAGCCGCTTCCTCAGCGCGCCCCTGGCGCCCCAGTGAGTCGCCGAGATTGCGAAAAAGCTGTGGCATCGCGCAATCGGTCTGCACCGCCCTGTCCAGCGCCGCACGTGCGTCAGCGAAGTTGCCGCACCCTTCCTGCGCAACCGAGAGGTTGTTCAGGAGAACGGCGGATGCAGGATATTTCGACACCCCTTCGGCGAGGATCTCCACGGCGCGGGCGGAATCTCCACGCATTGCCGCCTCGATCCCCGCGTAGTGAAACCACGCGGCAGGAGGTGTCGACCCCCCCCAGGCCGCCCGCGCGGCGGCAAGGGCGACTGCGGCGGCATCGAGGTCGTTCTTCTGCACCGAGATCGAGGCAAGCCCGAGGTGAGCCAGCGGCTCGGGCCGGTCAGAGCGGGCAATCACCTGCTCGAGTGCAATCGTCGCCTTGGCGAGCTGCCCGAGTCGCTCGTACGCGTAAGCCATGTTCACGAACACGCCGCTCGCGCGCGGGGTCGAGACCGCGGCACGCTGAAAAGCGGTTGCGGCGTCGTTCCATCGCCCCTCACGCAACGCAATGAGGCCGAGGTAAAAAGCCGCGGACGCGTCGCTTGACCGAAGCTCGGCGATGCGGCGGAACTCGCGCGCGGCATCGCTGTACATGCGGGCCTTGTAGAAAGCGATCCCGAGATTCCGATGTTCTCCGATCACGTTCTCCGGAACGAGTGTCTGCGCCCTTTCGCCGGCTCCAACGCGAACGAGGAACCCTCCGGAGAGGAGGCCGAACAACGCCTTCCCGGTATCGAACTCCCCCATCTTCGAAACGCGCATCAGCTCGTTCACGTCGCGACTGCCGTCGATCAGCGGCAGCAGCTGCTGCTGCTCGCGGGTGAGAACGATGTTGTTTCTGAGGAGCTGCTGGCGGTCGAGCGCGAACACGACATCGAAGCCCGGAAGCTTCTTCTCGATGAGTGACCACTCGTCGACGCGCCGCGCACCCTCGAGCAGGAGCGCCTGCGGATCGAGCGATACGAGAATGGCGTCCGGCGGCGGTGGAACAGCTGGTTCGAAGCTGAACGTTCCCTCGTTCCACTTGAACATCGCGAACACGGATTCCTCAGTGCCGACAGCGCGCCCGTTCATGAAAGCGTGACAGATCCTGCCGCCTTCGAAGCAGATCGTTCCACCCGAAAACCCGGAATTGATGCTTAGCGACCCGGTCTTGCTGCCCATCGCGAGCAACTGCAGGACGTCAGGCAGGCTTGCCTCGCTGAGGTTGCCGCGGATTGCCACTAACGCAGCTCCTCGATTACCCGGTCCGCAACATCCGGCCAGGACAGAATCAGCTTTTCAGGATCGACCGACGGTGTGCGGGATCCGAGAGACCCGGCAACGCCAAGACGACCCACGCTGTTCTCGAGGGCCGGCGCTATTTCGGCGAGGAACGACTCGAATTCGCCGTCATTCCATTCGCCTTTCTGAGGTCGTCCAGGTCTGTCTTTGAACATCAGTGCTCCAAAGATACGACGGAAACCTTCTTTCGCGCCCGGAAATTCGGTGGCGTTCCCGGTCCGGGCGATCGTGTCAGTTGATGGGGCCGAAGAGCGCGTCGAGGCTGCTGTTCAAATCGGTCTCGAGGTCCCTCGACATCAGACCCTTGTCAGTTCCGTCCTGCGCTCCGCCGACCGCATCGCGGAACTCGGCGAAATAAAGCCTGACGAGTCCCAGGGTGCTGTCGCGGTCGAACGCCGCGAGCAGAAGGCATTCCTGCCCTGCTGCGGCGCATGCACCCATGAACACCCCCTGATTTCGACCGCCCTGATGCAAGCCGAGGAAGGGCCTGCCCCCCATCTGGCGCCCGAGCTCTTTCCCCGACGCGTTTATCGCCGCAGCGAGCGCACACGCCGTCATGACCTCCGACGCGCTCGAGAAACCGAACTGGCCGAGCACCTTTCCGTCAGGATGAAGCACGACCGCGCGCTGCACTCGCGAGTCCTGCACGAACCTGCGCAGCGGCGCATCGAGCCACGGCGCGCTTACCGCTCCTGCTATCATATCATCTCCCTCGCACCCATCATCTCGAGCCTCAGCCTTCCAAGGTTTATCCCGGCGACAGTCATCGCCACCACCACCACATCCCCGACCGCGGTCGCGCACATGTGCCCGCGTTCCGCCTCCAGCCGCACGAATGTGGCATCACCGAGGCCCGCGTCCTCTGCCGCGTTACGCGTGCGACGAAACAGCGATGCCGCAAGTGCTGCCGCAGTATCGGAGTCACGGCCGGGTCCCGCGTCGCCGGCTATCACCATCCCGTCGTCGACGCCGACAAGCATCACGCCGACAACACCCTGCTGGCGCTGGAGTCGCGCCACGACGCGGTCGAATAACGCCGTCATGCGACAATCCTCCTGAGCGAGAGCGCACGCGACGAAGCCATGTCGAGCAGCCGGCGCACGAACCCCGGCGGCACGTCAGGAGATGCCGCAACGAGCACTACATCTCCGTCATCGGCAGGGGCGAGGGCAAGGTTGGCGTGCGTGCACTCGCAGACAACGGCGCGCCACTCGCCCATGTCGAGATGCCGCATCGCGCGTGTTGCCTCGGCGCCCACTCCGCCAAGTGCCCTGCCGATCTCGGCGCTGACATCGTCGCCGCGACTGTCGAGATAGACACCCGCGCGCACGCCGCCTCGATGATCGAGAAGGAGTGCTGTCTGGTCACCGTCGCCTATGACATCCGCGAAAGCGCGCTCCCGTTCCCGGATCATGCTGCCGCCTCCGCCCTGGTTCCTGCGATCTCTATCAACTCCGTGCTGAGCATTCCGTAAACCGACTTGGCAACCTCGAACTCGCTGGCCGCCAGCTTCGCAGCGATTTCGCGGAGGGAATGAGCGCCATCGATGAGCGAGAGCACCTCCCATTCCGCGGGTCGCAGGTCGATATATGAGTCGCTCGTCCCGCGCGGCTGCGCGAGGCGCGGCACTACGTCCGCACCAGGTATGCGGTCGCTCATCCGGGACCACTCGTCGATGCGCCGCGCCCCCTCCATCAGGAGGGATTCGGTCGTGACCCTGACTTCGGCGTCGATGACAGGAGTGTCGTCCTTTTCGTCGGCGAAGCTGAACGTGCCCTCGTTCCACGAGAAGAGGTCGAACACTACGCTCTCAATCTGCTGTCGCATGTAGCGCTCTACATCCCTTCGTGTGACTGAACCCTGCGCGACGAGGATTTCTCCGAGCAGCCTCGTGTCTCCGTTTTCCTGGGCGTGAGTTGCCCGCCCGAGCTCCTGGTCGGTGATCTTGCCCGCGCGCTTCAGCATCGCCCCGAGGGTGTGCGGATTGTCCCGCATCGTGGCGTGAACCACAGCGCCCGAATCGAAGTAGACCCTTCCCTCGTTTCCGCGTGCCGCCGAGCGAACTGTGAGCCGTCCGCTTTTTCTCGCCAGGTCGAGAAGCTGGAAAACATCGTGGATTCCGATATCCTGAAGCGGGCCTTCGATCGCCATCAGCGGATCTCCATTGATGCAAGGCCGCTGTATTTGCGGGCGACCGTGTGGTTCGGGTCGAACTTCAGCACCCGTGCGAACGCCCGGGCAGCATCGCCGGTGCGCTTGAGGTCGAGCAGCGATTCGCCAAGCAGCACGAGCGCCGCGAAGTGGTAGACGTTCTGCCGGAGCAGGCCGACGACGCGGCGGAGAGCATCCGACGGCCTTCCCATCGCGCGATAAACTCCTGCAAGCTCGAGCGCAGCAGTGTCATCCGCCGGCGCCGCGCCAAGCACCGCGACGAACTCCTTCTCGGCCACTTCGTAATCGCCGCGCGCCGCGAAACATTTTCCAAGCAGCACCATCCCTTCCTTCTCATCAGCGCCTCGCGCCATCGCGCGCCTGATCTCGCCAAGCGCACGGTCGTAAAGCGCTTTCGAGATATAATCCGAGGCAAGGGTGTAGTCGGGTATCGCTGCCGCGGCAACGCTGATGTCGGGAATCGATGTTGCGGCTTCGCCGGCGTCCATTTCCAGCAGCATTGTCTGCGGCAGTTCCCTCGGGTCGAGCCGGGCAGCATGCGCCGCACACTCGGCGGCGGCATCCTTGTCGCCAAGCCCGGTGAAAGCGTAGCCCAGATTACGGTGAGCCCATGCGAAATCCGGGTCGGACTGTATGGCGCGCACGGACGCATCTCGGGCATCCCCGAACTCGCCGAACTCGAGCAGTGCTTTCGCGACTCCGTTCCACGCCACCGCGTTCGAAGGCTCGTCGCGGATCACGCTTCTGTAAGCGTCGAGTGAGAGCTGAAAGTGGCCTTGCCTGAACAGCGCCAGGGCGAGATTCAGCCGCGCGCTGAGAAGACCGGAATCAGACCGGGCAGCGCGCCTGAAACAATTCGTTGCTTCGCGTGCCTCGCCCGAATCCCAGAGGATCGCACCGAGGTTGTTCTGGGCGGCTGCATATGACCTGTCTGTCGCCAGGCACTGGCGAAAGCTCTCCTCCGCGTCGTTTGATCTCCCCATGAGGTAAAGAGCAATGCCGCGCTGATTCCATGCCCGTTTGTTTCCATCATCGAGAGCGAGACACCTGTCGTATGCCTCGAGCGCCTGGTGAGGCTGCGAGAGAAGGAGGCTCAGTCCGGCGATCGCCTCAAGCGAGGCGACGGGGTTCTCGCCTGCATCGAGCGCGGCCCTGGATTCCCGCAGTGCTTCCTCATAGTAGCCCTTGAGGCGAAGGGCGAGAGCGAGCGTCAGGTGCGGGCTGCCGGAGGCTGTGGGATCCGCCGTCCTGCCCTGCTGTCGCTCGAGCTCGGCTGCACCACGGCTCTCGAGCGAAAGGTTCGCCTGAGCCCGCGTCAGCGAGGGATTCAATGCGACGGCGCGACGGTTCGCCTCGCGAGCCTCATCGACACGCCCGAGATCGCCGAAAATGAAGCCGGCGAGGTAATGAGCGTCTGGGTTCGCGGGATTGAGGTCAATCGATCGCCTGAGGAACCTCAGCGCGTCCTCGCCGAGTCCGCGATTGTAGAAAATTTCAGCAAGGAAGAAGTGGAGCACCGAGCTGTCGGGATCCTGCGCGAGCGCGCGCCTGAAGCGGCGCTCCGCGGTGTCGAGATTGCCCGCTGTCTTCTCCGCGATGCCGCTTTCCACGAGCAGGCCGAGGTCATCCGGCGTCTGCGCAAGCCGCCCGGCGAGCTCGGCCACCCGGCGCTCGAGGAGACCGGCTTCGCCATATGCGATCTCCAGATTTCTTCGCGCGACCCGCATCCGTTCGTCGAGCGCGAGAGCGCGAGAGAATGCGGCGATCGCGTCGTCGAACAATCCCCGCCTGTAATACAGGACTCCAAGGTTGTTCTGCGCTCCCGGATCGGCCGGATCGACGCGATGCGCAAGCGAGCGCAGTATCGCCGCATCCCTCTCTGCGGGAGGTGCGATGGCTGCTGCCGTCATTATCTCACGTTCACCGCGCGGAAGATCGCGTCGAACGATTCCGCATCAGGGAGGAGAAGGAAGAAGCCGCGAAACCGCTCTCCGATCTCCTCAAATGAAAATTCTGTCTCGACACAGCATGCGGCGGCTGCCGCCGACGCCTCGCGCCTGTGCGAATTCATCACATCGTCAGTCGTACCGACGGTGAGCCGGGGCGGCGAAGGCATCAGCGTCATGCCGAGGAACTCGCTCAGCGCCGTCATGTATGCTCCCCCAAGGATGTTTCCGGCCTCCTTCAGGGCGGATTCCTCGAGGAGGTCGAGAGTGCCGCCAGGACGCCTCTCGCGGCGCAGCATGAGGTCGGCAAGCCGGCGGCCCGTCACAAGCGGAAGGGCGAGGAGAGTGTGCCCCTTCAGCGAGCCGTGCATGTCCATCACGACGCTTACGATCTGCGAGTCGCCGGAGGCGATTCCAGGAATCAGCTCGTCGAGTGGAGCGACGTTGACCGTCGGAACATCGATCATTATACGCGCTCCCGTCATCAGCGACAGCGCGGTCGCAGCATGACCGGCCCCGATGTTCGCGACTTCCTTGAGCGCGTCGAGGCGTTCGGGGCTCAGCGGCTGAACCGCCGACGTGAGGACTGGGTTTGATGTCTCTGTGCTCTGCATTGTGGCCCTGGCTTAGGCGATGCCCTGCGCGTCGAGTATGAGCGCCGGCGACCCGTTGGTGAGAATCGTCGCGCCGTTGAACAGCTGCGGCATCCCACGCGCAGCGTCGAAGTTCTTAACGACCACTTCCTGCTGCCCGAGGAATTCATCGACCACGAGGCTCATGCGGCCGTCAGGCAGCTCGAGCACGACGGCGTGCCCCCGCCCGCCCGCTCGAGGCGGGTGACCGACTCGCTCGCGAAGGCGCACCGCCGGAATCGACTGGCCGCGAACCAAAAGCATCTCGCGGTCATCCTCGAAGTGGAGCATTCCCGGCTCGACTACGAGCGTCTCGACGACATGGGTTATGGGCAGCACGTAAGTCTCATCCTCACTCCGCGCAAGCAGAGCGTGAATGATCGCGAGCGTCATCGGCAGCTCGAGCCTGATCTCGGTTCCTGCGCCCGCGTCGGTCGAAAGCTCGACCGATCCGCCGAGCGACCTGACCTTTGTCGCAACGACATCGAGGCCGACGCCGCGCCCGGAGATATCTGTCACGCGGGACGTCGTGGAAAAACCGGGGCGGGCGATCAGCGAAAGTATCTCCGCATCAGACGTTATCCCGGAGTCCGCGTCAACAAGCCCGTTTGCGCGCGCTCGGGCCAGTACCCGTTCAACGTCGACACCGCGACCGTCGTCGCTCACGCGAACGACCACCGAAGACCGTTCACGCGAAGCCGAGAGGGTGAGCCGCGCCGTGACCGGCTTGCCAGCCGCACGGCGCTCGGCCGGAGTCTCTACTCCGTGGTCGAGCGAGTTTCGGAGCAGGTGCATGACCGGCTCGCCGATCTCGTCGAGCACTGACTTGTCGACCTCGATGTCCGATCCGAGTATCTCGAAGGTGACCTTCTTGCCCAGGGCCTGCGCCGTATCGCGAACCATTCGCTCGAACCGCTCGAAGGCCTGCCCGACCGGAACCATTCGGGCTGTCGTTATCTCCGTCTGGAGGCTTCCGATCAGCCGCGATGCCTGGAGGACCGCCTCCGAAAGAACCGGACTGCTCGCTTGCCTCGATATGTCCTGCAGTCTGCCACGCGCGATGACCAGCTCGCCGATAAGTGTCATCAGGGTATCGAGCCGCTCTGCGTCGACCCGCACGAACCGCTGCTGCTTTGCGGCCGCTGCAGCGCCCTGCTGATAAGCAACCGCGACTGCCGGAGTCAACCGGTGCGTCGCGCTCTTCGCCTCGCTGGCCTGCTGCTCGAGGCGCATTACCGGCCATTCCATTGTCGGATTCAGGTTCGGCGAATCCGATGCTGAAGCTGCGACCGCTTCGAGCATCTCTATCGACCC
The DNA here is from genome assembly GCA_051306215.1 of Gemmatimonadaceae bacterium. GTDB lineage: Bacteria > Gemmatimonadota > Gemmatimonadetes > Gemmatimonadales > Gemmatimonadaceae > UBA4720. The sequence continues at coordinate 34,691 of JBPPMU010000021.1, read as the reverse complement.
CAGCACATCGACAGGCTCCGATGACTGCTGGGATACAGCGACGATGGCCGACTCCAGTGTATCAACTGCATCAAAGAGAGTCTCGACGATCGCGGGCGTGACTTCGAGCGCTCCCCGCCGAAGCTGGTCGAGCAGCGCCTCGAGGGAGTGGGAGAGGTCGCGGACGTCCGCGTAACCCATCGCCGCGCTCATTCCCTTCACCGTGTGAACGGCCCTGAATAGTTCCGCAACGCGATCCGCGCCTTCACCGCGCTCGAGAGCGAGCAGAGACGTATTCATCTCCGCCAGCCTCTCGCGCGACTCGGCGCGAAACAGCTCCGCGTAGCGGGCAGTATTCATTATCCGAGAACCCGCTGGACGGCTTCGAGCACCCGGCTCGGCTGGAACGGCTTCACGACGAAGTCCTTGGCCCCTGCCTGGATCGCCTCTGCCACGAGTGCCTGCTGTCCCATCGCGCTGCACATCAGCACGCGCGCCTGAGGGTCGAAGCTCGTTATCTCCTTCACTGCTTCGATGCCTCCCATCTCCGGCATGATGATGTCCATCGTCACCAGGTCCGGCTTGAGCGCCTTGTATTTCTCGACAGCCTGAGTTCCGGAATCGGCTTCGCCGATGACCTCGAGGCCCGCCTGCGTCAGAATGTCTCCGATCATCGTGCGCATGAACACTGCGTCATCGCACACCAGCACCGTGTTGTTCACCCCATGCCTCCTCAGGCGAGAGCTGTTTCCATCATTGCGCGCAGATCTATCAGCGCGCCCCCTTCAACCTCGTCTTCGGCTAGAGCCTGCATGTCGAAGACGTTGTCAACTATCACCCCGGCAACACGGCTACCCCGCTCGACGAGCAGGATACTCGCTTCGGCATCGACTGCCGGCACTCCATAGAGACAGAGCGCCGCGTCGATCACCGTCACGAGACTTCCGCGCAGGTTGATGAGTCCCCGCACGTGGCGGGAAGCACCTGGAAGACGAGTGGTGGCCGTAATCGGAACTATCTCGCGGACATCGGCTATGTCCGCGCACCGGGTTCGCCCTGCAACGGTGAAAACGAGAACTCTCCGCACCGGCCTCTGGGGTTCCGGTGAGGGAGCTGTCGGCGCGGCGGTGAGTGTGCCCGCTTCGTCAGTCATAGAAGCCGAGCGCGGCGAGGGGATCCCCGGCCAGCGCAACGGCTTCGCCTTCTCCGATCACCCGGAGGGAGGCTTTCAGATCGTCGGGCAACTTTGATCTTATGTCCATCGGCGCGCCAGTTAGTGGATGAACGAACTGGAGCCACGCCGCGTGCAGAAAATGCCTTTTCGGGGCGAGCCCCGCGATCCGCCTTCCCCCTCCGCCGCCATAAACATCGTCGCCCATCACGGGGTGACCGATTGACGCAAGGTGTACGCGAATCTGGTGGGTCCGCCCTGTATGCAGATGCGCACGCAACAGGTCTCCCGGTCCGAAGCGGGCTAGCCGGACAAAGTCCGTCTTCGCCTGCCTGCCGTTACTGACGACTGCCATGCGCTTTCGGTCTCGCGGGTCCCTGGCGAGGGGTCTGTCGATGGTTACCTCGTCCTGGGCAAGGTGGCCCCAGATCATCACTGCGTAGCGGCGTTTCACCCGGCGCGCAGCTATTGCCGCGCTGAGAATGCGGTGTGCCCGCTCCGTCTTCGCCACCATCAGGAGACCCGATGTCTCCTTGTCGAGCCGGTGAACTATGCCTGCACGATCGGGTGCGACTCCGGGGGAGAGCGGGCCACCGCGACCCATCAGCGCGTTGACGAGTGTGCCGGACCAGTTTCCCGGAGCGGGGTGAACGACCATCCCTGCCGGCTTGTCGACTATCAGCAGCGCATCGTCTTCGTATACGATGACGAGAGGGATCGACTCACCGGTTATCTCGCGCGCGGTTTCGGGCGGCTCTTCCACCACGATCCTGTCGCCACGCACCGGGCGGTAACTCGCTTTCTCGCGGCCGCCGTTTACCGTGACGTTGCCGTTGGCGATGAGGGTGGCGGCCTGGGTTCGGGAAAGTGACGCCCGCCCGGCTACAAGCAGATCGAGGCGGACGTTATCGTCCGCCTCGATGAGAAAGTCGTGGCGCTCGCCGGCGCTCAGATCTCCTGGCTCCCGGGCGGCGGCGCCGGAGTCGGGCGAGCCGTCGCCTTTGCCTCTTCCTCCTCACCCCACAGCACCCACGCAAGGAGAAAAGCGCCTGTGCTGACAGCCATGTCAGCGATGTTGAACGTCGGCCACCGCGCGTCCCCGATGCCGATGTCGATGAAATCGACGACTCCGCGGGCGGACCGCACGCGGTCGATGAGGTTGCCGACGGCGCCGGAGCAGACGAGAGCGATCGCAAGTGTCCGCACGAGATCACCGTCACGCGTCACCCTGTAAAGGCGACCAAGTATCACCAGCGCGCCGATCGTGAGGACCATGAAGATCCAGCGCGAGTACGACCCGAGGTGAAACCCGAAGGCAGCGCCAGGATTGTACACGAGGGTGAACCTCACCGTCTCGCCGATCACTGAATGTGGCACCCGCTGCGGCACGAGAGCGTAAACCGCTATCGCTTTGGTGACTATGTCAGCAAGGACGACGGTCGAGAGTACCGACCAGAAGAGCGGTGTGTTAGCCCTGCCGCTTTGCATCTTCCTCACGCTGCTTGCAGTCGATGCAGTAACGCGCGTGCGGAAGCGCGTCGAGACGCTCGTAGGCGATGTCCTGGCCACAGTTGTGGCACTTGCCGAACGTCTCAGGCGACCTGTAAAGACGGCGCAGCGCTTCATCGAGATGCCAGAGGAAACGTCCCTCCTGGCTGGCGAAAAGAAATGCCTTCTCGCGCTCCATCGCGTCGGTTCCCTGGTCCGCCATGTGGAACGAGTAGGAGCTGAGGTTGCCGTCGGCTCCCTGCTGGGTCGACCCGAAGGCCTCGTCATAATGACCGAGCTCCTTCACCACCCTCCGGCGCTCCTCGAGAAGCCGCTTCTCGAAGTGATCGAGGTTCTTCTTCGTCATTGCCTTCGGCTTCTTGGCCGCTGTTGTCGGTGCCATCTATACTGCCCTCTCTAATGAGACTCGCGCCTCTCGACCGTCTATGTCGACTGCGTGTGTCGCGTTGAAAATTTCGGCGTCGTCACCCACTGTGATTTCGCGGGCCAGCACTTCCTCTGCGATGCGCGCGCTGTGGGCGCGCACCGCTTCCTCCAGCTCATCCCAGCCGGCCACGGCGACGACTATCCTGTCGCTCACCGCAAAGCCGGCGTCCTTCCGCATTCGCTGAATGCGGCTCACAACCTCGCGGGCCAGGCCTTCCATCCGGAGCTCCGGCGTCACGAGCGGATCTATTGCCGCGAAATACCCCGCAGACTCCTTAACGATCAGTTCACCAGATGCGCGCCGGATGATCGTGAGATCCTCCGGGTCGAGGGAGCGGGATTCGTTGCCCACCGAAACCGCCAGCGGCTCACCCCTCTCGAACGCCATCAATGCTTCGCTGCTCAAAGCCGACACCGCCTTCGCTGCCAGCGGTGTCTCCTTACCGAACTTCTTCCCGAGGGACCTGAAATTCGCCTTCGCTTCGAGCGTTACAAGGTCGTCCGCGGAAGAAAGGAAACTAACGTGTTTCACGTTCAATTCACCTGCCAGGAGCGGAACCAGCTCATCCGTGTCCGAACCCTTGCGGAATGCCCGCTTACCGGGTACCACGCAGGCCATCTTTCCAAGGGGCTGGCGGACCTTAACGCCCGCCTCCTCCCGCGCCGCGCGACCCAGCGTGGCGAGGGTGCGGATGTCGTCCATTGCCTGCTCGAGTGACGAATCCCGTTCGCCGGGGTCCGGCCGTACATATGAAGCGAGGTGGACCGATTCGCCGGTTAGCTCGCGGTGAATCCAGTCGCTGATAAAAGGCGCGAACGGCGCGAGCAGCCTGCACGTGACGACAAGGACTTCGCGAAGTGTCGCGAATGCAGCTCTATTGTCCGGTGCGTCGACATCATAGAAGCGATGGCGATTCAACCGCACATACCAGTTCGATACGTCGTCGACGAAAAACGCCATGATGAGCCGTGCGGCCGTCGTCGGGTCGTACTTCTCGAGCGCGGAGTCAGCGTCCCTTTCAACTGTCGCCAGCCGCGAAAGGATCCAGCGGTCGATCGGAGGCCGGGACGACAGTGGGGGGTCGGTATCCGTGGGCTCCCAGCCGAAGTTTGCGTAAAGGGCGAAGATCCCGCTGTAGACGTTCTTCAGCGTCAGGAGGAAGCGGCCGGCCGTGTCCCTGATCGCTGCCTCATCGAACCGGCGCGGAACCCAGACCTGACTCGATGCAACGAAGAAGAGGCGAACCGCATCCGCGCCGTGTTTCTCGAGAACCGTCCACGGATCGACGACGTTGCCGCGGCTCTTCGACATCTTCGCGCCTTCGGCGTCGAGAACCTGGTCGTTTACGACCACTGCTCCATACGGCGCAGTCGTTACCGATTCTCCCGTCGGCGCCTTGTGCGTCAGCGTATTGCGGGGGAGCGCGTCACCCAGCCCGGTGGCGATCGCCAGCAGCGAATAGAACCACCCGCGCGTCTGGTCGACTCCCTCGGCGATGAAATCAGCCGGGTAGTTCTTCGCCAGCTTGTCGGCGTTCTCGAACGGGTAATGCCATTGAGCAAAGGGCATCGAACCCGAATCGAACCACGTGTCGATGACTTCAGGCACGCGGCGCATCGTCCCGCCGCACGCGTTGCAGCTCCATGTGTGCGCATCGATGAACGGCTTGTGGGGGTCGAACCCTTCGCCGATGTCCGCACCTGAACGGGAGGCGAGCTCGGAGTATGAGCCAACCGCCTCGACGTGTGTTCCATCCCTGTCACATATCCAGAGGGGCAGCGGCGTGCCCCAGTATCTGTCGCGCGAGATCGCCCAGTCGATGTTGTTCGTCAACCATTCGCCGAACCTCCCTTCGCCGATCTCGGGCGGATGCCAGTCTACACGCGCATTCCGTGTGAGCATCGCATCCTTGTATCCGCTCGTCCGCACGAACCACGATGTGCGTGCGTAGTAGAGAAGCGGCGTGTCGCAACGCCAGCAGTGGGGATACGAGTGCTCGATCACCGACGACTTCCACAGAACGCCGCGGCGGCCAAGCTCCTCGATGATTTTTTCGTCGGCGCGTTTGACAAACAGTCCTCCGACTACCGGCATGCCCGAGGGGAATTCCCCGCGCTGGTCGACCGGCTGGAGGAAAGAGAGCTCATTGCGCTTCCCCGCAGCGTAGTCGTCGGCGCCGAATGCAGGCGCCATGTGGACAACGCCCGTTCCGTCTTCAGCCGAGACGAAGCTCTCACCAACAATTATTTCGTGCTTGCCGTCGACGAATTGAGCCCAGTCGAGCGGTCGCGTGTACCGGAGCCCCACCAGCTGCGCGCCTTCCACTGTCGCGACTTCTTCCCATCGGTCCGCGTAGTCGTCGCCGAGCACGCCGGCTGCGCGCGATGCTGCAAGGATTATCGACTCTGATCCGTCGCCGCTCCGTTTCGTGAGCTCGACGTATGTGAGCTCGGGATGAACAGCGAGCGCTACGTTCGACACGAGCGTCCATGGCGTCGTCGTCCAGACGAGAATCCGGCGGCGCTTGCCGTCGCCGCGTTTCTCGAGATCGAGAGCCACGTACACACTCGGATCCTTTACGTCGCGATATCCCTGAGCCACCTCGTGGCTCGAGAGAGCAGTTCCGCATCGGGCGCAGTACGGGAGGATCTTGTGACCGCGGTAGAGCAGGTCCTTGTCGTAAAGTGTCTTGAGCGCCCACCAGACGCTCTCGACATAGTCGTTGCTGTAGGTGACGTACGGATCGCTGTAGTCGAGCCAGAACCCTATCCGCTCGCTCATCTTTTCCCAGTCGGCCCTGTACTTCCACACGCTCTCGCGGCAGCGGCGGTTGAACTCCTCGACGCCAATCTCCTCGATCTGCTGCTTGCCACTTATGCCGAGCTGCTTCTCGACTTCGATTTCAACGGGGAGGCCGTGGGTGTCCCAGCCCGCCTTCCTCGACACGAGAAATCCTCGCATCGCGCGGTGCCGGCAGAAAAGGTCCTTTATCGTGCGCGAGAATACGTGATGAATTCCCGGCCGACCGTTGGCCGTCGGCGGTCCTTCGAAAAAAACAAACCGGGGACGGTCAGCCGCGGCTTCCTGTGATCGTGCAAACAGGTTCTCCGCTGACCAGCGCTCGAGCACCTCCCGCTCGATCTGGTCGGGAGGAATATCTGTTGAAAGGAGCCGGTAGCGCTCGGCAGGTGGCGGATCTGTCACCGGGACGGGTCATCGACCGGTTGGGACACCGCCGCCCGCCCGCCCTCTGAGGCTTCTACCTCTGACAGCTGCCTCGCGAGCAGAGCGCGCATCTGGGACAAATACGTGCGGCGCGAGCGGTCGAGGGAGTCGAGCTCCTGCTCCAGCCGGCGGACTTCCGAGCGCGCTGTCTCGACGATACTGTCACCCTCGGCCCTTGCCTCCTTCAACAGGAGCTGCGCCTCGCGCTCCGCCTGGTCACGCACTTCGGCGCGGAGCTGCTGGGCTGTCACCAGTGCTTCGTTGAGCGCCTTGTCGCGCTCGCGGAACGCGCGAAGCTGTTCGTGAAAGCTTCTGGCTTTCGAGTCGAGATCCTGGTTTATCCTGTTGAGGCGCTCCATCTCCTCCGCAACCTGGTCGCGAAACAGTTCGACTTTCACGGGATCATAGCCGCGAAGCGAGCGGCCGAAGTCGAACCGGCGCACGTCGAGTGATGTGATGTGAAAGCTTTCGTCGATCATGGCTCTCGCGCTCCAAACAGTATTGATCCGAGGCGCACCATCGTGGCGCCCTCTTCTACGGCTATCTCGAAATCGCCGGACATTCCCATCGAAAGCTCGGTTGCGGGGTGCCCGGCGTCTTCCAGGAGCTGCCGCGTATGCCTGACTGCCGTGAAGGTTTCCCTGAGCTCTGCCTCGTCCGCATCGAGCCGGGCGATCGTCATCGCCCCTATCACCCGCAATCCGGCCAGGTCCTTTAATCTCGCTGCTTCAGCCGGTATTTCCTCGCTGTCATAACCACCTTTCGTTTCCTCACGCACCGGATTCACCTGAACAAGGACGTCGACCGGTCGTTCGCGCTCCCGGCCGAACCTGTCGATCGAATCGGCCAGTCGAGCGCTGTCGAGCGCGTGAAAGAGGTCGAAATTTTCGAGAGCGCGAACCTTGTTGCGCTGCAGGTGCCCGATGAGGTGCCATCTCACTGGCACGTCGACTTCCGGAATCTTGCGCAGCGCTTCCTGGACCCTGTTCTCGCCAACGTCACCAATTCCCGCGGCAAACGCTGCCGCCACGGCATCGGGTCCGTGAGTCTTCGTGACGGCCACGATCGTGACCTTCTGACCAAACCCTCCCCTGCTGGCGGACGCGTCGATTCGCTCGCGGACAGCGGCGACTCTGTCATCCAGTCCCGGAAAAGGCATAACCTATGAAAGTTAGCTTTCGGGAAGCAGAGGGACAATTGTCTTAGGGCTCTACTGCCTGCGGTTAGAGCACCTAAAGTTTGTCGATCACGCTCTGCAGCAGTCGTCGGAGATCGTTGTAGGTAACGAGCACGAACAGGAGCAGGACGGCAGCAAGCCCGGTCCGCAGGATGTACTCCCGGGTCTTGATGCTGAACGCCTTCCCCTTCGCCCCCTCCAGCAGCGCGATGACGATCTGCCCCCCATCGAGAATCGGAATCGGCAGAAGATTGAACACCGCCAGGTTTACGCTTATCAGCGCCACCAGGAAAAAGAGCTGCTCCGCTCCCCCACGTGCCGCCTGAACCGACGCCTGTGCGATCATTATCGGGCCGCCGAGCTCGGAGGCGGCAATCCGGCGCGTGGCGAGGCCCTCGAGAGCGTCGATGACCATCCCGGCCATGCGCCATGTCGCGGTCCACCCCGATGTCACGGCCTCCACGGGACCGACCGGGCGGGACAGCTGCGCCGGAACGATTCCGATCCTGCCAACCCTCTCGACGTTTCCGGTCGACGGATTCGTCACCGAATCGGGCGCCGGCGTGACCCGTATCTCGCGTGCCTGCCCATCGCGGATCACACCGAAGCGCAACGGAACTCCAGGCGATGCGCTCACCTTCGTGACGAGCCCCTCCCAGTCCACAGGCACGCCATCGATCGACACGATGCTGTCGCCGCTCATCATTCCCGCAATCGCTCCAGGTCTGTCGGCAACGAGCGAATCGGCCCTCGTCGACAAATAGGGACTGCCGTAATGCGCGAACATCCCCGTCATCACGACGAGCGACAGCACGACGTTCATAGCGACACCTGACAACAGAATCCCGAGGCGCGCCGCGAGCGGTTTCGACTCGAACCACCTGTCAGCCGGGATCGGCTTCGGCCCGAACGGGATCATCGCATCGGGGTCCATCGGCGCGCCGTCTTCCGTCAGACCCTTCGCGGCATTCTCCGATCCCCCCTCTACGAACGCCGTGGCCTCGTCGTCCTTCGACGCCATCCGCACATAGCCGCCCAGCGGCAGCATCGCCAGGACGTATTCGGTCTCGCCCCATCGCTTCTTCCACAGCGCCTTCCCGAATCCAATCGAAAACCTCGGCGTATAGACGCCCGCCGCCTTTGCCGCGAGAAAATGGCCAAGCTCGTGCACGAAAACGACAATGCCGAAAACCAGGATCGGTGCCGCAATTGCAAGCATCAGAAAAGCTCCCTCACGTGCTGCCTCGCCCGGCTGTCAGCCGCGAACAGGTCGTCCCTCGTGCCACCGGGTAACGCGCTTAGCTCCCGGAGGGAACTCTCGATGGCGCGTGTTATGTCACTGAACATTATCGTTCCCTCGAGGAACAGCGCTACGGCCTGCTCGTTCGCCGCGTTGAAAACGGCTGGCGCGGCCCCGCCTTTTCTACCCGCCTCGATCCCGAGCTGAAGTGCCGGGAAGCGAGCATGATCCACCGGCTCGAACGTGAAGGGTGAAAGTCCGACAGGGTCGAACGGTGATACACCGTCGTCAGCGACACGTTCTGGGTGGGTCAGCGCGTAAAGGACCGGCAGCTCCATGCTGGGCACGCTCATCTGGGCGACAACGCTTCCGTCGACGAACTCGACAAACGAATGGACTATGCTCTGCGGGTGGACGACGACGTCGATACGGTCGTACGGCAATCCGAAAAGGAAATGCGCCTCGATGACCTCGAGTGCCTTGTTGGCGAGGGTCGCGCTGTCGATCGTGATCTTCCTGCCCATGGTCCATGTCGGATGCTTCAGCGCCTCCTCGAGTGTCGCGCTTCCGAGCTGGTCGTCGCTCCAGCCGCGGAAAGGACCGCCTGACGCGGTGAGGATGATGCGCCTGACCTCGGAGTGCGGCCTGCTGGCAATGCACTGGAGAATCGCGCTGTGCTCGCTGTCGACGGGGATGATCTCCCCGCCGCCAGTCCGGCATGCCTCGCCGGCGAGCGTACCCGCGACAACAAGCGTTTCCTTGTTCGCGAGGGCGACACGTTTCCCCGCATGAAGGGCGGCAAGTGTCGCATCGACTCCGGCGGCTCCGACAACCGCGTTTATGACAATGTCAGTGTCGGCACGGGTTGCTGCCTCGACGAGGCATTCGGCCCCGCTGTGCCAGCCTTCCCTTCGCGATCCGTTCCCGTTCACCAGGCCAACGTAGGCCGGGGCGAACGAGTCCTGCTGCTCCCCGAGAAGCCGTCCGTTGCTGTGTGCCGTGAGCGCCGTCACTTCGAATTTCTCACGGTGCCTCGCGACAACGCGCAGGGCAGTCGTCCCTACCGATCCTGTCGACCCGAGGATCGCAACGCCACGTGGTGTCATCCCGGGGCGGGAACGAGCAGGTTCCCGAGAAGGAGGTACGCTACGGGAAGGGCGAACAGCAGGCTGTCGAACCTGTCCAGGAATCCACCGTGACCGGGAAGCAGCTGCGAGGAATCCTTCACCCCGGCGTCGCGCTTGAGGAGCGACTCGACGAGATCGCCCGTCTGGCCCACCACCGCGATGGCGATCCCGAAGATGAGAATCCCGGTAGTGAGCACCGACAGCTGCGCCAGCGGCTCGAGGATGAACGTCACGTAAATCCAGGTGAACAGCACGGCCGCGACAAGCCCGCCGAGTGCGCCTTCGATTGTCTTTGCGGGACTCACTGAGGGAATGAGCTTGTGCTTCCCGAACATCCGGCCGAATGCATATGCACCTGTATCTGTCGCCCAGGTGACGGTGATCGGCATCATCACGAGAACGGTTCCCGCGACGGCGCCGACCGCGTAGTTGTGATACCGGAGCGGATACATGTATGTCACGAGCGCCGGATAGACGATCCCCACCACGGTGAGGGCGAAGGCAACCAGCGGCTTCCGCGCGGGGCCGCGGACCCAGACGACGCTCGCGAGAAGAGCCATGAACACGAGCATCGCGATCGTGAGCGACACGCGGAAGACGCCGAGATATCCGGCGTGGACGGCGAGTGGAATGCACGCTGCGATGAAGATGCCTGCCGTGTCCATCGGCTCGTGGCCTGCGTGGCGGGCCATCCGGAACAGCTCCCAGGAGATGATCGCGGCGACGCCCCCGAGCGCCGCGACGAATATCCAACCGCCGGCGTAGATGAGTCCGAGAGTGACCGGTATGCCGATGAGCGAGAGGAGCAGCCGCCTTGTGAGCTCCGACACGAGCTCAGACTTCCATTATTTCTGCTTCTTTTCCCTTCAGAAGGTCGTCGATTTTCGAGATGAAGTCGTCATGGAGCTTCTGCAGGTCCTTCTCGGCGTGCTTGACGTCGTCCTCGCTCGTGTGCTCGAGCTTCTTCAGCTTGTCGCGGGCTTCCGTGCGCGAGTGACGGATGCCGATGCGGGCTTCTTCGGCGAGCTTGTGGACGACTTTCACCAGCTCCTTGCGGCGCTCCTCGTTCAGCATCGGGAGCGGGACGCGAATCACGCCGCTCTGGGTCTGAGGGTTGAGTCCCAGATCCGAATCACGAATCGCCTTCTCGATCGCCTGTGTCTGACCCTTGTCCCACGGCGTGACCATGAGAAGGCGCGGCTCGGGAACCGAGACACTTGCAACCTGGTTGAGTGGCATCGTCTGCCCGTATGCCTCGACCCGCACCGTGTCGAGAAGGCTCGTCGTCGCCTTGCCGGTGCGTATCGAAGTGAGCTCGCGCCTCGAGCTCTCCAGTGACTTGTCCATGGCGGCGCGGGCGTCCTTCATGATCTGCGGAATGCTCATTTGACGATAGTCCCAATGCGCTCGCCGCTTACGGCTCGGGCAATGGCTCCAGGTGTGTTGATGTTCAGAACTATTACAGGAAGCTTGTTCTCCCTGCATAGCGCTATGGCTGTCTGGTCCATTACGCCAAGCTCCTTCAGCATCACGTCGCGGTAGCTGATCTCGCCGTACAGGGTAGCCGTCGGATCTTTCTTCGGATCGGCAGAATACACGCCATCGACACTCGTCGCCTTGATTATCACCTGCGATTTTGTCTGGATCGCCCGGAGAGCGGCGGCAGTATCCGTCGAAAAATAAGGATTGCCTGTGCCGGCCGCGAAGATGACGACCCTTCCCTTCTCGAAATGCCGCAGTGCGCGGCGGCGGATGAAGGGCTCGGCGATCTGCTCCATGTTTATCGCCGTCATCACCCGTGTCTCGACGCCATGGCGCTCGAGAACGTCCTGGACGGCGAGGGCGTTTATCACGGTGCCTAGCATTCCCATGTAGTCGCCGCCGACGCGGTCCATGCCGTGCTGCGCGAACTGCGCGCCGCGCACGATGTTGCCGCCGCCGATGACCATTCCGATCTGTCCGCCAAGCGCGACGACCTGTTTTATCTCACCGGCGATCCGGTTGAGGGTGTCGAAGTCGAAACCGACACCCTTCCCCCCGGCGAGCGCCTCGCCGGAAATCTTGAGAAGAACTCTCGAATACGCCGGCGCGGCCAACTCTTCTATTCCTCGCCCATCTGGTAGCGGACGAACCTGCGCACCTGGATGTTCTCGCCAAGTCTGGAAGAAGCTTCCTTGATGAGGTCCCCGATGCTCTTGTTCGTGTCGCGAATCCATTTCTGGTAGAGGAGGCAGTTGTCCTTGTAGTAGGCCTCGACTTTTCCTTCGACCATGCGCTGGACGATGTTCTCCGGCTTTCCGCTGGCCTTCGCCTGCTCCTCGGCGATCCGCCGCTCGCTGGCAACTGCCTCCGCCGGCACGCCGTCCTTGTCGACCGCGATTGGCGCAGCGCTGGCGATGTGCAGGGCGATCTCCTTGGCGAGCGACTTGAAGTCGTCGGTGCGCGCGACGAAATCTGTCTCGCAGTTCACTTCGACGAGCACGCCGACCTTTCCATTGTGATGTATGTAGCTGGTTATCGCGCCTTCTGAAGTCTGCTTGCCGGAGCGCTTGTCGGCCTTAGCCATGCCCTTGACTCTAAGCGCCTCGGCGGCCTTGTCCATATCGCCCTTCGCCTCTTCGAGCGCCTTCTTTGCTTCCATCATTCCGGCGCCGGTCCGCTGCCGGAGGGCCATCACGTCTTTCGCTGTGAACATCTTCTATGACTTCCTGGTTAGCTGTTTGCTGTTTGCTGTTCGCTCTTCGCATTTGCTGTTTGCATTGGCTGTTTCCGCGCCTCCGCTTTACCTCTGCGCCTCTTCTTAACAAAAAGGCCGCCGACCTGAGGCCGGCGGCGTTCTGCCCGCGGGCAGCAGGAAGTTAACCTTCCGAATTCTCGGCGTGTACTTCCGGCTCGCCTGAGGCCTCTGAGTCGGCGCCCGGTTCTTCTGCGCCTCCTTCCATCTCTGCGCCTCGCTCTTCGCCGCCTCGTTCGTCTCCGCCCTTGAGCCGGGCAGCGATGGCTTCGGGCTTTGCCCGCCGGCGGCGCGGGCGCCGCTTCTTCTTGCGATCGCCTTCGCCTTCCGGCTCGGCGCCGCGGTCAGAGCTGTAGGTGTAAGACTCGGTCTCTTCTTCCTCGGTGCGAATCGGCGCTTCGCGACGGGCCTCGAGGATCGCCTCAGCGATCGCCCGGGTCACCAGCTCGACGGACTTGATGGCATCGTCGTTGCCGGCGATGGGAACAGTGATAAGGTCCGGATCGGCGTTCGTATCAACGAGCGCGATGATCGGGATTCCGAGCTTGTTTGCCTCGGCTACCGCGATGCGCTCCTTCTTCGAGTCGATGACAAACATCAGTCCGGGAAGGCGGCCGAGGTTCTTGATGCCGCTGAGGTTCTTTGAAAGCTTGTCGCGCTGGCGGCTCATCATGAGCTGCTCTTTCTTCGTGTAGTTCTCGAAGTCTCCACCCGCCTCGCTGCCTGCCTCGAGTTCCTTGAGCTTCCTCACCTGCTTCTTGACGGTCTGGAAGTTCGTGAGCAGTCCGCCAAGCCAGCGCTCGGTGATGTGCATCGCGCCGGCGCGGTCTGCCTCATCCTTCACGATGTTGACGAGCTGTCTCTTTGTGCAGACGAACAGCACGTTCTCGCCGCGAAGGATTACGTTCCGGGCGAGTGCCTTTGCAACTTCCAGCTGACGCAGGGTCTTCTGGAGGTCGATGATGTGGATCCCGTTGCGCTCCGCGAAGATGAAACGGCGCATCTTCGGGTTCCAGCGACGGGTCTGGTGGCCGAAGTGGACTCCGGCGGCAAGCAGCTGATCGAGGTTTGGCTCAGACATTCAGTAAGGGGTCCTTTAACGCTTGGAGAACTGGAACTTCTTGCGAGCCTTCGGACGGCCTGGCTTCTTGCGCTCAACTGCGCGGGCATCGCGCGTGAGCAGTCCAAGGTCGCGGAGCTTGCGGCGGTGAGTCTCATCGAGCTTGACGAGTGCACGTGCAACGGCGAGGCGAAGTGCTCCTGCCTGTCCGGTGAGTCCGCCACCTTCCACGCGGGCCATGATGTCGAAGCGGCCGAGCGTGTCAGTCGCCGTGAAGGGCTGCTGGATCGCCGCAACGTGCGCCGAGCGCGGGAAATAATCGCCGAGCGTGCGGCCGTTTACCTGCCACTTGCCCGAACCGGGCTTGAGGTAAAGGCGGCAGCGGGCTTCCTTGCGGCGACCGATGGTGTGCGTGGTGGGACTTTCAGCCATTACTTCGTCTCACTCTTCTTGTTGAGGTCGAGCACTTTCGGCTGCTGGGCAGCGTGGGAGTGCCTGTCGTTTGCGAAGACGCGGAGCTTCCGGCGCAGCGACTGCCTGCCGAGAGCTGTCTTTGGCAGCATACCGTATACCGCCTTCTCGATTACGCGCTCGGGGTGTTTCTCGAGCATCGAGGCGAAGGGCGTGAAGCGCTCGTGCCCCATGTAGCCGGTATGGTGGAAGTACCGCTTCTGCTCTCCCTTTTTGCCGGTGACCTTCACCTTGGAGGCGTTGATGACGATGACGTTGTCACCCGTGTCCATATGCGGGGTGTACATCGGCTTGTGCTTGCCACGGATGATCTTGGCGACTTCGGCGGCAAGGCGTCCGAGCACCATTCCTTCGGCGTCGACGATGTACCAGTCGTGCTTGATGTCCGCGGGTGTTGCGCTGTAGGTCTTCATAGGGAAAAGTCAGTCGTGCATAAAGCCCGCACGCCCCGCACGATGTCTATCGAGGGTGCCGGCAACTGCTGATTGTAGGCGATTTGGGACAGCCTCTAAACTTACGGATGCCAGCGCTTTAAGTCAACGGACGGGGCGGGAAGTCCAGGCGAGTCGCGAGTCTCCGGTTCCGAGTTCCATGTTTTGAATATTCCCGTCGCGTAATTCGCTTACGGAAACTGCAAACGGCAAAGGGGGAGAGACACTGGTCTCTCCCCCCTTAAGTCTTTGGTTCTCCCTCACCACCCGAAATCTCCCCGAGCTCGATCAGGATCATCCCCTTCTCGACGGGAGTCCCCGGCTGCACCGCAACGGCTGTCACCCGGCCCGCCGCGGAAGCCCGAAGCTCGTTCTCCATCTTCATCGCCTCGATCGCGACGACCGCCTGCCCAGCCTGCACTTCGTCTCCCACCGCCACGCTGACCCGCACTATCAACCCAGGCATGGGAGCAACCACCGGAGCAGGGCCCGACGGCCCGGCCGTAGCGGCAGTAATGTCGCGGATCGCCCGCGTCCGCTCGTCGAGCGCCTCGCCCTCGAAGCGCCAGCCGTCGACCCAGAGTGTGTAGGCGCCCCGTATCGGACCCCGCCGCACCACCACCCGGTGCACCTGGTTTCCAATCGTCACAAGGCGGACCGGAGTTCCAGGCACGTCCTCCAGGCGAACGGCCGCGGCCGCGCCATCGAGGCCGGCACTGTCGCCGTCGACCTCCACCTCGCGCCGCTCTCCATTCAGGTCAACCAGGTATTTCATGCGGCGTCCGGAACCAGCTCGCAGACTGTCTCGACATGAGCGGTCTGGGGAAACATGTCGAAGGGCACGATTGACTCGATACGGTATCCGGGCAGCCTTCCAACGTCCCGGGCGAGCGTGGCCGGATTGCAGCTCACGTACGCGATTACACGCGGCTTGACCACAGCATTCTGGAGGATCTCGGTAACCCGGGAATCGACACCCGCGCGGGGGGGATTGAGCACGACGGCGTCGGCGGGAAGCGCGTTCGGCAGTGCCTCCTCCACCCGGGCCCGGAGCGACACCGACCCCTCGGGCAGGTGGAGCGCGCACCACCTTGCGGCGTCGCTGTCGAGCTCGATCGCAGTGACTCGCGCGCCCATCCGGGCGAAGGCGACTGCGGTCTCGCCGGCGCCGGAATAGGCATCAACCACAACTTGAGGTGAATACACCGATACTATTGACATCAAATGATTTCGGAGCTTCGCCGCAACCTCTTTGTTGACCTGCGCGAACGACGCTGCAGGCGGCTGAAGCGACCGCGGCGGCCGCCTGTCGCCGATCAGTCGGCGGGCACCCTCATCATTCTCCCACCACATCGCCACAAGCGACGGCAACGCCTCGAACAAGTCGGCTGCCCTGCTCCACCGCATAGCCCCGATCATGATGAAAACCGGGCCATCGCCAGTCATCCTGACGCTCCCGCGAAGAGCCAGCACCGGCGGGAAATCTTCGCTCGCCGCGAGAATCTCCTTCCACGTGGCAACCACCTGGCTGTCGGTTATCGGACAGTCGGAGAGCGCAAAAACGCGGGCCGGGTTGTCGTACTGATGGAGACCGGCGATCCACCTGCCGCTCGACAACTTCCGGAGGGCGAGGGTCAGCTTCTGGCGGTAGCGCCACTCAAGCGGGCTCCCCACAACCTCAGCCACGCTGACCCGGCGCTTCCCTATCCGCTCCATCGCGTCCCTCACGATCCGCTGCTTTGCTCTGAGTTGCGACGTGTACGTCATGTGCTGGATCTGACAGCCGCCGCACCTGTCACGCGTGTAATGGGGACACGGCGCATCTATACGCTCGTCGGAGGGGCGGGTAATCTTCCTCAGCGAGCCTCTCGCGAAACTGCCCTTGCCGCTGATTCTCGCCGTAACAAGCTCGCCTGGAGCGGTCCGAGGCACGAAAACCACGAGGCCTGTATCGCGCGCGACACCGTCGCCACCTGCCGCGATCGACTCGATCTCGAGGGAGACTACCTGCGACATCAGCGATGCCCCTCGATGCGGGCAGCGCGTTGCCAGGCACCACCCGCTCCATCGCCGGCCGTCTCTGTCCGCGACCCGGCTGGAGCCCCCCGATGCCTGTCGCGGTCGGCGAACAACGCAGCGGCGATCGCCGCCACCCGCGTGGTTGCCTCCGGAGGCTTCATCGACACCAAGGAAGGAAGGCGGCGCTCGAGCCACTGGATCTCGATTTCGCCGCTCCGGAACTCCTCGTCCTCCATCAACCTCATATGAAAGTCGCGGGACGTCTCGACTCCCTCTATCGTGAGCTCCTCAAGTGCTCGCCGCATCCGCTCGATCGCCAGCGGCCTGTCCGGCGCCCAGACTATCAGCTTGGCAAGCATCGGATCGTAGTGAAGCCCGACCTCGCTCCCGGTCTCCACACCGCCATCCCACCTCACGCCCGGTCCGCCCGGCAGGTTCAGGTAGTCGATCCGCCCGGTCGAGGGAAGAAATCCGTTGACGGTGTCCTCGCTCGTAATCCTGCATTCGATTGCCCAGCCCCGCGGAACAATCTCTTCCTGCCTGAACGGAAGGCGCTCCCCCGCTGCGATCCTCAGCTGCCACTGCACAAGATCGATTCCGGTGACGAGCTCGGTCACCGGATGCTCGACCTGGAGGCGCGTGTTCATCTCCAGGAAGTAGTACTGCCCGTCGCGGTCGAGCAGGAACTCGCATGTGCCGGCGTTCACATATCCGGCGGCACGGGCCGCACGCACGGCAGTCTCCCCCATCGCCGCACGAAGCTCGGAGGAAACGGCAATGCTCGGCGCCTCCTCCAGCATCTTCTGATGTCTGCGCTGCACCGAGCACTCCCGCTCGCCGAGCGACAGAACTGTTCCGTGAGAGTCGGCGAGTATCTGTATCTCGACGTGCCGCGGGCCCTCGATGAACTTCTCGACGTAAATGGCGTCGTCGCCAAAGGCGCCCATCGCCTCCCTGCGCGCTGCGTCGAGCGCAGACGCGAGCTCGGACTCCTCGCGCACGACCCTCATTCCCTTCCCGCCGCCGCCAGCGGCCGCCTTCAGCAGGACGGGATACCCGAATTCATCCGCGACAGCCCTCGCCGCAGCCGCGTCGCGCAACGCTTCAGTGGTTCCGGGAACCACCGGAACTCCATGCTTCACGGCGAGCGTGCGGGCCGCCGTCTTGTTGCCCATCGCGGCGATTGCCTCTGCCGGTGGCCCGACCCACACTAGTCCGGCTTCGCGAACCGCCCGTGCGAACCACTCTCTCTCCGAGAGAAATCCGTAACCGGGGTGGATGGCGTCCGCTCCGAAACGTCTCGCCGCATCGATTATCACATCGCCGAGCAGATAACTCTGCGCCGACGGTGCCGGGCCGATGTTCACGGCTTCATCGGCTTCCCTTACGTGGGGTGCACGTGAATCAGCATCGCTGTAGACCGCGACGCTGGCAATGCCTAGCTCGCGGCAGGCCCGGATTATCCGGAGCGCGATCTCGCCGCGATTGGCGATGAGAACCTTCGAGAACAAACGCGCCGCCTACAGTGGGATGTTGCCGTGTTTCTTCGGCGGATTCCGGTCGCGTTTCCCCTTCAGTGTCTCGAGCGCGTCGATGAGGCGAAGGCGTGTATCGCGCGGGTCTATGATGTCGTCGAGATAACCGCGTCCTGCAGCGATGTACGGGTGCGCAAACTTCTCGCGGTACTCCTCGATCTTCTTGTCAGTTGCCACCGCTGCATCAGCGCTCTCCGCAATTTCCTTCCTGAACAGGATCTCAACCGCGCCCTTCGGCCCCATCACTGCAATCTCGGCCGTCGGCCACGCGACGTTGTAGTCGCCCCTTATGTGTTTCGAGCTCATCACGTCATACGCGCCGCCGTATGCCTTACGGGTTATTACCGTGAGCTTGGGCACCGTCGCCTCGCAGTATGCAAAGAGCAGCTTCGCGCCATGTTTGATGATGCCGCCATGCTCCTGCGCCACTCCGGGCAGAAAGCCGGGCACGTCTTCGAATGTCACGACGGGAATGTTGAACGCGTCGCAGAACCTTATGAACCTCGCTGCCTTCACCGACGCGTTTATGTCGAGAACCCCGGCGAGCACGGCCGGCTGGTTCGCGACGATCCCCACGCTCGTCCCACCGAGGTGGGCGAACCCGCAGATGATGTTCTGGGCGTATCCCGGCTGCACCTCGTAGAACGTTCCGTCGTCGATCACGCGCCGGATGACATCGTGCATGTCGTACGGCTTGTTTGGATTGTCGGGCACGACGTCGAGCAGCGCTTCGTCGCGCCTGTCACGCGGATCTTTGGAGGTTCTCCGCGGCGGATCCTCGAGATTGTTCGACGGGATGTACCTGAACAGCTCGCGGATCGCCTCGATGCACGCCGGCTCGGAATCGTGGGCAAAATGTGCGACGCCTGAAACCTCCGAGTGAGTCGCGGCTCCACCGAGCTTCTCCATCGTCACGTCTTCGTGCGTGACGGTCTTAACCACGTTCGGACCCGTCACGAACATGTACGAGCTGCCGCGCACCATGTAGGTGAAATCCGTAATGGCTGGGGAGTACACCGCCCCTCCCGCGCACGGCCCAAGGATCGCGGAGATCTGCGGCACCACCCCTGACGCGAGGGTGTTGCGGAGAAATATCTCGGCGTATCCGCCGAGCGACACAACACCTTCCTGGATGCGCGCGCCTCCGGAGTCGTTGAGCCCGATTACAGGAGCGCCGTTCCGGATCGCGAGGTCCATGACCTTGCAGATCTTTTCGGCGAAAGACTCGGATAGCGAGCCGCCGAACACCGTAAAGTCCTGGGAGAACACGTAGACGAGGCGGCCGTCGATCTTTCCGTACCCCGTTATTACGCCATCTCCATAGTAGCGCTCCTTCTCCAGCCCGAAATCGTTGGAGCGGTGAACAACGAAGCGGTCGAGCTCGACGAAGCTTCCTTCGTCGACGAGGAGATCAATGCGCTCGCGGGCGGAAAGTTTGCCCTTGGCGTGCTGCGCCTTGACGCGTTTCTCGCCCCCGCCCTGCTCCGACTCGGCGCGCCGGCGCTCGAGGAGATCGAGTTTCTCCCGCATTGTCATAGCGGCGAAAAGCTAACGCCACACGGTATGGGCATCTACCCTGAGGGCAATCCGCGGAGGGAAACCCAAGGGGAACGGATTGGCGGATTTAGCGGATTTGGCGGATCAACCAATCCGGGGGGCGGGTGCTTCCGGGAGTGGCGGGTAATTGCTGTATGGAAAGATGCTAAGGCGGCATCGTTTCTCGCCCGGCGTTTCTCGACTTTGTATCATTCAGGAATGGCGATTCGAGTTGTGAGGCTCGGCGAGACGCGGCAACCGGATGAAGGTACGCGGCTCGGAACCGTTCGCCGGCCGCCGCGGGGTGTGAAGAAATCAGACTTCGCGAAGCGCGACTTCTACGACGTGTGGGTCCCCGACCTCGCGCCGAGCGCGCAGCTGCTGTCGTGGGTGAAGGTCGACGGCATGACAGATGCGCGATGGAAGCGTTTCACAAAGGAGTATCGCCGGGAGATGAAAGAGCCGGGCGCGGGGCGGCTGATCGAACTGCTCGCGGCAATGTCACGCGACTCGAGTTTTTCGGTCGGGTGCTACTGCGAGGATGAGTCGCGCTGTCACAGGCGCATACTTGCCGAGCTTCTCGAGGAAGCCGGCGCAGAAATGGTGAGGGGCTGAATGTCGAAGCCGCTCGACCGGATAAGGAAGATCTGCCTGGCCCTGCCGGAGGCGCACGAAGTCGAGGCATGGGGCGAGCCGACGTTCCGCGTCCGGAACAAGCTCTTCGCGATGTATGCCGCAGCGGGGAACCACCACGGCGGCGGCCGGCCGGGGGTCTGGATCAAGTCGACCCACGTGAACCAGGACCTCTTCCTCCATCTCGATCCTGAGAGGTATTTCTCACCGCCGTATGTCGGCCCGTCCGGCTGGATCGGTGTTTATCTCGACAAGTCGCCGGAATGGAAGGTGATATCCGAAATCCTTCGAGACGGATATCTGCTCACTGCGCCGAAGAAGCTGGCCGCGCAGGTCGAGGGCACCCGACGGCGCCCTCCGGGGTAGATGATGTGGGAGGAAACCACGATGAAGAAGCTCTTTTTTCTCCGCGCCGCTTCGATCGCAGCGATCGCGGCCGCGGGAATCGCCGGGTTTGGATCCGGCGCGCGCGATACTGACGCTTATTACGCGGCCGGCCTGGAAACCGTGGAGCGTGTCGAGATCACGCTTGCCGACCTGCGGGCATCGAACGAAAAGATTCTGATGGCGCATGCCGCGCTGCGTGAGATGTGGACGTCGCATTTCCGCGAGGTGGGAACGCGGTTCGTCCCGCCGCGCCTGGTTCGGCATCGTGGTGGAGTTCCGTCGGCCTGCGGCATGATGAGGCCGAACAATGCCGGATACTGCCCGGCTGACAACACCATCTACTTCGATGAGATATTCGTTGCCGCGCAGGCGAAACGCGCCGCGCGCGAGCTTGGCACCGACGGCGACATGGCGGCAATCGGAATCATCGCCCATGAGGTAGGCCATGCCGTTGCGATCCAGCTCGGGTATGCCTCGCGCTTCACCTACCAGAACGAATCGGTCGCTGACTGTCTTGCCGGAGCATTCGCCGAGTACGCCGATCGCAGCGGCTCGCTCGAGGAAGGCGACGTCGATGAGGCGTTCTTCGCCATGGCTTCGGCCGCCGATCCATCTCCCCGGCTCACCGGAAACGAGCAACGCGACAGGCGAATTCTTCGAGCGGCTGCGGCAATGGGTCATGGCACGCGCGAGCAGCGAACCGAGAACTTCAGGCGTGGCCTGGACGGCGGCGCGGGCGCCTGCCTCGACGATTTTCAGCAGGTGAGCTGAACACGAGGTCTCCCCTGCCCGTGTAGAATAAAGGGGTGACCTCGACCTGGCTTGCGGGATACGACGAAGGAGTTCCGGAAACTCTCGAGCCGTATCCCGACCGAACGCTCCTCGATTACCTGCGCGAGTCCGCCGACGCGTGGCCGGCGCGGCCCGCTCTGCTCTTCAAGGGCGCAACAATTACCTACGGAGATCTTCACAAGCTCAGCGAGAGGTTCGCCGGCGCTCTGACCTCACTCGGCGTCGGCAAAGGTGACCGCGTGGCGCTCTGCCTTCCGAATTGCCCGCAGTTCATCATCGCGGAAGTTGGTGCCTGGAAAACCGGGGCGATCGTTTCGCCGATCAATCCGACCTACACCGAGCGGGAGCTCGAGGATGCGCTCAACGCAACAGGCGCGGAGATCGTCGTTGTCCTGAACCGGTTCTATGAAAGAATGAAGACGGTTCAGCCCCGTACCGCGGTCAAGTGCGTGATTGCGACGGGCATCAAGGATTTCCTTCCGTTGGCGAAACGGGTTGGCTATACGCTTCTTCGCGAGAAGAAGGACGGAGAGAGGATCGAGCTGAGGAGCGATGACTTCAGGCTTGGAGCGCTGCTTCGGCGCTACCGGAAGCCTCCGCCTTCCGTCGTCGTAGTCCCGGACGATCCGTCAGTCATCCTGATGAGCGGCGGCACGACCGGCGTGCCGAAGGGAGTGCTCGGCTCTCATCGCGGAATGGTGATGGCCGGGATGCAGCTTCGAGCGTGGCTGAAACCCGCGATGAACGAGTGGACCGACACGATCATGCTCCCGCTGCCCTTGTTTCACACGTACGGGAACACCGGAGTGCAGAGTCTCGCCTGGATAAACCACAACCCGATCTCGCTCACCCCGAACCCGCGTGAGATTCGGGACGTCCTCGAGGAGATAAATGATGTGAGGCCGGCGTTCATCTGCGCGGTACCGACCTTGCTCAATGCGTTGATGAGCCACTCGATGGCCAAAACCGGAAAGGTCGATTTCTCGTCGATCAAGATCTGTTTCTCCGGGGCCGCGGCTCTCATGAGCGATACGAAGAAGCGGTTCGAGGAGCTTACAGGGGGAGTTATCGTCGAAGGATATTCGCTGACTGAAGCACAGATGGCGGTGGTCGCAAATCCAGTGACTGGCACGAGGAAGCTTGGCTCTGTCGGGATACCGCTGCCGGACGTGAGCGTAACGATTCTTGACGCAGAAGACGGCGTGACCCCGCTCGGCCCCGGCGACATGGGGGAGATAGTGATCAGCGCACCTCAGCTCATGTTGGGATATTGGAACCGGCCCGAGGAAACCCGTGAGATGATCCGCGAATCACCCGACGGCGCGCGGATGTTGTACACCGGAGACCTCGGATACCTCGACAAGGATGGATACCTGTTCATAGTAGACAGAAAGAAGGACATGATAAAATCAAGCGGATATCAGGTGTGGCCACGCGAGATTGAAGAAGTGATATCGCAACACCCCGCGGTTCATGAGGTTGGAGTCGCCGGACTGCCTGACAAGATGCGCGGAGAGAAGGCGAAGGCGTGGATTGTCCTTAACGAAGGCATGACGGCGACTGAGCCGGAGATCAAGGCCTGGTGCCGTGAGCGGCTCGCGTCCTACAAGATTCCCGCGAAGTACGAGTTCGTCGCCGAGCTTCCGAAGACTCAGGTCGGGAAGGTGTTGCGGAGAGCGCTTCGCGAATCTGCAAGCGGGGCCGAGTGATGACGGCGTTCCGCGTTCTCGTAACCGACGAGATAGACCCGGAAGGGGTTGCACTTCTCCGTGCAGACAAGTCGCTCGACGTGACAGAGCTGCCAACTACTCCCGCGGCGCAGCTTGCGGGGATAATCGGAGAATACGATGCATTCGTAGGACGCAGCGCAACTCGAATAGACTCGGCGCTTCTCGATCACGCCGGCCGTCTTCGGATAATCGGTCGCGCGGGAGTGGGGACAGACAACATCGACATTCCGAAAGCCACGGCGCTCGGGATCGCGATTATCAACGCCCCCGCAGGCAACACCGTAGCCGTTGCCGAGCTTTTTTTCGGTGCGCTCATCTCGCTCCTCAGGCACCTGCCGAGGGCGGCGAACTCGATGGCGGGCGGGCGATGGGATCGGAGCAGCCTGCTCGGAACCGAGCTGCGCGGGCGGACACTCGGAATCATCGGGCTCGGTCGTATCGGTGCCGAGGTGGCCACCCGTGCGCGCGCGTTCGGAATGCATGTGTCGGCGTACGACCCCTACGTCACGGACGAACGGTTTGAGTTATTGCGGGCATCGCGTGCTGCCTCCCTTCAGGATCTCCTGAGCACATCTGACGTGATCACCCTTCACACGCCGCTGACTTCGGAGACGACGGCGATGATCGGCGAAAATGAGCTGGCGCTCCTCCCTGCCGGGGCGATCGTTGCGAACATGGCGCGCGGGGGAATCGTCGCTGAAGGCCCTCTCCAGGAGGCGCTTGCATCAGGCCGGCTTGGTGGCGCGATACTCGATGTTTTTACGCAGGAGCCGCTTCCAGCCGACTCCCCGCTCAGGAGTCTGCCGAACGTCCTTCTCACGCCACATCTCGGAGCATCGACCTCCGAAGGCCAGCGGAACGTGGCGGTCGATGTCTGCGCAGCGGTACGGGATGCGCTTCTCAACGGCGAGCTGTCGCGAGCGATAAACGTGGTTGGCGGGCTCGACGGGCGCTGGGAGGAAATCAGGCCGGCGCTCGTGCTCGTTCGAAGAATGGCGGCAATCGCGAGAGCGATGCTCGCGGACAGCGGCGCGCGCGCGATTGACCAGATCTCGCTCAAGCTCGGCCGCGATCTCTCCGAGGCCGGAAATCTTCTGGCCGCGAGCGCCGCGGCCGGAGCGCTCGATGCAGTCATTGACGGAGTCAGGCTCAACCTCGTTAACGCGCGGGCACTGGCGGATGCTCGTGGTATTGGCCTCAGCGTTACCACAACGATGTCAGAGGACCACGCCAGCAGCGCGCAGGTGATACTGCGCTGCGGGAACCACGAAACGCTCGTCGCGGGTGTCGCTCAACCAGGCTCAGGGCCACGACTGACACGAATCAACGGGTTCATAGTCGATGTCACGCCGAGGAGAACAATTCTTGTGCTGACGAACGCTGACGTGCCGGGTGTCATCGGCCGTGTCGGAACGCTGCTTGGAGACGCGCGGGTGAATATCGCCGAGTATCACCAGGCGCGGCTGACGGAGGGTGGGCAGGCGCTGGCGACTGTATCGGTTGACGGCGACATAACCGAAGACGTGAGGCAGCAGCTCCTTCAGCTTCCCGACATAACCTCGGCAACTGTCGTCAACTTCTCCACGCTCGACCCCGGGGGAGAGCAGGCTTGGTCCTGAGCAGCGATCCCGATGTCCGCCTCGCACATTCTCGTGACGCTTCGGGCATCCAGATGCTTCCTGACAGCGTCGCGCGAGCGGGCGATGCTGCGGACGTCGTAGAGGTGGTTCGGAATGCCATCGCCACAGGCAATCCCGTAACTCCTGCCGGCTCGCAGACGAGCATGACGGCTGCCTCGATAACCGATTCCGGTACGCTCCTGTCACTGGCCGGGATGAAGCGGATCATCGACGTGGACCCGGTGAACCGGATAGCCCGTGTGGAGCCGGGGCTGACGATCGGTGATCTGAATCGCGTGCTGAGCGAGTCGGGGCTTCAGTTCGCGCCTGATCCGACGAGCGAGAACGACGCGACGATAGGCGGGGCGATCGCGTGCAACGCATCGGGTGCGCGGAGTCTCAGATATGGCGCAACGCGGCGACACGTGCGCGGCGTGTCAGTCGTGCACGCTGATGCTGAGACCGCGTATTACTCCAGAACCGCGATCGAGAAGAACACCGTCGGATACGCCTTCGCACAGGACCCGATCGACTGGTTCATTGGAAGTGAGGGAACGCTCGGTGTCATTGTCGAAGCCGAGTTGTCGCTGGTTCCCCTGCCCGCCAGCCCGATCGGCCTGGCGATTCCCTTCACTTCAGCGAAGTCGGCACTTGCGTTCGTCGTCGAGGCGCGGCGACAGCTCGATGAGCGCACCGGCCGTGAGGCGAGGTGTCTCGAGTATTTCGACCGGGAGGCAGTCGCGATGGCGGGCGCGGCGTCCGGCCGGCCGTGGAGCGATGATGAGGTCGCGCTGGTCTACCTCGAGGACGATGCAGGCGACGCTTCACTCGACTCCGCTCTCGATGCCTGGCTCGAGCTGGGGGAGAAACACGATGCCGCAACGGAGAGCATTCGGGTGTTCGAGGGGGCGCAGCCGCTCCGCGATGCGCGCGTCATACGTCACGCGGTCCCGGCGGGGATGAACGAGCGCGGTGAGCGCTTCAGGCCGCACGGCGGTAGAAAAGTTTCGACAGACTGGGCCGTTCCCTACCATCGTCTCGGCGAGGCACTCGCCTTTTCGCTCGAAGCATGCGCTACGCATGGGGCTCCCGAGCCCGTCACTTATGGTCATGCGGGAAACGGGCACCCACACCAGAATTTCCTGGCGGAGAACAAGGAGATGCTCGGCCGGATCTACGCAGCGGTCGAGGATACGTTGCGCAGGATCGTCGGGATCGGCGGAACTGTTTCCGCTGAACATGGTTTGGGCAAACTGAAACGCGACTGGCTGACGCTTCAGCTGAGGCCACGCGAGATCGCAGCGATGCGTGCCCTCAAGCATTCACTCGACCCGCGCGGTCTTCTCGCGCCTGGAAACATTCTTTGACCGGCGCAAAAGGTCGTGCGTTCGCGTCGGTAGTGCTCGATGTCGATTCGACGCTTTGCGGGATAGAGGGAATCGACTGGCTTGCGGCCGGGCGTGGTGAAGCCATTGCCATCCAGGTCGCCGAGCAGACAGAAAGGGCAATGCGCGGTGAAATACCGCTCGAGGACGTCTACGGAGCGCGGCTGGATCTTGCCCGGCCGTCAGCAGGGGATATAGAGGAGTTGAGCCGTGCGTACGAGCATTCCCTTGCGCCCGGCGCGCGCGAGGCGATCACATTGTGGAGGGAGGATGGAATCAGGGTCGTGCTCGTAAGCGGTGGAATCCGACAGGCGATTCTGCCCGTGGCGATCTCGCTTGGCATTCCGGTTGAAGATGTTCATGCGGTGATGATTCATATTGGACCGGACAGTCGGTACGCCGGATTCGATGCCTCTTCACCTCTCACCACGGCTTCGGGAAAGCGGGACGTCGTCGCCGGGTTGTCACTCGCGCGGCCGACCCTTGCTGTCGGGGATGGCGTGACGGATCTCGCGATGCGTGAGTTTGCCGACGTGTTCTGTGCGTTTACCGGGTTCGGGGCGCGGCCCGCGGTGACGGGTCAGGCCGATGTCACCTCAGAATCGTTTGCTGCATTGTCCCGGATAGTCCTTATGGGAGTCCGCAGAGACTGACTGCGGACTGCGGACGTACTGCGGACACCGACTGCGGACTACTGCGGACTGCGGACTAGTCAGCACCGCGCTGAACGAACGTGAGGTCCACCGGAATCGACTTCGACGCCAGCCCATCGAGATCGGCTTGCAAGGTCGGCGAGATCACCCCGTACTGCTCCTGGAACACGCCTACCCCATCGTAATCCCCGTCTCCCTGCATCGTCAGGATCTTCGATGCAAGCGCGTTCATCCCCGACTGAAACTTCGCGAAGTCAACACGATACCTGCCTGTCGACGAATCGCGCGCGAAAGCTCCCTGCTCGATCAGAAAGTTGAATG
Organism: Gemmatimonadaceae bacterium; assembly: GCA_051306215.1. Classification (GTDB taxonomy): domain Bacteria; phylum Gemmatimonadota; class Gemmatimonadetes; order Gemmatimonadales; family Gemmatimonadaceae; genus UBA4720. The sequence continues at coordinate 7,530 of JBPPMU010000021.1, read as the reverse complement.
CCGCGATGTTCGCCCTGCCGTGCGCCGACGCTCCCCCGAATCGGATTGACCTGAAGAGACTCGCGAGGAACGTGACGTAGTTGCTCTGCATGTCCGCGCCCCGCATCTCGCCCGTCTCGTTCAACTTCTGGATCATGTAGAGCCCGAGGATGTCGGCCTTTCCTTCCTCGAGGGCACTCGCCCGCTCCTTTAGCGCGGTTCTCACCGGGCCTTTCCCGTTCACTGTGTTCTTGATCCCGAGGCCGTGCGCGACCTCATGGAACATCACGTTGTTGAAGAACGCGTCGAAGTTGACGAGCGCGAGCTGGTCATCGGCGATGAGCTCGGTCGCGATAGGCATCAGTATCTTGTCGAACTTCGCCTGCATCACGTTCTTGAGCTGGAGGCGGCGCGTTCCCTTCTTGAGTTGAACCTCTTCGTCGTTCGGGAGGTTTATGGCTATGGTCTTCGACCCCGCGTTCGACTGGCCCGAATAGAAGATCGCGTCGTAGGCGTTGAGGTCGGAGTCGGTGCCCGGAGTTTCTCGCTTATATCTGGCGGCGACCGGGATGCCGCGCTGGAGCTGGGGTAGAAGCGCCGCATAACGCGACAGGCGCTGGCTCCAGGCCTTGTCCTTTATCAGCACATACGACTCGTTGGCTGCCTTGTATCCGAACAGCTCGTCCTCGTACGTCTCGATCGGCCCGATGATGATGTCGAGCGTGTTGTTCTTCATGTCCATCCACGCGAGATCGCTGGCCTGATAATTATCGTTGAGCAGCGCTTCAGCCCTCAGCTCGAGATACCGCTTGAGGCCCGCATCCTCGGCGAGTTGAGCCGCTTCGCGGAGTTTTGCCGACGCAATCTCGTTCTGCGCCCTGAATGCAACATGATATGGTATGGCGTAGAGGCGACGGTCAGCATCGCGGCGGACCAGCGTGTAGAGACTCCGCAACGAGTCGGCGCGCGCCGCCGGTCCCTTCGCAACCTCGGCCTCGAATTCCTCCTTCGTTATGTCCTGCGGATAAAGGTTGGCACCAGGCGGCCGGCTCCCGACTTCAGGAACGAATGCCGCATAGTTGTCGAGCCGGTCGTAAGGGCCATAGTTGATGTCGATGAACGTGCGCACGGCAGGGTCATTCACCTGAGCCAGCAGCGAATCGCGGGATCCCCACGCCTGCGCCCAGTAGATGGGATCCATCGCCTTCCCCGCCTCGATAAGGAGCGGAATCATCCGGCGCTCGTTGGCGGTGAGCGTCGTCGTGTCGGCGGTAAGCTCGACGGAAGTGTAGGCCGCCATTCTCTGCTGGATGCCGCCCGAACCTGCCGCGATCGCTGAATCAGCTGAACCGGATGCTCCGGTATCGCATGCAGCAGTTGAAAAGAGAAGCAGCAGTGACGCCGCCTTCGACATCGATCTCGAGGTCATAAAACAGTCTCCGTTTTGCCAGCGCGTGGCCGGCGACTCATCCGCCGGCATCCGGATGACATTACGGAGTCGAAGGGGCTGCCGCCACCCTCTGACAAGTTGCTTACAAACCCAGTGCGCTTCGCAGCCGCGGCAGCATATCCGGCGTTGTGGCCCCGGCGAACGACCCATACGTTGTGATTTGAAGCCAGCCGCCCGCGGGCGACTCGTCATGACTCTTCCGGAGGCTCTGAATGCAACAGATATTGTCAGTAAGATCGGCCCTGCGGTTCGCGATAGCCGGTTCTTTCTTTATCACGTCGGAGGCAAAGGGTCAGCGACCGCAGACCGGGGGTGTCGCCGGGGTCGTCGTAAGTGACACCGGTACGCCAGTGGGCGAAGCAACAGTGGTCGTAAGCCGCAGCGATGGATCGCAGCCACAGACGGCAAGTACGATGAGCCAGGGCGAGTTCAGGATCGGCTCACTCGAGCCCGGGTTGTATCGGATCGTGGCAAGGCGTATCGGCTTTCGCGAGGCCCGCCTGCCCTTTCTCCGCGTGATGGCCGGACAGACATCGGAAGTGCAAGTCACGCTCACCGCGTCGCCGACGCAGCTCTCGACGGTCGAGATCCGCGTAACGCCCACGTCGATCAACGCCGAGACTACCGAGCTCGCGCGGCGGATAGAGGTTGCGGATGTCGCAATGGTCCCGATGGGCCGCGATGCATCATCTCTCGTCGACCTTGTACCGGGTAGCAAGCGGGGGTTCGTATGGGGCGGCGCCGGGGATGCCGCGAACAACTACCAGATTGACGGCGTCTCGGTGAATCACCCCGGGACCGGTGGAGCATTCCTTTCACCCAGTATCGACTGGATAGAAGCTCTCGAGGTGAGAGGCCTGGGCTCCGGCGCTGAATACGGCGGATTTCAGGGCGGCATCGTGAACGCGATCACCCGTACCGGCACGAATGCCTGGAAGGCCGCAATCCGGACCAACCTCATAACGCCTTCAACGACGGCGACGAATATTCTCCCGAACGAGGAAGGCGCTGAGCAGTCGCTGCGTCACGAGACGAGCGCGGACATGGCCGGGCCGATCATAAAGGACAGGCTGTTCTACTTTTTCGGCGCTGCGGTGATCGACCGAAGGGTTCAGGTGCCCGACCTGTTCACCGGCGACCCATACGACGTGCGGCCAATCGAGCAGGAGTTCAGGGATGTGCGCGGAATCGGCAAGCTCACGTTCAGGCCTGGCCCGCTCGACCGGATCGACGCGCTGGTTGGACACACCGACAATCAGGTCGAAAACGCCGAGCTCAACGGCCAGAGCGATCAGTCATCCTCGCTGAGGGTGAGATCGCCGGCGACTTTTTACGAAGTCGGCTGGTCGCGTGCGAGTGTCTCGAGCGCCTTCGACGCTCGGCTCGCCGGATTCAATGCGCGCGAAGCCCGGCTCGGCTACGCTGGCGACAACGTGCCCGGTATCGAGATCTTTACGCCCGGTCGCCGGCCGGTTTTCCAGAATGCGAAGTTCAATGATCGAGTGAAACCCTCGAGTCTTGGCGGCAGTGCGTCATGGTCCAACGAGCACCTGTTCCTCGGCGGCTCGAACCGCGTCGTTCTCGGCGCCGAGCTCACGCGCGGGTCGTGGCAGAAGGACCGTACGAGAAACGGCGGCCTCACGTGGATGCCGTACGTCGATCCGAAAACCTTTCGAGTCGATCCTGCGCGCGCCGATACGTGGCTCGATGCCGCAAACGAGTGGGGCGGCGCGATTCACATAGATGCTGATGTCGAAGATCTCGCTGTCTACTTTCAGGATTACCTGACGCCCTTCCCCGGGCTTACCATCACCCCCGGAGTGCGCTACGGACGCTGGACAGGGTGGCTCACACCAGCCAGCGGAGACGCCGGCAGATTTCAGGCTGTGAGGGATCAGGCATTTGATCCTCGCATCGGCGTTGTGTGGGACGTGAGCGGGAAAAGTGATTTCGTCGTGAAGGCCCACGTCGGCCGCTACCACCAGGCGATGAGCGCGCTTTTCTTCGACCGGGCAGAAGGAGGGAACGCTTACGAGAATGAGCGTCTTTATTACCAGGGTCCCCCGCTTACCGATCCGGCGACTGTCTTCACTCCCGAGCAGAGAGACGCGAACCTTGACACGTTCACGGGTTTCTCTCCGACGTTCGTCGAAACTATTCTCAACGAGGCAGGGAGAGTCGAGAACTACCGGCAGCCGTTCGTCGACCAGGCGACTTTTTCCCTTGAAAAACGTTTCGGGCCGAGATGGAAGGTCGAGCTTTCTTTCACGAATCGAGTTAACAAGGACATCGTCGGGCTCGTTGACCGCAACCAGGCGGAGAACTACAGTCCGCTGTCCGGTGTGACGGTCCGCGACAGGATCTTCTTCACGACTGTATTCGATCACCACGGCAACCCGCTCAAGCTACCGACTGTGTGGGTGTCAAACTTCTACCTGCGCCGGGAGCTTATCTCGAGGCAGTCAGGCATGCTGCCGCGGCCGCCGGTTCCCGGATATACCTTCGCCGACATCACCCGGCTCGAGTTCAACCCCGACATCGTGCTCACGACTGTACCCGATGCGAAGCGGCGGATGAACCAGCTGTCGGTGACAGCGAGAACCCAGCAGGAAAAGTTCAGCTGGTTCGGCTCGGCGAGCTACACGAGTCTGTGGGGTAACGTCGCGGGTCTCACCGGATTCGGAACGAGCGGTGTCGACTTCACGGCGGGACCAGGCGTGCGTCCAAATGAGCGCACCAACTACGAAGGCCGGCTGCCGAATATTCCTGCATTCGACTTCAAGACGTGGATCACGGGCAACATACCGTTCGATATCGAGGCCGGCGCCTTCGCTTCGATGACACTCGGGGAGTATTTCGAGCCGGCGTTCCGGATCACGCCGCGATTCAGGTTCTACGACGAGACTGAGCGGCTGCTCCCTGATTCGATATTCCTCGGGGTCATCGGGCAGAACATCCTGCTCGAGGAGCGTGGAACGCGAAAGTATCCGGCTGACGTGAACCTCGACCTTCGCCTGGAGAAACGCTTTCAGGCTAGACAGTTCAGGGCGGTCGTGTCGGCGGATTTGTTCAATGCTCTCGCTTCGGGGGCAATTGTTCAGCGAAACGTGACCGTCAACGACCAGATCTCTACCGATCCAACTTCGGAATTCGGTGCGCCGCGACGGCGGGTGGCGCCAATGAGGCTTCAGGTGGGACTGAGACTGGAGCATTGAACCGCTGCTCGTCGCTGTTCGCTGTTGGCTTTCTGGCGAATAGCGAATAGCGAGTAGCAAACAGCGCGCAGGCATTCAGCTTTATGGCCTCGGGTCGTGTATTGACACACCGCGTGCCCGGCCGGTACCCTACTCGGGTCCCCAACCCCCACCAATGTCCCCAAATCGTCGCGACTTCGTCAAAGCCTCGGCCGCAATCGCCGCCGTCACAGCCGCGCGGGCCGCAACCGGCCAGCCAATCACACTGCCGCCTCCGCCATCCGACTCGATCGTCGATGACCTTGCCCTCGAGGCGTTGAATGCCGCGCAGGCAGCTGGCGCCTCGTACGCCGATGCGCGAATCGGCCGGTATCGCCGGCAGTCGATACAAACGCGGGAGCGTAATATCTCCGGCGTAAGTGACACTGAGTCATATGGTATAGGGATTCGCGCGCTCTACGAGGGATCCTGGGGATTCGCATCGACAAGCTCAATGACGAAGGAGAGCATCGGACGAACGGCACAGGAAGCTGTGCGCCTCGCGAAGGCCGCCCGCGCGGTGCAGAAACGGCCGGTCGTACTGGCTCCGGTCACGCCGGTAAAAGGAACCTGGCGTACGCCGGTCGCGCGTGACCCGGTCGATGTCCCGATCGAAGAAAAGGTCGCGCTGCTTCTCGCTGCCAACGAGGCAGCGCTGAAGGTGCCGGGAATCAGGTTCGTGAACTCAGGGTTGCAGCTTCTGCGCGAGGAAAAGACACTCGCCACCACTGACGGGACACTCATCACCCAGACCTACATCCGCGTGGGCCCGAGTTTTTCCGCGACCGCTATCGGGGACGGAGACTTCCAGTCCTACAGTGAAGAGCTCGCGCCTCGCGGGTCTGGATGGGAATACATCGCATCGCTCGACATGCCCGGCAACGCGGAAAGGTGGGCCTCACTCGCTGCCGAGAAGCTCACTGCGAAATCGGTCGAGGTCGGCCGCTACGACCTCATCCTCGACCCGACGAATCTCTGGCTCACGATTCACGAATCGATCGGGCACCCGACGGAGCTGGACAGGGCGATGGGATACGAGGCGAACTACGCGGGCACATCGTTCATCGCCCCGCCGGAGAAATTCCTCAACAAGTTCCGCTACGGCCGCGACTTCATGAACGTGAAGGGCGACCGCACCGAGGCGGAATCGTTGTCGCGCACGATGTGGGACGACGAGGGCGTTCCCGCGGAGGAGTGGCTGATCGTGAAGAACGGAATCTTCAACGACTATCAGACCACCCGCGAACAGGCTTCATGGATCGCGCCGCTTACAGGCGTGACGAAGTCGCACGGATGCTCGTTTGCCGACTCGTGGTCGAGCGTGCAGTTCCAGCGCATGCCGAACATCTCGCTCCTGCCTGGCGACAAGGATATAGCGCTCGACGACATCGTCGCGGCAACCGACAAGGGTATAGTCGTGAAGAACCGTGGCTCGTGGTCGATCGATCACCAGCGGTTCAACTTCCAGTTCTCCGGGCAGGTCTGTTATGAAGTGCGGAACGGAAAGATCACGGGCATGCTGAAGGACGTCGCGTATCAGAGCAGGACGCCTGACTTCTGGAATTCGATGGACATGATCGGCGGGCCGAAGAGCTATTGGCTCGGTGGATCGTTCGGCGACGGGAAAGGCGAGCCGAGCCAGTCGAATTCGGTTAGCCACGGCTGCGTTCCGGCCAGGTTCAAGGAAGTCAACATCGTCAACACGGGGAGAACCGCATGAGGCCGCGCTCTCTCTTCAGCGCCAGCGCTGCCGCGGAAAATCTCATGAGCGAGGACCAGGCACGCTCGCTTACGAGCCGCGTTCTCGCGATGGCAACCGCGGATGAAACGCGGGTCAGCGTTCAGAACGAGTGGCAAGGCAACACCCGCTTCGCCGGCGGTGAGATCACAACGTCCGGCGAATCGACTGATACGACCGTTACCGTGTCAACCAAGATCGGCAAGCGCCGTGCGTCGGCGACTACGAATGTTCTCGAGGAAGAATCGCTTCGCCGCACAGTCAACCTTTCCGAGCGTCTGGCACGCCTGTCGCCGGAGGATCCGGAGATAATGCCGGAGCTCGCCGCGCAGACCTTCACTCCGGTGCGCGGGTTCGTTGACGCGACAGCAAATCTTGGGGGTGACCTGCGCGCCGCGGCTGCGAAGCAGGTGATCGATCGCGCCGCGGCAGCAGGCGGCGCCGGGGGTGACCTTTTCGTCGCCGGCTTCCTCGAGGCGAACGCGTCCGCCAGGGCGCTGGCAAACAACCGCGGACTTTTCGCGTACCACCGCTCTACCGACGCCGAGCTTTCGACGACAGTCAGGACACCGGATGGAACAGGGTCGGGATGGGCATCGGCAGGCGCGCGGAACTGGGCTTCGATAGATCCGGCGGCGCTCGGCGCGCGCGCCGCTCAAAAAGCTGTGGCGTCGAGGAACCCTACGGCGATCGAGCCAGGGATGTACACCGTGGTTCTCGAGCCGCAGGCCGTCGCGAGCCTCATTCCGCTACTTGGTGGAGCGTTCAACGGCAGGTCGGCAGATGAGGGACGAAGCCCGTTCTCGAAGCGCGGAGGCGGCACGAGGGTCGGCGAGCGAATCGCTGATGAGCGAGTCACTCTTTACTCGGATCCCGCGGATTCCGAGCTGCTGATGGCACCCTTCGACAACGAGGGATTCCCTCTCGCGCGGCGGGCATGGATCGAGAACGGCGTGCTCAAGAACCTCACCTACACGCGGTTCTGGGCGCAGAAGCAGGGCGTCGAGCCAACGGGCACCGGTGGAGGCTTCGGTGGGGGCGGTTTCCCCGGCGGGCTCAAGATGGCCGGCGGCACGAAATCTCTCGACGAGCTGATTGCCGGCACACAGCGGGGAATTCTCATCACGCGC
>JBPPMU010000020.1:0-3265 GCA_051306215.1 Gemmatimonadaceae bacterium | reverse complement strand
ACGCTCCCCTCGAGCACATGATCGACGCCGAGCCTGGCTCCGGCTTCCCTGACGTCGATATCCTGCCCCTTGAACTGGAATGCCGAGCTGCGCGCTACAACGCGCAGGCTTTCGATGCGCCCGAGAGCATGGATGAGCTCTTCGGTGATTCCGTCGGAGAGATATTCGTGATCTGACGCCGGGCTCAGGTCGGCGAAAGGCAGAACAGCAAGCGACGACACGCCCTGAGGTGTCGCACCGCCAGGTCCGGACGGACGTGAGCTCTGCCATCCCCCGGCGATGCCTGCGACCGCGATGATGACAATCGCCGCAACGCCAAGCACAAGCGTGCGGCGTCGAAGAGAGTTCCTGCCCGGGAGCGCCTCGAGGTCGTGGATCAATTCGTCCGCCGACTGGTAGCGCGCCGCCGGCTCCTTCTGGAGGCAACGCTCCACGATCGCTCGCACGCCGACCGGGACGCCATGCTCGATTCGCCCACCGAGATCAGGCGAATCCGATCTGATTGAATCGAGGATAGCCTTCTTCTTTTCGCCGGGGAACGGACGCTCGCCCGCCAGCATCTCGTAAAGCACGACCCCGAGCGACCACAGGTCGGTGCGGGCGTCGACTTCCGCGGCCGCACTCTGCTCCGGACTCATGTATGCGGCGGTTCCGATCGCCTTGCCCGCAGTGCTCGACGACTCGCCCACCTTCGCCAGCCCGAAATCGGCGATTTTGACAAGTCCTTCGCTCGTGAGAAGCAGGTTCTCCGGCTTGATATCGCGGTGGACGATCCCCCTTCGGTGTGCCGCTGAAAGCCCCGTCGCCGCCTGGAGAGTTACGCCAAGTGCAGCGTCGACACTCATCTTGCCCCGTTCAATTCTGTCGCGAAGGGTGCCGCCCTCGTAGTAGCCCATCGTGATGAAGAGGCGGCCGTCGTCGGTCTCCCCTATCTCATGAACTGTCGCGATGTTCGGATGATCGATCGCCGATGCCGCCCTCGCTTCCTCCAGAAGCCTGCGGTTTGCTCCAGAGCTCGCATCGATCCACGGCGGGAGCAGCTTCACCGCTACCTGCCGCTTCAGCGAAGCGTCTTCAGCGAGGTAGACAACGCCCATGCCTCCCTCGCCGAGCTTCTGGATGATCTTGTAACGCCCGATCGATCCGTCCGCATCGGCGGAATCCTCTAGCAGCCTTGCCGCCTGGCCGGCGTCGAGCACCTCGAGAAAATCGCCAGCCGCTTCGCTCGCCGAGAGCAGTCGCTCGACTTCGGCTCTGAGGCGGGCGTCGCCACCGCACGATTCATCCAGATAGGACGATCGTTCGTCCTCAGGCAGCGCGAGGGCGCCGCCAAAGATGGAATCGATAAGCTGCCATTGCTCTGACGACCTGATTTTCACCGCCACCTCTTTCCGAAGACTCTCCCTGAACATCCTGCGTCAGAACACCCGCGCCGGGGCAGGCCCGGTCAGTCCGATCGCAGCTCGTCGTAGAGCCAGGCCTTTGCCAGCGCCCAGTCGGATTTCACGGTGCGCGGCGAGATGTCGAGCGCAGCTGCTGTTTCCTCGACTCCGAGGCCCCCGAAGTACCGGCATTCGACCACCTGCGCCTGGCGCGGATTGACCTGCGCAAGCTCCGAGAGGGCCGCGTCGAGGTCGAGCAGCTCGCCGGCATATGCAGTGACCGCGACCGAATCGTCATCAAAAGTGACGACTGATACGCCTCCGCCTCTTTTTCCGGAGTTCCGCTTTCGCGCGGCGTCGACGAGAACCTGCCGCATCGCTCGCGCCGCCGCTGCATAGAAGTAAGCTCGGCCGCGCTGTGTGACCCGCGCATCATCAACGAGCTTGAGATACGTCTCGTGCACCAGCTCGGTCGTCTGGATGCTCCGGTTTTTTAGCTCTCCACCCAGCTGGCGGTGGGCGATGTCGCGCAGCTCCTGATAGACGAGGGGAACGAGCAGGTCGAGCGAAGCCGCATCGCCGGACTCGGCCGTGCTCAGCAGGTCTGTCGCATGATCTCGAAGCGGCAGCGCGGGATCCGTCAGATACGCCTCCTCCCTCTGAGGATACGGGAAAACCGGCCGGGCCGCCATTCACGAAAAATGGAAGTTGCCCCCGATCGCGAGTTTTTCCGCAAGACCCTGACAGGACCATCCACGAACTAATCCCGTAACGGAGGTAATGTCATGATTTCGAAGCAATTCACCCTCTTGCTGGCCCTCCCGCTCCTGATCGGCGCCTGCGACGCGAATCAGCCGGTCGATCCGATGTTCGAGAGTCAGCCCGAACTGAGGGCTGAAAAGACGCAGGGGCTCTTCCGCATCGAGTCCCCGATGTTCCCGTTTTACGCGCGCGCTGAACCGCCGGCGGACGTCGGTGGATTCGCCTACCGGACGGATGAGTGGGCAGCGATAGTGTTTTATCGCAATCCCGACTGTGTCCCCATCGCCTTCAACCTTCTTCAGTTCTACGATTTCAACTTCGGAGACGTTTTCGGGTGCGCGCCGACGGTCGACGGTTTTTCCCTGCATGTGGAGCCGACGGGAACCACCCCGCCAAAAACCAGCAACCTCAGCGGCAACGCGGTGCCGATCTGGTTCGTGCCATGGGATGCTGAGTTCCAGCAGGCAGTCGAGAACGGTGCTCTTACGATCGTTGAGCTCGAGGCGATGGACGGCCTGGTCAAGGGAGTCGCAACGGAGTTCCGCGAGATCCTCGGGAGTGTCCAGTTTCACCCAACACCCAAGATCAACATCTCGGCGCGTGGGGAAATACTGCCGGAATCAGGCGGTGGCTCATTCAGCTACAACGTGAACTGGCCGGGCCTCACAGTCGCGGACGTAAAGAACGTGAGAATCGAAATAACCCAGTAGCGGCCGATTCCTCGCTGCTGCCCGGCACCAGGGGGCAGCAGCGGGTCGAGCCGCCGGACGCAGGAATGGATAATGCTCAGTGAAAGGGCGATTGTTATACCTCACCCGATCGGAGCCGCAAAAAATGGCAAGTAATGGAAAGCTGTCGCTGGTGCTTATCGCACTCCTTGCTGCATGCGCGGGCGACGATCCGCAGCGCTCAGCCACCGCCGATACGGCGACGCGCACGGTCTCAGCTGTTCGTGCGGGACAGTCATCAGGCGCGGATCTCTACCAGCGTTGTGTCAGCTGCCACCAGGCGAACGGCGAAGGACTGCCTGGCTCATTCCCGCCGCTCGCGGGCTCCGAGTACGCCGCCGCGGCGAACACATCCGTGCCAATCAACATCGTCATCCGCGGGATGCAGGGTCC
>JBPPMU010000019.1:0-5214 GCA_051306215.1 Gemmatimonadaceae bacterium | reverse complement strand
GCTGTCGCATAAACGATACTGTCAGCCAGCGGCAGCCTGTGGGCGAGGCCGGCAACCGCGGCCGCAATCGCGAGATCGGCATCGAGATCGACGACGCGCCCCTGGCTCATGAAGGCAACGGCTTGAAGCGCATCACCCTCCCCACGTTGCCTCGCGATCACCTTGAACACCTCGGCGATGCAGATGGAGGGCACTATGAGTGCTTCAGTATCCTCAATCGCATCAGCGAACGAGCCTGCGCCAGCTTCGTTGGCGAACCACGCGAGCCACGCTGACGAGTCTACGACACTAAACCGGGAAGGCACGCCGCTAGACCCGGTCGTCGTCCCTTTCCAGCCGGGTGTCCAGGCCCTTCACGAAGCCGCGCATGACACTCGCCGGCTGAACAGGAATGAGCTCGACCCTGTCCTCGAACGCGACGGCGTGGATCTTCTGGCCGGGCATGATGCCGAGTTTCTCCCTGATTTCCTTCGGAATGACTACTTGGAACTTGGGGCTTACCGTTACCGTGCTCATTGATCGATCCACCTTGAGTATGTCAAATATACTATCGATTATTGTTCTGTACAACGATAGGGTTGAAACGGGTGGGTTCCGGGCTTCATCGTCGACTTTGCGAGCGGTTCGGCGCACAAGCTCGAGCCGGCAGTTGTTCAGGTAGCACTGCACCGCGGCGTTGCGGGAGATGACACCGGCAAGCTGTTCGGAGTCGTAAAGCAGCTCGATGCGTCAGGTCGCGTTGTCAGCGAGCGGCGTGTGGAAATGCAGCCGACGCAGTAAACTGGAGATTCTCTGGCCGGGGGGAATTTCTCCCAACCGGTCAGGGAGATGCTGTCGGGCAACTTCTCCGGTTTGTCATGTAAATGAACTCGAACGAACAACCCTGCCCCGATACTTACTGGCTTCCAGGCGCCAGCCTTGCCGCCGGACCACACCCCGGTTTTGACGTCGAGACAATTCGGATGCTGCTCGACGCCGGAATTCGCGCTTTCATCGATCTCACGGAGGAACGCGAGCTCGATTCCTACGAGGTTTTCCTCGAGGAGGAAGCCGCGCAACGTGACATCGATGTCTCGTACTCCCGTTTCGCGATTCGTGACGGCCATGCGCCCGACCGGGATCTCATGGAGCGGATACTCGACGCGGTTGCCGATGCCCATACCGAAGAACGAGCCGTGTACGTGCACTGCTGGGGCGGAATAGGACGCACCGGAACCGTGGCGGGCTGCTGGCTGGTCGAGCAGGGTTATTCGAGCGATGACGCGCTGGATCTGGTGCAGTCGCTGTACAAGAAGTACCGCAGGCCATCTGCACACTTCCCTCGATCACCCGAAACCAACGCACAGCACGCCTTCGTCCGCCGCTGGAGCAAACGGTCGGAAAGTACCCCGTGATCACCATAGGGGACATTTGCTTCGCGGGACCAATGGGCTTCGAGTGTCTTGCGGGAGATCGCGTCCTGCCGGGTCGGTCTGATGTCGCCCGGAGCAGCGAACTACCGCTGCTTCCTCCAGGTGAAATTCCGAGACTTGGTCAGAATGCTGCGAGAGGACGGGTGGTATCTCTCACGAACCCGCGGTAGTCATCGTCAATACCGCCACCCAGTCAAAGCGGGACTTGTAACTGTCGCGGGGAGTGGCAACGATGACATCGCGCCGCGTACATTAAAGAGTATCCTCAAGCAGGCTGGGCTCGACTGGCCGAAGGAGAACGCTACATGAGCCGATACCTCGTAATAATCGAAGAGTCCTCCACAGGATTCTCGGCCTTCCTGCCTGACCTGCCGGGCTGCATTGCGACAGGCGCTACCCGCGAGGAAGTCGAGAACGCGATGCGGGAGGGCGTGGGATTCCATCTCGAGGGTTTGCGCGAGTCGGGTGATCCAGTCCCTCCGCCCCGTTCTACCGCGACATATGTCGAGGTCGCAGCCTGAACGAACAAGGCGGTTAGTCTACTTCCGCTTGAAGTATCGCTCCACGGCAAGCTTCCCGACCTTCACCCCCGCATCTCTCCCCGCGTCGGCCGAGAAGCGGTAGTGCACACCGGCGAGTATGCGCGACTCGGTGACGTCGTCGATGTATTCCTGCGCGCTGTGATACCGCCGGAGAAGTGATTTCTCCATGTCGAGAACGATTGACGGAAACTCCTTCCCGAACTCCTCGGCGATGACAGTCCCAACGGCGCCGGCAGAGAGGCAATGCCCGCACGGATATTCCGGATGCGGGGGCGTGCTGATCATCGGCTCCCACCCGCTATCCCCTGCCGCGGAGTCTCCCGCAATCATTCGTGCGTTGCGAAGCGCAGTTATCGGGCGCCAGAAGTTGTACGCGTACTTTCCATCCATCATCGCAATGTACGAATCCGCCCACGCCATCTCGGCAAGCGCAAGAAAGCGCGCGTCGTCGACAAGGCTCCGACCCGGCAAACCGACAAGCTGACGGAGCACGATTCTCACATCCTTATTCGCCCAGAACTGCCCGATGTCGGTCTGCTCCGCTCTGCGAGCCTTCGCCTTCTTCGACCCCATCTCCCGGATCTCGGCGAGATCGCGCCGCCATGTCTCGCTCGTGAGTGCAGGTGGCGGCGGAGATCTCAGCTCATCCGAAGTCTTCATGATCCACGGACCCTGCTTCGACCACGTCATCCCTATCCGGCGAATCGTTGGCACATAGGCTCCAGCGGCCGGGGGAGTCATCACGGGATCCTTGATATCCGCTCTGGAGTTCGCGCGCGCGGCGATCACTGCTGCGGCAGCCTGCTTCCCCACCGCCACGCCATTCTCTCTTGATATGCTGTCCTTCACGAGCGAGAGTGATCTCTTCAGCGCCCCATCGTATGCCGACTGCATGTCGGGACAGACCTTCGCCAGCACGTCGTGCGCTGCCTGCGCCGCAGCCGCGTCAATCGAGCTCCCTTTCGGCGCGTCGATCTTCGCCACATACGGAGTATATTTGCCCGCGATCGCGTTGATCGCCTCGAACATCGCGACCGCCACCATCGCGCCGTCATCTCCCTGCGTTGGCTCCTCACATTTATCAGCCTGCTCGCGCCACTGGAGGAGAACATTGTTCACCACTCCGCTGGCGCCGAGGAGCGGAACGAGAAGCACGGAGGCGAAGACCAGTCGAGCGCGTCGGCCTGGCAGAGCGATCATCGATATCTCCGGAATGTGGGGTTTGACACGGGCTGCAAAGTAGCTTGTCACGACAGTTCTTGCGCCCGAAGCACCTATGGGCGGGGCTTCAACCCCATCCGCTCGATGATCCTGATAAACCGCGGGTGGCTCCGGACTTTTGCGTACATCGGGTCGTCGAGCGGCGACGCGGCAGTCAGCAGCCCCACATCACGTTTCGCTTCTGCCCGTTCCAGCAGATCCATCGCATTTTCGGTTTCGCCAAGCGACAGCAAAGCGATTGCGAACGCAACAGGGTGAGTCTCCTCCGAGACACCATTGCGCCGCATCCGGCTCAGCACGCTCGATGCTCCTGAACGATCTCCCGTCGAGGCGTAGATATACGCGAGCTGCCCGAGCCGGAGCGTCAGCTCGGGGTCGGCCTTGACGGCGATTTCCATTTCCTTTCGCGCGTTCTCATTGTCGCCGAGTGCGAGATAGACCTGCGCGATCACGCTGTGAAGAACGCCGAGGTTGGGCGCGAGCTCGAGTCCCCGCTTTGCCTCGGCCAGCGCTTCGTCGTAGCGGCGGGCAAGGAAGAGCGAGTATGTGTGAGCGGTCGCAAGGATCGGAGCGAGCGGATCCAGCTCTCTGGCTCTCCGCGTCTGGGCCACGCTCGAATCGAGACGGCTCATGTTGTAGAGCATCTCGCCATACCACTGGTGCGCGGTCGGATAAAGCGGGTCGAGGCTGATCGCCCGCTTGTACGACTCTTCCGCGGTTTCCCAGTCCCTGTTGTGAACCGAAGCTAGCCCGAGGGCCGTGTGCGCTTCGGCAAGCGTGCTGTCGCCCGCCAGCGCTTTCGCCGCATCGGCGCGCGTTTTCTCGAGCGCGTCGGCGGGTGATGAATCAGTATACTCGGGAAGCAATGCGTACGCGATCGCACGGGCTGCATATGCCCGTGCAAACTTGGGGTCGGCCGTGATTGCCTGCTCGAAATACGATATCGCGCGCCTGATGTTGTCGGCGCCACGCGCGTTCCAGAAGTGCCTGCCACGCAGGTAGTGGTCGTACGCCTGGAGATTGGCCGTTCCAGCCGTAGGAATCACTCCGCCAATAAGCCTTGGAGCAAGCGTCAGCTTCAGTGCGTCGGCGATGGATCGGGCAATGTCGTCCTGAACGGCGAATACGTCGCCCGCGTCCCGCTCATAACTTTCGCTCCACAGCGACAGGCCGTCCCGGACGCTCGTGAGCTGCCCGGTTACGCGGAGGCGTCCGCCCGCACGGCGGACCGTACCTTCGAGGACCGCGTGCACGTTGAGGGCGCGGCCTATCTCGGCGACGTTAACGTCGGTGCGGCCCTTGAATGAATGAGCCGACGTCCGTGACGCCACGCGAAGTCCGGGAATCTTGCTCAACACGTTGGCGAGCTCGTCAGCCATCCCATCACTGAAGTACTCGTCCTCCCTGATTCCGCTGACATTGACAAGAGGCAGGACGGCGACCGATTTGATCTCTTCGGGGGCGCTCACCATGGCCGGCCTGTCGCGCCCGATGAGGAAAACCGCGAGCGCTGCGATCAGCAGTACGAATATTCCGCCGGCGAGTGCAAGTCGCATCAGCGGACGCTTTTCTTCCTGGGCGGCGCGCACTCCACCGCCAGTCGTGACGTGCTCGGGCGACTGAAGCGCGCGCACAAGCTCCGCTGCAGTCTGCGGACGATCCGCGGGGCGTTTCTCGAGACAGCGCATCACGAGCTCGGCGATCCATGACGGAAGCGCGGGGCGGCGGTTGGTGATTGGCTCCGGCCGCTCGATCGCGTGAGCCACAAGGAGAGCCTGCGTACTCCTCCCCACAAAGGGCGCAGCCCCGGTCAACGCCTCATAGGCGACGACGCCGAAAGCGTAGATGTCGGCGCGGTGGTCAACCGATGGATCCGCGACGGCCTGCTCCGGCGACATGTAGGCCGGAGTGCCGAGCGTCATTCCAGTGCCGGTGAGCGTGCCATCGGCGTCGGAGACCGTGGCGGCACTCAGCGCTTTTGCCACGCCGAAGTCGGTGACGAGCGCATACTCGTCCTCGAGCATTACGTTGTCAGGCTT
>JBPPMU010000018.1:0-5996 GCA_051306215.1 Gemmatimonadaceae bacterium | reverse complement strand
GGGCGGATTGAGGGTCTACTTGGGAGCGAGACGGGCGTGGAGGTCGTCGGCACGGCTGCCGACGGCGACAATGCCGTCGATGCGATCAGGAACCTCAAGCCGGATCTCGTCTTCCTCGACGTCAACATGCCGGGCCTTACCGGCCCCGAGGTCGTGCGCACGATCGGCGCGGAAGCAATGCCCGCGACGATCTTCGTGACGGCGCACGACGGGCATGCACTGGAGGCGTTCGACCTCGAGGCGATCGACTATCTCGTCAAGCCGTTCGATGACGAAAGATTCAGTCAGGCGCTCCGGCGCGCCCGCGAAGCACTCGAGTTGTCGGAGCTGGGGCGGCTCCGCAACCAGCTGATCGCCGCGCTGCAGGGATCAGGTCCTTCGGACCCCCCGGTGGAAGAGGGCAAACCGGATCCGCCTTACCTCGAGCGAATACCGATCGAAAGCCGCGGAAAGGTTCAGGTTGTTGACGTGAACGACATCGACTTCATAGTCAGCAGCGGGCCATACGCCGAGCTCAATGGCGGCGAGAAGACGCACCTGATCCGGGAGTCGATGCAATCATTGGAGGAACGCCTCGATCCGGCGCGTTTCATACGGATTCACCGCTCGATCATCGTGAGGCTGGAGCTCGTTGAAACGCTTCACAAGGCCGCCGGCGGAGATTATGAGGTCCAGCTGAAAAGTGGTGCCCGCCTCCGTGTGAGCCGCACCCGCCGCGAAGAGCTCGAGCGAAGGCTCGGCATCACTCACTGAACGCTCAGTCGCCGCCGACCATCAGGCCGAATCGTCTGATCCTGTGCGGTGACGATGGCTCGATGTCCAGCATTATCATCGCCGGGCCTTCGTTCGGTGTCCTGACATGTATCTGAAGCTCGCCGCCCTCGCCGACAGTGACACCAAGCACTTCCATTGCGCCGAGATTTGCGTTTACGCCGCCCAGCCGTTCGAGTCTTTGCTCTACGCTGGGGTCACCAGGTCCCAGAGTAAAACGCGCTGCGATCATCCGCCGCACTCTTTCCCTGTCACCGCTGTTAAGCGCTCTGACAACGTCGTGTGCAATTGCCTGAAGCTCTGGAGGCGCGAGAGTGCCGGAGCGCTGCGGAATCGGCTCGCCTTTTGGACCGGCCAGGTCGCGGACTCCCAGCCGGATGCCAAGAGCTCCGGCGAGCGCCCGGTGAATCTGTGGCGCCTTCTGCTCAGCGCTGTTCGACGCGATGATGATCTCGATGCCTTCGGCTGGCTCGCGGTTGTAGAGGAAAAAACTCACAAGGTCGGATCCGGCAAGCATCACCGACCGGTCAGTCGGGAAAGCCATGTCGCGAGTCGCCGGTTTCAGAAGCTTGTCCGTCTCGAAGAGTGCCTCGTAGAACAGGTGCATGTCCCCAACGGTCGAGAGCATCCCGCCGTTTCCACGGAGGTTCCAGAACGGGCCATCGGGGGCGCGCGGCCGCGACAACAACGTTCCCTCATCCCGGCCGCCAGCGGAGTATCCACGGGCGAGTCTCGAGTCGTCGAAGCCAGGAAGATGAAAGCCCGTTGATCGCAAGCCGATCGGGATGAGGATGTTTTCCCGCACATACTCGTCGTAACTGGCGCCGCTGACCTGCTCGATCACCGCTGCCAGAAGCGCGTATCCGGTGTTCGAGTAATTCCTCCGATCACCTGGTGCGAAGAGGAGCTTGAAGCGCCATCGCGTTGTCGATGAGTTGCTGCCGGCTGACCTGGTCGGCATCAGGCCCGAGTCCAAGAGGAAAACCCGCCTGATGCTCGAGCAATTGCGACAATGTTATGCCGCGCTTGTCGCCGGGTGCGGATGGGAAAAATCTGCTCAGCGGGTCGGCAAGGCTGATACGGCCGGCTTCAACGAGCTGCAGTATCGCGACTTTCGTGAAATCTTTCGTGTTAGACCCGATCTGCACGACTGTGCCGGCGGAGAACGGAATTGCAGCTTCCCTGTTTGCCAGTCCGTAGCCCCTCTCGAGGAGAACCTGGCCTCCCTTTCTCGACCCTCACTACACCGCTGAATCCGCTCGCCGCGGCTGACGCCATCACGGAGTCGCGCCTGGCGGAAACCGGTTGAGCCCCGCCCGGCTGGGCGAAGGAAACCCCGACCGCTGCAACGAGGACATTCACACGCATTATCGATCTCCATCATGGGTTTGCCGGGGGGATGTTCCGCTCGTGAGGTGAGTCACCGCCCACGCAATTCCGGTTGCCAGGCGCCTGCGACCTCGGCAGATGGAGAGTCGGCGTCATCGTCTTTTCACCGACCCGCAGTGACGGGAGCCTGATCGGCGATGCTCTCGGGGGAGTCATCGGGCGCACCGCGTTCAGCAGGCTCGCGTTGCGCACCTGGTAGATGCAGAGGCGGACCAGAGTTGTTCTGGTCCGCCCTGCTCAATTCACACGACCTTGAAGTTCGACATCATGCCCTGATCCTCGTGCGCCAGCTGGTGACAGTGGATGACGTAGAGTCCGGTGCGGTCGAACCTGATGAGAACGTCGACGGTCTCCCTGTCAGCCAGCAGCACCGTGTCTTTCCATCCGCTCTCCCAGGAAAACAGCGTCCCGCGACCGCCGGTCCTTGACTGCACCTGGAATGAAGCCCCGTGTATATGCACGGGATGGGGCGCGTTTCCATTCGTGCGGAAGCGCCAGCGCTCGACGGTATTCACCGGCACCTCGAAATCGACCCTTTCCATTGCGTACACAAGGCCGTTGATCCGCGTCATTCCGTCGAAGCTGAAGTTCCTCGTCACAGCAGAGGGCCCGTTGAGCTGCGTGATCGTGGAAAGAATCGGCGGTGTCGAGTAACCCAGTCCGCCGGCACCGGTTCCCTTGAACTCGAGGAGGTTCCAGCCGGCGCTGAGGCAGCGGAGCATTACCGTCGAGCCCGCGTTCAAACCCTGGAAATTCACGAGCAGGTCAGCACGCTCGCCGGGCGCCATCGTGATCTCCGACACCTGAACGGGAGATGCCAGCAGGCCGCCATCATTGCCGATGAGCGTGAAGGCGGCTCCGTTTGCCAGTCCAAGCCGAAGCACGCGCGCGTTGCATCCGTTGAGGACGCGGAATCGGTACATCGCCTTGTCTACCGAGAGGTACGGGTTCCGCGTGCCGTTCACGAGCGGCTCCGTTCCAATGTAGCCCGACGCTTTGGTCGCGAACTTCAGGTTCCCGGCGGAGTCGAAAGTAGCGTCACGGATCACCAGTGGGATTTCCTGATTGCCGCTCGGCAGACCGAGGCCGGCCTCCTCCGTGTCGCGAAGGATGAACGCGCCCGCGAGTCCGTGAAAGACCTGCTCGCCCGTGTGCATGTGCGGGTGCGGATGATACCAGTTGAGCGCTGCGCGCTGGGCGACTCGGAAGTCGTAGTTATATGATTCGCCCGGTTCCACCGCCTGGTTGGGATGACCGTCGTCTTCGTGGTCCACGATCATGCCGTGCCAGTGGGTTATGGAATGCTGGCTGAGCTGGTTCCTGAACGTCATTCTCACGTCGGCGCCGTTGTTTGCAAGCAACGTCGGTCCCGGAAACTGGCCGTTGTACATCCAGGCGTTCGATGTCTGGCCGCCACCAACGTCGGCGATTCCCGGGGCTGCCGTCAGGGTGGTGCCGTCCGCCGGGACAATTGGTGGAATTTTCAGGGAGTTTCTTGGAAGCGCTCCGCCACCGCCGCCACCGCCGCCTCCCTTGGCGAACAGAGGATTGGGCGACTCGGGCGTCAGTACGTCCGCGCCGCGCTCACAAGCGGCGAGCCAGACCGCTCCCACGGTTGCCGCGCTCACCCCCAGGAAATCGCGCCGCCCGAAACGACGCTCGTCCTTGATCTCCGACATGCCGTTTCCTCTCGAATTGTTATCAGGGAATTGTGCGGGAACAGGCTTGGCGATCTAATCGGGGAATGCCGGAAAGGAGTCGGCGTTTCGTTCACGAAGGTGTGGGGGAAACTCCCACTCCCGTGCGCGCGCCGGACTGGCCCGGTTCTCGCCTTGAGTGGAGGGGTATGACACCCCGCAGCACTCAACGAAACGACAGGAATAGATGATGAATATTCGCCGACTGATTTCCGCCGTCGCCCTGACCCTCGTTGCCGCAGGATGCTCCCGCGATGCCTCGGGAGAGCCGGATCGTCCCGAAAGCGCGGCACCGTGGGCTCCCGCGGCGCTCACCTCCGTGAAGGGGGTCCCGGCTGCTGAGATCGAGACCGCCCTCGTTGCGGCCCTCGATGGCAGCCAGCCGGAGAAAATTTCCGCTGATCAGTGGTCGCATACCAAAAACCTCTACAAGGCGTACGGGAACAAGCCGCTCTGGCTCTCGTCTGACGGCCTTCACCAGGACCGCGCATTCGCGCTGGCGAACTCGATTCTTCAGGCCGAGCAGGATGGTATGCGGATGGATGCCTACCCGATTGGCGAGCTGGCGCGCGCGATGGCCGGCGTACAGCAGAACCAGCGCCCGACCCCTCAGCAGCTGGCCCAAGCTGACGTGCTGCTCACCGCTTCATTTGCCTCGCTCGGTGAAGACTACCTGACGGGTCAGATCGACCCTGAGACGGTAGCGCAAAGCTGGCACATCGACGTACTCGAGGAGGGCGTGGATTCAGCGCTCGTGAGGTCGCTGAGGAACTCCGCGCTCGACAAGTCGATCGCCGCAATGCGCCCGCAGGATCCCGACTACGACGCCCTGAGGAAGGAGCTCGACAAATATCAGCGGATTACGGCGAGCGGAGGATGGCCAAGCGTTCCCCGCAGCGAGGTGGTGAAGCCGGGCGAGCCGATGAGCGCGGCGGTAGTCACCGCGCTCCGGCAGCGGCTGGCGGCGGAAGCGATAATCCCCGCCGAGGCTGCCGCTGCGCCCACGGGCCAGGGCACGTCCTCCACTTACGACAGGTCGCTCGCCGGAGCCGTCGCCACGTTCCAGTCACGACATGGAATCGTCGTTGACAGCATGCTCGGCAAGGAGACGTTCGACGCCCTCAACAAGCCGTCAGGCTACCGCGCGGCTCAGATCGCCGCGAACCTCGAGCGGATGCGCTGGCTCCCGCGCACGATGGGATCGCGCTACATCGCGGTGAACGTTTCGGCGTTCCGGCTGGATGCGTACGACGAAGGGAAGAAGACCCTCGAGATGCGCGTTATCGTCGGAGAGGATTACGAGGACAAGGCGACGCCGGTCTTCTCGGATTCGATGGAGACGGTGGTGTTCAGGCCGTACTGGAACGTGACTGACGACATCGCGGCGAAGGAGATCTTCCCGAAGATCGCGGCCGATCCGTCGTATCTCTCGGCCAACAACTACGAGATCTACCGGGATGGGGGCACTCGCCGCGTCAGGCAGAAGCCGGGAGAGGAGAATTCGCTCGGGCTCGTCAAGTTCATGTTCCCGAACAGCTTCAACATCTATCTGCACGACACCCCGAACCGCGAGCTGTTCTCGAAGGACGTTCGTGCGTTCAGTCACGGCTGTATTCGCGTGGAGAAGCCGAATGAGCTCGCCCAGTGGGCGCTTGGATGGGATGCGGCCCGCGTCGACCAGGCGATGAAGGGATCGGACAATCAGACATTCCGAGTTCCTCAGCCGATTCCGGTGTTCATCATCTACGGGACGGCCTACATGCGCGATGGTCAGCTCTACTTCGGCAACGATCTCTACAGTCGGGATGCGAAGATGGTGGAGGAGCTCTTCAGGGCGGCTGTTCCCGCGCCTCAGACTGTTCAGGCGGTCCAGGCGTTGAGGCGCATCGCCGCGAGAAGTTGAGGTAGAGAGCCACTTGGCGACCAGAATCGGTTCCCCGATACAACGAAGAAGGGGCAGAGATTTCTCTCTGCCCCTTCGTCTATCACGTCAAAACCAAATCCTCAATCGGTTTTCAGCGCCTTCTGGATCGTGAACAGCACGTTCCGTGTGTGAGCGGCGGTCTCGGCGTTCATCCCGCTTTTGCCGGACAGCTTCGACTGGATCGAACGCAGGCTCGCCAGCGCCGCCGACTGCGA
>JBPPMU010000017.1:0-20934 GCA_051306215.1 Gemmatimonadaceae bacterium | reverse complement strand
CAAACGAGCCCGGCCACCAGACATGATTGAATTCGTCGTGATGGATCAAGAACAGGGTTCACAGATGACCCAGATGTGGCACCGATGACACTGAGAAAAGCTCACCACGGAAACTTCAGGACTGGCGCAATAAAAAACCCACTCCGTGTCATCAGTGCCCCATCGGTGTCATCTGTGAACCCTGCTCTTGAGGTTAGAAAGCAAAAGGGCCGTCCTCACGGACGGCCCCCGACTTCACATTCTGACAATTTCAGTTTTCGGTTTCGTCTCCATCGTTGTCATAGCCGAGTGCGTCGGCCTCGCGAAATCTGTCGAACATCCCTGCCACGAAATCAGCGCCCTTCTCTCCGATGCTGCCGACTCCGATCCAACCCTTCTGAAACCACGCCCCGAGATTCAGCGTGTCTTCCCCATCCGTGCCGCCACCAGCCTGAGCGTCAGGTCTGGGAGGCACCCCAAAAAGCTCCATCACCACCTCCACTGGTTACCTCCATCTTGTACGCCACTCGGCATCACAAGTTTCGGGCCGTGTTCCGGGTTCTGCGGTCGTCAGCACAATAGCCACGAGCCAGCCGGACGGGGGTAACATCTTGGTAATGAAGATTTGTTACGGCCGAGCCGTCAGCGGCGAGCTGCCCGTAGCTCGATCAGCTGATCGATGCGGGGTCGAGTCCCCGCGTGGCGAAAATCCGCGCCACCGCATCACCGATCTTGTTGTTCGGCGTGCTCGCCCCGGCGGTGACGCCTATCGACACGGCACCCTGCGCTGGAAGCCAGCCGGTGACTACTTCGTCAGCCGCTCCTCCCAGGGGACGATGACGGATTGTGCCCCCGTCGGGATCAATCGCCGACGCATCTTCTATATGGTAGGTCCTGACCTTCTCGGCGCAGATCGCCGCGAGCGAGATCGTATTGCTCGAGTTGTAACCGCCGATCACCACCATCACATCCAGCGGCTGGACGAGAAGCTCCATCACCGCGTCCTGCCGCTCCTGGGTGGCGCTGCAGATCGTATCGAACGTACGGAAGCTCTCGCGGGCATATTCCTCACCGTGGGCCCGGGCCATTGCGGCGCCAACCTCAGCACCGATCGCGAGAGATTCCTTCGCCAGCATCGTCGTCTGGTTCGCGACGCCGATCTTCTTCAGGTGGAGCTCCGGGTCGAAGCCCGGTGACACGGCGTGCGAGAA
The DNA here is from genome assembly GCA_051306215.1 of Gemmatimonadaceae bacterium. GTDB lineage: Bacteria > Gemmatimonadota > Gemmatimonadetes > Gemmatimonadales > Gemmatimonadaceae > UBA4720. Next base: position 19,744 of record JBPPMU010000017.1, on the reverse strand, counting down.
ACGCGACATCAGCTCATCGCCGGACATCCTTCCTTCGATGAACTCGCAGACCATCTTCGCCTCGTCCATGTGGCGTACCACGAAATAGTGGGCGCCGGGGTACTTGGCGGTCTGCGACGCCGTTGCCCGGGTCTCCTCATGGTAGTACTTGCCGTGGACGAGCGAAGTAAAGCCGTCGCGAGCGTAACTCTCGACCCGCTTCCAGACATTGAGGACCGATCCGCATGTCGTATCGACCATCACGCATCCGATCTCACGAAGAGTCTTGAAATCGTCGATCGTGACCCCGAATGCCGGCAGGATCACGACATCAGTCGGACGCACTCCGGTATAATCGATCCCCTGCTTTCCGACCTCCAGGATCTCTACGCCCATATCGCGGAGCTTCCGGTTCACGTGTGGGTTGTGGATGATCTCACCGGCAAGAAGCACCCGCCGGTCGGGGAACTTCCGCCTCGTCTGGTAGGCGTAGTCGACCGCCCGCTCGACCCCGTAGCAGAACCCGAACTCACGCGCCAGCCGCACGGTCGTCCCCCCGGCCTCGAGGCAGAATTCGCGCTCCTTGAGCAGGTCGACAAGGCGCCCATTATAATCAGATGCGAGCTCGCCCTGAATCTCCGCCTTGAGGCCAAAGCCCTTCCGGAAGTAGACGTCCGGGCCCGCAGTCTGCTTAAGAGGGACCTGCCCGGCACCCTCCGCGGGTGCCCCGGGGCTCTCGATCTCCTTTACAGGTGAGTCTGGCATATCTCGCAATCTAGTGAGCTTCTCCGTCCTCGGGCCATCGCGCGCGGCGAGGCGATAGGGGTAGTCGCCCCATCATACTCGCCCCGCGAGGGACAGCTCATGCGCGGCGCAAAAGCACTCGAGCGAGCCGGGTACGAGGTGATCCTCGACCCCGACATTCTCGAGCTCAGGAAATTCACGAGGAAACAGGATGAGCGCCGGGCGGCGAACTTCATGGGGATGTGGCTCGACCCACGCGTCAAAGCGGTGATCGGAGGGACGGGCGGGTACGGTGCAACTCGCATGATACCCTTCCTCGAGCCCGAGATTTTCCGCCGCAATCCCAAGATCTTCGTCGGTTACTCGGATATCACGGCACTACACCTCTGGCTGATGCGCCAGGCCTCCCTGCGGGTATTCCACGGCCCTACCGTCGACGACCTGATACCAATCTCCCGCGACCCTACGACCGCGGCACTGATGACCGCGATCACTACCCCTCGCCCCGGTGCGAAGATCGGGCGCGGAATGGCCCGCGCGGTGAGACCGGGTCGCGCATCCGGGCGCCTGACCGGCGGCAACCTGTCTCTGGTTCAGCAGTCGATCGGCACGCCATACGAAATCGACACGCGGGATGCGATCCTCTTTCTCGAGGAGAACGACGACCCGATGTCGGTGCTCGACGAGCGGCTCGTGCATTTGAGGGCAGCTGGCCTGCTGAACGGCGTAAGGGGAATAATCTTCGGACAGCTCCCGATCGACAGGTCGGAGGAGGACGAGTTCGAGGACTTCCTGCTCGACCTGGTGTCGGACCTCAACGTGCCGATCCTGATGGACTTTCCGGCAGGCCACGAGGTCCCCAACCTCACGCTTCCGTTCGGAACCGAGGTCGAGCTGGTCGCGGAAGACGACACCTGGCTCGCGTATCAAGATGACGCGCTGTCGAGCTCGGAGCCGGTGGAGAGTGCCGAAGACCTGTCAGTCGTCGAGACGGAGGCGACAGTTACGCCGTAGGCTCGAACGCCTTGTCTATCTCCATACACCAGATATGAAGGAGCATGAGGTGAACTTCCTGAATGTGCGAGGTGACATCGCTGGGAATTGCGAGCAGGTGATCTGCCTCCGCGCCGGCGAGGCCGCCTCTTCCGGTCAAGGCGATTGTTACTGCATCGCGGGCAGCGGCTGCCTTCAGGGCACGGATCACGTTTGGCGACTTGCCGCTCGTGGTGAGAGCGAGCGCGATGTCGCCCTTCTGCGCGAATGCCTCTATCTGCCGCTCGAATACGGCTTCGTACCCGAAATCATTGGCGATGCAGGTGACCGTGCCCGCATCCGCAGAAAGTGAGATCGCGGGAAGCGGGAGCCTCGACTTGCTGAACCTCCCCGTAAGCTCGCCTGCCATGTGACTTGCCTGGCTCGAGCTGCCGCCGTTCCCGAAGCAGATCACCTTGCACCCCGTCGCCAGCGCAGCGACGAGAGCACGACCTGCTGACTCGGCAGCTGGAGCAAGGGCCTCGATACTTGCATCGACGACCCGCTGGTGCGCGCGGAAGTATTCGTTCGTATGGTGAGTCATCGCCCGCGAAATTTACGTCCTGGGCCCTTCCCCCGCCCCGGCCGTCCTCCGCCACGGCGCGCTCCACCATCGCGTCCGGCGCCGCCCCGTCCACTGCCGTCGCGGGGCCCGCCACGGTTGCCTCCTGCTCGCGACGCGTTTCTGCGACCTCCCCTTTGCCTCGCGGCCAAGTCCCGCGCCCGCTGCTCCTCGCGCGACTGCTCCTCGGGCTCCGACGCATCATCAACTTCATCAGGCGACCACGGCCTGGCCAGCAAGTCCTGCAGCTCATCGAGCGTCTCCCCGCGAATCGCGCCGCGCTGCCCGCGGATCACGACGAAGCGGATCGGCCTGTCGAGCACTGGCACCTCTTCTTCTGTCATCGTTCGCGCAAGCTTCTCCGGCAGTCTCAGCCGCGCGATTGCGGTCAGCTCGCCACCCTTATCCTCCACGTCGTATTCGACGTCAACCTCCCGCTCGCGGATGAGGACAGTCTCCGGAAGGTCGGCGTACTTCTCCCGCACATCCGCCGGCACGATCGAGTCCCGGTCAAGAGTCAGGCGCGCGTTGCGGAAATCATTCATCGAGTTGACGTCCTCCAGCCGCTGCTCGTACCACGCGGTGAGATCAGCGAGGCTGAACCTCGGAGTCGCGCCTCCAGATCTCCTGTAGGTCTGGCGGATTTCGTCGATCGCCGCCCTGTTCCGTTTCGCCGACGGGTGTCGCGCCTGCCCCTTCGCGAGCGCTTCAGCGAGCGCCTTCCTCGCAATCGGCGCTGTCTCCGGAGCGAACTCCTCGATCACCTCAACCTCACGCTCGAGCTTGAACCCGAAGTACTCGAGCGTGTGCTCGAGAACGAGCGAGCCTCCCTTCCGCTTCGGATCGTATCTGACATCCGACACGCCACGCGTCGCGTACCGGCGGATGAGGTGCATCGGGACCTGCGTTCCCTCGATTCCGGCGCGCGGAATTCCAGACCTGTCGGCGAAGTAGCGAAGCTCGCCCGCGATCGGGCCCCAGCTTCCGCACACACTCGTCTTCGACACACGCGCGTTGTTACCCTCGGCCGTCTCCTCGTCGATGACGAGATCGAGCGGCATGTAACGCGCGAGAAGCTCCGCGAACTTGCGGAGCGTATTGTCGCGCGCGAGTGGCATACGCGAGGGAAGCTCGATTCCGAGAGCCCGGAATACGCTCGCCATCCCGAGAGCGGCGTCTTCGATCGCCTTCACGAGAACACCGCGGCGCTCAGCCCAGCTTTCGATTTCCTCGTGAAAGAGATGCCGCGGAAGCCCGTAGACCTCACCCATGTAGCCCGCCTTCGCGCAAGCCTCGGCGTAGAGATTGTATGCCGTAAGATGATCGCTGCCCGGGATGACAATTCCGCCCAGGTCACGCTCTTCGCGCGTCATTCGATGAAGAGATTCGATGGAGCTGACTACCGCGAGATAAGGAACGAGCTCATCGTCCGCGTTTACGAGGAGCTCCGCCCAGTGGCGGTCTACGGGGAGGGCTTCAACTGCCTTTCCATAAGTCGAAAGGCGCCCGTTCTCGATTATCCCCCGCCCCTCGAGGAGTGCAATCGCCTTGCGGTAAGAGGTTCTGTCGAGGGGAACGGGCAGGTCGAGCGACGAAGCATCGACTCCAAGGTCGGCACAGGTCATCGCGACCCTCTCCGAATCCCCGGCGAGCTGGAACTCGGGGGCAGTGGGCCGCAGGGTTTCGAACTGGATGTCGCGGTCGGAGAGAATGAATACCCTTCCGCCCTCGACGCGCCCGTGAACCCGCCCCGCCATCTGAAGTATCTCGTTTGCACCGAGGTGCATCCGGGTGAGGACGTTCTTGCCGCGCTCGATGATGTTGCCGAACCGCGTGTCGTCGATGATCACGGTGTCGAGCCCTTTCACGTTGAGCGCGCTCTGTCCGGCTGCGGTCATCGCGAGGAAGTAAGGCTTCCGCTCGCCCGACTCAAGGAACGGCCTGATTATCCTGATAGGCTCGCCGCCGTGATAATAGGCAGTATTGATGCGCGGGAATCCCATCGCGACAGACTCTGCGGCCTGCTCGACCCCGGCCCTTGTCGGGAGGAACATGCCCACGCCACGCTTTTCCTTGACGACCCGCATGAGAAATCTGTCGTCGAGGAATTCAAGGGGGTCCTTCCGGACGACTTTCACATCCGCGGCGCGCGCCGGATCGAATGCGTAACTCTGCAGCACTTCTGCCGCGTCGAGGTAATTCGCGTAGAACGTCGGGTCGACCGTTGCCGAGAGCCAGATGAACCTGCAGCCGACGCGCTTTCCCAGTGCGAGGCAGAGCTCGAGTTCGGCGGATGTCTGGTGGATCTCGTCAACTACGAGTGTATCGGCTAGTAGAATATCGCCGTCCTGAAACCAGCGCCGTGCGATACCGGTCGTGACAATTATCACGTTCCAGCTTGGAGTCTCAGGAGTGGCTTCGCGCTCGCGATTGACGACCCCCACACGGAGATCGTTCGTGTGCAGGATCGTCTCGGCGATCGGCCTTATCGAGAGAGTTTTTCCGGTCCCAGTCCCGGCGACGATGCCGAAGCCCTTGCCCTCCGACGCCAGATCTCGAATCTCCTGGCCATGCTGGCGCTCGAGAACCGTTTCGATATGGAGGCCGAGCGCGAGCTCGATCGTCTCGCAGGCGGCCCGGGTCGGCGCGATCACGATGATGCGACCGGTTGGCGGCTCTGCCGCCACGAATGCGGCGTGATCGGGAGGGAGGAACTTGTCTCTTACTTGTCGCATCTCAGGCCCAAGTTGCAAGAAACGCGGCGCGGTGGAAACCATGCCGGTCGAAGCCGCGTTCGCGCGCCGGAAAAAGAACGGCCCCGGATCGATGATCCGGGGCCGCTTTCCTGCAGTCCATGCAGCTGCTAGCGACGACCTTTGCCCTTGTTCTTGTTCTTGTTCTGACCGACGTGCCGGCCATTGTTGCGACCGTCGTTCTGGTCCCATCGGTCGTTCCGGTCACGACCACGCGCGTCATACCGTCCATTGTCCCGGCGGTTCGAGTACTGAACGATGCGGCGGTCAATCACGCGGTAGCGGCCGAGTCTGTCGCGGTATGCCCGCTCCTGAATGACATTCCGGTTGTTGTCGTACCGCAGGCGGGCGTAGACGACGTTTCCGCGGCGGTCACGTCCTTCGGCGCGCCATCTTCCATCTACCCTGCGCGAATCCCTGCGCGAGTCGTAGATCCGGCCGTCGTTGTAGATCCGGCCATCACGCGTGTCGGTCCTCGCCGTGTTACCGCTCCGGGAGCCGGTGTTTGCCGGATCCCACCATGGTCCGTCGTTTCGCGACTGCGCCGAGAGCGGCGCCGCCATCGCGGTGGCCGCAACCAGGCCGAGTGCAAATGTTATTCGCTTCATTGTTGGCGTCTCCCTATGAGCCTGGAAAAATCCTGCTGTCCTTCCTGTTTCTGGATTTTTTCTTTTTTGTCTTTTCCTTTTCACGTTTCGGCGAGTCGCCGAAAATCACGTGACCGTTGACTGGCCGGTTGCGGACAGCGGTTACGCAGTCAGTCGGTGCCGGCTGCTGGTTCGCGGGAACTCCCTGGATCCAGACCCGGCACATACCCGACGGAGGCCTGTAGGCGGGGGGAACCGCGGGCTTCTGCTGGGTCTTTTTCGGGAGCCCGGGTACCCGCGACTGCAGCTCTTCGAGGAGCTGCGCATTCGCTGGCCTCCCCGCCGCGAGAAATCCCGCGGCGAGGAGAGCGAACCCCCATCTATTCATCTTCCCCGCGGTGCCCCGCGAGAACGAAAGGATTGTCATGCCATAGGGGATTTGCATGGGGGGTGCCAGTTGTGTGAAATACGGTAAGTTCTTTTGTTGCAACGACTTGGTGCGATTCGGGAGTCGCGCGCTGTCGCCCGTTTGTCACCGATTGTGGACACACATGCGGGACGTTGGACGCCTGAAGTAGCGCGATATCGCTTGCTGCCGCAACCGCCGGTATCCGCCGCCGGCGGCCGCCGGCGTTATTGCTTCGGCTCCGGAAGCCCTGAGTGGGACAATGCACATCAAACAGGCCGGTGCCACGCTCATCGAGTTGACGATCGCCCTGGCGATTGCGTCGGTGTTGTTCACGATCACGATCTCCCGCACCGGCGGGTTCATCGACTCAATTGAAGTGCGAGGGGCAGTTACCGAAATCGTGTCGCTGTTTTCTCTCGCTCGGCATACGGCAATCTCTCGAGGCGCTCAGAGCGTTCTTTCGATAGATGCCACGACGGGGACAGTGGCCGTGTCAGTCGGAACGGAATTAGTGAGGTCGCGTGATGTCGGTGAAGCGCACGGGGTCGTGCTGACAACAAACCGCTCCTCGATCACTTACTCGCCTATCGGGGTCGGGTACGGCGCGGCGAATTTCTCGCTGATCGTTCACCGGAATGCCGTAGTCGATACGATAGTCGTGTCGCGGTTGGGGAGAGTCAGGCATTGAATCTTACTGACTGCGGACAATTAGTCGGCTTTTACTGACCCAAAGTCATACCCCGGCACCGAGATCCTCGGTATCGGCTCGCCGATGATCCGCTCGATCGATCGAACCATCGCTATCTCGTCGGGCGCCATGAACGTGAATGCATCCCCCGTTGCCGCCGCGCGACCCGTTCTCCCGATTCGGTGGACATAGTCCTCCGGTTGCTGGGGAACGTCGTAATTGATGACGTGACTAATCCCTGAGACATCGAGTCCGCGCTGTGCTATATCGGTCGCCACGAGAACCCGGACCTTGCCGCTCTTGAAATCCTCCAGAGCGCGGATCCGCTCCCCCTGCGACTTGTCTGCATGCATCGCTGTCGCGCTGATGCCTTTCCCTTCCAGATGCCGAACCACCTTGTCCGCTCCATGCTTGGTGCGGGAGAAGATCAGAACCGAGTCCATTCCCTTCTCCGCCAGAAGCTCGGCCAGCAGGTCGGTCTTTTTGTCACGGGGGACCGGATACACCGCGTGCGTCACCGTGCTTGCGGCAGACGAGCGCCTCCCGACCTGAATCACCAGCGGCTTCCTCAGGTACTTGCGGGCCAGTGCCTCAACCTCGGGCGGCATCGTCGCGCTGAAGAGCAACGTCTGCCTGAATCGCGGAACCTCGGCGACGATGCGGTTGAGCTGCGGCGCGAATCCCATGTCGAGCATTCGGTCCGCCTCGTCGAGAACGAGAACTTCCAGATCGTCGAACGCGACGTTCTGGCGCTCCATATGGTCGAGAAGGCGCCCCGGCGTCGCGACTATCACGTCAACTCCATCGCGAAGCTGCTTCGTCTGGGGCTCGACACCTACACCGCCGAAGATCGCCGCGACGCGAAGCCCCGTGTGCTTTCCATATTTCCGGAAACTCTCCTCGACCTGGATGCAGAGCTCTCGCGTCGGAGTCAACACGAGCACCCGGACACGGTGCGCTCCGGCCTTCACGCCATGCCCCTGCTCGAGAAGGCGCTGGATTATCGGCAGCGTGAAACCGGCGGTCTTGCCGGTCCCGGTCTGGGCCAGTCCGATCAGGTCGCGGCCAAGCAGCGCCGGAGGAATCGCCTGCTGCTGGATCGGCGTGGGGCTCGTGTAGCCCGCGTCCTTCACGGCTTCGAGAAGCTCGGGTATCAGGCCAAGCTCCTCGAATCCGGGCAGCGCTTCACCCGCAGGGCCGACGCCGGGAAGGCCTAGTGTGTGAACAGTCTCCTGAAGGACCTCAGGCTCGATCGCCTCGACAGGAGCAGCTTCCGGCTTCGACTTGGATTTCGTCGCGGCAGAAGAGGATTTGCGCCTCGATCCTCCACGGGATGGGGTCTTTTTCATCGAGCAGAAATATAGTCCGACCGGTGCGTACTCCCGAAAAACCCGATCAGCTCAGCGTTTACGATCTCCGGCTGTTCGCTGAACAGGACGTGTCCCGCTCCCTCGATCACCACTGGAGGCCTCGCGCCGGCGTACCGGCTAGCGGCGGCGGCGGGCGACAGGTGGTCCCTGGTGCCGACTATGACCGTACGAGATACTGCAAGCTGGGGGAACTCAGCGTCCCACGTGAATTCGTGGAGCAGGCTGCGAAGCGCCTGCGTGTATTCGGGAGACCTGGTCGGCGCGCGCATCTCCTCGACATCCCTGGGAGTGGGTCCACTGAAATCCCCGTGCACGATCTCGAGCATCGTTTTTACGACCAGGGGGCTGGCGATATGGACGAGTGCCGGCGCAATGAAAGCGGGAGTCAATGCGCGAAACACAGCCATTCCCTTGACCCCGGCGAATCCGACCGGCGCTACGAGGGCGATCCCCGTCACGCGGTCGGGAGCTACAAGCGCGGCGTGAACAGCGATTGAAGCACCCATCGAATGGCCGACGATCCCCGCGACGGGAATCGACAACGCGTTGAGAGCGCCGATGAGATTGTCGCGCATCGCAGGGAGCGTGTATTCGCCCGGCGCGAGGGGTTTGTCGGATAGTCCCTGCCCTTTCAGCTCGACGATGATCGACCTGTATCCGGCGGCGGCGAGAGCGACGAGAGGCTCGCGATAGAGCCATGCCGTACATCCCCAGCCGGGGAGGATCAGGATCGGCTGTGCCGAGCGGGAACCTGACTCTATGACACGGAGCCGGATACCCGACGCAATCCTGATGAATCGCTCGGCAATGTCCGGCTCTCCCGACGGAAACAGGTCGCCCGGTGGCATTCGCCCGGGGAGCGCCATCTGCCGTCGCCTAGATGATCTTGACTTCGCGGCCGAGCAGCTTGCCGATGAGCCCGATCCTGAAGGTGACGTCTGCCCAGGCGGCCCCTGATTCGCGAACGTTGGCTCCGCTCGACAGGTCCTCGAGCGGGAACATCGGCCAGACGCGCGGATTCGTCGTCGCCGGAATGCTCGTTCCCTTGTGAGGATGCCAGACGCCCGTCCGGTCCCGATCGTCCTCGAACCGCTCGAACATCTTCATCCAGTTATCGTTCCGCCGGAGGAATCCAAGGCGCGCCATCGTCTCGAGCCACATCATGGCAAACGGGATGTCCGCCTCGACAGCGTTCCGGTGCGGAAGCCTGTCGCCGAGTATGAACTGCGGCTGCTCGATCATCTTCTTTCCGACCAGCTGGATCGGATCCTGGCGCGGATGCGGCTGCGAGATGTACTCGTAAACCCGCTCCATCTCCGTATAGTTCTCGTTCCTGAAGATCGGCATGTGAGCCAGCATCGTCAGCATGTTGAACGTCGGCGGAGACACCTCCGGCGAAAGCACGTGAACGTTGCCCACCCGCTTCCACGGCTTCTCGGCAAAGGGAGAAGTGAGGTACTGATGGGTGCGCTCCATTATCCGGCGCGCTGCGCCGCGGAGCCGCGGGTCGCTCTCGTATCCCGCCTGTGCGAGAGCGGCGGCGGCAGCTTCACGGAGCTGCATCCTGCCGCGGAGCACAGCCTCTTCGTCCTTCGCCTTCGCGCCGAGCTCATACAGGTATGCAGGGTCTTTGTCTTCCGCGAGCAGTCTAAAGAGCGCCCGCCGGGCCAGCGCAATAGGCGGGGACTCCCTGTCCCAGCCGTACTCGAGAAGCCGCCGGACCGCCGGAATGGTTCCGATACCGGCGAAATCATTCCCGTGTTTCGGAACTGTCATCATCGACTCGTTCCATATCCCGTCGACATTCTGCGTGAGGGCCAGCCGAAGCGCGGGCCGGTGGGCGTATGGCAGGAAGACCATCCCGTCTATCGACGGGTCCCCAAGGCGGGCAATCTCAGTCGCCGAGCGGTACTTGATGGGTCCCGACGCGTTGTCGAGGAGCCATCCAAGGGGGAACGTGATCGTCTCGCCGGCCCCGGGAGGCGGCGGAAGGGTAATATCGGCGGCGGAGCTGGGCAGAGTCACGATCGGCGCTCGACGTCTTAATGGCGGTTTGAAAAAGCAGCACTCCGGCCATGGTGTCAAAAACGTGACCGGGGTGAGGCGCGTAAGAATAGCATTTTTTGTTCTTGGCGCTAGGGCACCGGACCTAAGTTCATGTTTTGCAACGCTTTAGATATTTGCCTTGATCAGATGTTCGCCCCGTTTCAACCATTTTGGGCCGAGGGACGTATAAAGAGGGTCAGCAAAGATGCGACACACAGTCTTTTTTGTCAGGAGCATGGAATGAGCTGGATGAGAATTGCAGTAGCAGGCCTCGCGCTTTGCGCGAGCGCGTCGGTGGCCACCGCTCAGGGAACTCCTGGCGGCGCCGAGCATGGCAAGGCGCATGGAAAGGAGCAGAAGGTTCGCGGACACGCGCGCGGTCACGCGATGCTGTTCGACGGGATCACTCTTACCGCAGCGCAGCAGGCCTCGATCGACGGTATTCGCGCGAAGTACCGCGCCGAGCACGGCAAGACCATGCAGAGCGGCAACACTCCCAACGGCGGTCGTCAGGATGAAGCCGCGCGCACGAAGATGGCGGGGATGATGGAGCAGCAGAATGCGGATATCCGCGCTGTACTCGATGCGGACCAGCAGAAGGTGTTCGACGCGAACGTCGCAACGATGAAGGAGCGCCGCGACAAGATGCGCATGAAGCAGCCTCGCGCGTAACGCGAAGCTACTTTGGCCGTAACGCGCTGATCGTGTAGCGGCTTCCCGGGTTCCACAGTATCCAGCTGTGGAACCCGTTGTCGTATCCGGCCCGGATCTGTGCGCGGACCTGCTCCGCGCCGTAGCGCGGCGGACCAAGTGTGAAGTCCTGATACCAGGGAATCACTTTCGCAGCGTTCGCGACGCTGTCAGTGCGGGCCTTCACGTCCTTCATCGCGCGGTCGATTGTGGCGTACGGATTGGCGTTCGGATTTCCGATCCTGTAGGTACCGGGCGCAAAATGCGATGGGTAAACCATCGGCAGCACGACGTCCGCCTGGTCGATGAACATCTCCCACTTCTGCCCGATTCCCATGTCGGTCGTGTCTGTTGCCGTAAGGCCGAAGACGTCTATCGTCACGGGCATCGGAAGGTGTTTGAGCGCACCCCGCACGAACGCAAGCTCGTCGCGTATCACCTCGGCCCGCGTACGTCCGCGGGCGAGTGGATAAACCGACTCGCTGATCAGGCGCTTCTCGTCGGGAAAGCGGACGTAGTCAAACTGCACTTCGCTGAAGCCGAGGTCGTATGCCTCCTTCGCGAGGTCGACCGCGTACTGCCAGACATCCCTCTGGTGCGGGTCGAGCCATGGAATGCCGTTCTTGTCGATCCACGGCTTCATGTCGGACTTCCGTTTAATCGCCCAGTCCGGGTTCGCGGCAGCCAGCACCGGATCCTTGACGACGACAATGCGCGCAATCGGGTAGATGCTGTGGGCCACCATTGTATCGAGAATCGCGCGCAGCTTCCTCTGCGTCATGATGCTGTTCGTGTCTGCCCCGATCTCCGCGGCCAGCGGCACGCGCGACTTGTAGAGCACGAACCCGCGGTCGTCCTTCACGTCGAGAACCAGCGAGTTGATTTCGGTCGTCTTCGCCACGTCGATGAGCTGGTTCATTCTCTGGCCGAGGGAAGCCCACCGGTTCACGTAGAGGCCGCGCAGGGTGTCGGGGGTCGGAACGCGGACGATCCTCGCCTTCTCTATAGAATCGGCTCGGATGGAATCGGCGCGAGCGATGTCCGCAGCTGAGAGAACCGGTGCCGCGGGCTCGCCCGCCGCATCGCGGGCAGCAACCGTTGCGCTGTCGGTGCACGCGGCGAACGTGAAAAAGAGTATCGCTTCAGGAAGGAATAACTTCATTCGTGTTTCGGCTTGGTGAGCTTGATCTTTCGCAGTATTCGCGCCGCCTGAAGTTCAACCTCTCCTCTCACGGAGAACGGGCGGCTAGAGCGCGTTGACCTCTGCGGCGGCATCGGAGAGATAACCCATCTCCTTCACGACGACCTGGGCCTGCTGAGTCACCATCGTGAGCCCGTTCGAGGAACCCATGCCGGCTGAACGGTATCTGAGGAGCTCTAGACGCATGCTTCGGAGCAACTGGCGGCAGTGCTCGAGTTTCGTCTCCGCCTCCGACCTCTTGCGGGAAAGATCGGCGACCACACGCCGCTGCCGCTTGAGGTGCGCGAGTCGCCTCACTCGCTCCTCGCTCGCGCGATAGTCGAGCGGGTTCGCGTCGGCCTCGAGCTTCCCTATCTCCTTCTCGATCGACTCGGGAGTATCCCGCACGTCTCGAAGGTCGAGCTCGGCAAGGGTGCTACCGACCTGCATTGCCTTCCTGTAAATGGCATCGGCCGACTCCGCGACATCGGGAATCTGCTCCCGCTCGCTCTTCGTCATGGCCTGGAGCTGGCGATGAATCTCATCCCGGTCCATCCTGACCGACTGGAGCGCTGAACCGTACGGCGAATTGTCCGCCGGCAGAGGCGCGGGACTTCCTTCGCCCGGGAGCGGCGAGCGTGGCATCCGCGGCGCGCCGCCACCGGAACCGATCGCGTGCGATGGCCGGTCCTCGAACAAGCCGCCCGAGGCGCGAGCACGCGCCCGGGCACGGACCTTCTCCCTCTTCGATTCGTCGAAAAGGGCGCGGGCATCGTCGATCGTCTCTGCGGCGACGTCGAAGAAAAGCCTGTCCCGCGGCTGCCTGAACACATCGCGCCAGTTGTAGCCTTCCTGCCATAGCTTCGAGTAGCTCACCGCCATGCCGATCGACCAGAATGCGGTCACGACAAGGAATCCGCCGTCACCGAAGATTGACAGCGGAACGAGTATCGCGTTGACGGCGAGATACGGCGCGAGCTTCTTCCGGAACTTTTTGACAGGACCTGCGTTCCATCGATCGAGCTCCTCCGGCAACGGAACGCTCGCGGCGCGGAAACCGCTGCCAGACCGTGTCGCGACGCTGCCCCGTTGCTGCGACGATGGCTGCATTGACTGGTAGCCGGCGAGCCCCATCGGCGAGCCGACCGGCGCCTGCGCCGTGCGGAGGGTCGGCATGACACCGCTGCTGAGGGCGACGACAACCGACTGCGCGTCGGGAAAGCGGTTCGCCGGATCCTTCTCGAGCAGCATCATTATGACCCGCGCCAGATCCATCGGGAGGTCCGGCTGCCTATGCTCCACCGGCGTCGGGATCTCCGAGAGGTGCTTCACCAGCATTGACGGAGTGTTCGGCGCGTTGAACGGCAGCTCGCCGCACGCTATCTGATACCCGACGACACCGAGAGAATAGAGGTCGCTCCGTCCATCGATCTCCGACTCTCCGGCAGACTGCTCCGGCGACATGTACGCCGGCGTCCCGATCGCCATGCCGGTCGCGGTGAGACGCGAGTCACCCTTGTCGGTCAGCGCGCGCGCGATGCCGAAGTCGGTCACCATCGCACGACCGGTATCCGAATCAATGAGGATGTTGTCAGGCTTGATGTCGCGGTGTACCACGTTCCGCTTGTGCGCATAATCGAGCGCATCAGCGACCTCGCGGAGAACTTTCCGCACCTCGCCGGCCTCCATCGCGCCTTCCTTCTGGAGCTTCGTCGCGAGGTTGTCCCCCGCGATAAAGGCCATGATGAAGAATACGAGGTTTTCCCGCTCCTCTACATTGTATATGGGAACAATGTTGGGATGGCTCAGCTGCGCGGCGGTCTCCGCCTCACGAAGGAAGCGGGAACGGATGTCGCTCCGGAACGCAAGTTCCGGAGGCAGCAGCTTGATGGCGACCATCCGCTTGAGGCGTTTGTCCCTGGCACAGTAGACAATGCCCATGCCCCCGCGCCCGATCTCCGCATCCACTTCATAATGTGGCTCGAGAACGGACGCGACATGAGCGCCAAGCGTATCGTCAGGTCGTAATGGCATGCTTACCGCGTCATCCCGACAGACAGAGTTTGCGAATCATGCCCCCCTGGCGTAAATCCGTTCGCGCAAAAGATGCAGTATATCAGTCACTTCTAATAGACGTAGTACTAAAAGTAGTCGTTTCAAATTCTCAGGGAAAAACATGGCACAGCGTCAAACTATACCGGTTCTGCCCCTGCGCGGAACAGTAATCTTTCCGGGGCTCACCGCCCCCATCGCCGCTGGCAGGCCGGGAACTCTTCGAGCTATCGAAGCTGCGCTGAAGGGCGACAGACTGGTGTTCGCGGTTGCGCAGCGTGACAATACCGACGAGCCGACGCCCGAGATCCTCTACTCGATGGGTGTAATAGCGCGGATCGGCCAGATCCAGCGCGGGCTCGGCGGGGTCCAGCTGCTGCTCCAGGGAGAGCAGCGCGCCACGGCCCTCCAGTACTCCACGACGGAAGGTTACCTCAGCGCGGTCATCGTGCCCGCCGAGGAGATGAGCCCCGTCGATGAGAATGATCCGGCTTTCACGGCGCTCCAGAAGGAAACCCGCGAGCGCGCTGCCGAGCTCGGCGAGCGTCGCGGGCTTCCGGAAGAGGTGGTTCACCAGGTGCTCGACGCTGTCACCGAGCCGGGGAAGTTCGCCGACCTCGTAGCCGGCTACATCGAGCTTTCAGTTCCCGAGAAGCAGGGACTGCTCGAGACGTTGAACATCGAGGAGCGGCTCCGCCGGGTCCTCGTTCACGTGCAGCGCCAGGTCGGGCTCCTCGAGGCACAGGAGGACATCAAGTCGCAGGTCCAGGAAGAGCTGGGAGAGCGGCAGCGCGAGATGTACCTCCGCGAGCAGATGAAGGCGATCCAGAAAGAGCTCGGTGATGACGACCAGAGCAAGGAGATGGCCGAGCTCCGCGAGAAACTGAGCAAGCTCGAGCTGCCGAAAGAAGCACGCGCCGAGGTCGAGCGTGAGCTCGGCCGCCTGGAGCGAGCGGGGCGGGAATCGATGGAAGCTCAGGTGATCAGGACGTATCTGGAATGGATCGCCGAGCTTCCGTGGAACCTGAGGTCAGACGATCAGCTCGACCTCAGCAACGCCGCGATAGTCCTCGACGAGGATCACTACGGTCTCACCGACGTGAAGGACCGCGTGCTCGAGTTTCTTGCTGTCCGCCAACTCCGCGCCCAGCAGATGGCGCAGGAGGTCGAAAAGGAAGGGGAGCTTCCGGTTTCCGTTCTGCGCCCGGAGAGCGATGACGCCAACCCTTCGCTGTTCGCCAGCAAGGACGAAGACCACAAGATCACTGACCAGAAGGAAGCGAAGGCCCGCGCGATGGCTAAGGGTCCGATTCTCATCTTCATCGGACCACCGGGTGTTGGCAAAACGTCGATCGCAAAATCGATCGCCCGCGCGCTCGGCCGCGAGTACGTTCGCGTCGCGCTTGGAGGCGCACGCGACGAGGCTGACATTCGCGGCCATCGGCGGACCTATGTAGGCGCCATGCCCGGCCGCATCATCCAGGGAATGAAGCAGGCGGGAACAAAAAACCCGGTGTTTCTGCTCGACGAAGTCGACAAGCTCGGCACATCGTACCAGGGCGATCCGTCGAGCGCACTGCTCGAGGTTCTCGATCCTGCCCAGAACGACACGTTCACTGACCACTACCTCGGCATTCCGTTCGACCTGAGCGAGGTTCTGTTCATCGCGACGGCGAACTTCGTCCAGAACATTCCCGGTCCGCTGCTCGACAGGATGGAAGTTGTCGACTTCGCCGGATACACCGAGAAGGAAAAGTCGGAGATCGCGAAGAAGTACCTGATCCCGCGACAGCTTGAGGAGTCAGGGCTCGGCGACAAGGGGATCCAGTTCACCGACGAAGCGGTGATGAGCGTGGTGTCGAACTACACCCGCGAGAGTGGCGTACGGCAGCTCGAGCGGCAGCTCGGCGCTGTCGCGCGCAAGGTTGCGCGCAAGATCGCGATGGGCGAGACAGGCGACCTGGTCGATTCAGAGATTACAGAAGCGGAGGTCCGCGAGCTTCTCGGTAGACCGAAGGTGCACCCCGAGCGCGCGCAGGAATCGAACGAGGTGGGCATCGCCACCGGCATGTATTACACGCCGATGGGCGGCGACATCATGTTCGTCGAGGCATCGATCAGGCGATTCTACGGGAACCGCGCGGTTGACAGCGACTCAGTGGGCCCGGGTGGCGCCGTTTCGCTCATTCTCACCGGACAGCTCGGCGATGTGATGAAGGAATCGGCGCGCGCGGCGTTCACTTACGCGACGAACAACGCGGCAAAGCTCGGTATTCCGAAGGATCGCCTTGGCGCGATCGAGGCGCACATCCACGTTCCCGCTGGTGCCATTCCAAAGGACGGCCCGTCAGCCGGACTCGCGATTGCGACGGCGCTCGTTTCGGAGATGTCGGATCGCGCTGTGCGTCGCGATGTGGCGATGACAGGCGAGATCACACTGCGCGGGAGGGCTCTCCCGATCGGCGGACTCAAGGAGAAGGTCCTCGGCGCCCACCGCGCGGGGATCAAGCATATCATCCTTCCTAAGGCCAACGAGGGAGACATCGAGGACGTTCCCGAGGAGGTACGCGATGTTCTCAAGTTCCACCCCGTCGAATCGCTCGAGGAGGTTCTCGAGATCGCGCTGGTCAAGCCGCTAGCCGAGGACGAGGTGAAGCCGCTCGATGAAGACATGGCGGACGACACCTCGGAGGTTCCGGCGGAAGCAGGGCTGGCCTGAGCTTTTCTACCAGGCGTAGCCGATCGAGAGCCTGGCTACGGGCAGGCCCTCGATGCCGTTGACCTTGTCGGCGAAGAGTCTCTTGGCGCCGATGCCAGCTGCCACCGCGAGGTTCTGGTCGCGGCCAAGGAGCCACACGTAGTCGCCGCGGATGCCGAGCGTGACCGCGGTGTATTTGTCGCGAGAGCATGTGTCGAAGGCGCAGTCATCCTCTTTAACTCCCGATATCCCGCCGGAAACGCCGAGTGAGAACCCGCGGAGGGCGCGGGCACCGGGATAGTACCTGGCGATCCCGTCGAGAGACGATATGTCGTCGTCGGAAAGGCTGAAGCTCGCGAACGCAGCGGCAAGCGAGACTGTCGGGGAAATCGCGCGCTCGAACTCGCCCTGATACCACTCGAACAGAAGTCCAATTGGGTTGGATGAGATGAGGTTTGTGCGGGGGATCCCGTCGCGGGTTCCCTCAACTGACTGGGCGGGGAGGGGGGATGCCAGGGCGAGAGCGGCCATGGCCCCGATGAGAGGCAGACGTGAGAGGTTCATGTTTGGGATGAGTTGATTGTGCGGACTATCTGTGTGGGAAATCTAGGATGCTGCTGGGTTCCATCCAACGGAATACACCGATCGTAGCCGGATGACGCCGAATCTGCCTAGAACCCGATCGGTCCCCATTGGAAAAGCTTCCACGGGTCGGCGCGGAGGGGTTCGGGCTCCGTGCCCTCTACGAAATATTCGGTGTATCGCCGGCTGGCCGGAGTCACCGCGGTAGTGAGCTGGCCGGTCACCCGATCTACCTCACCACTTATTACACCCAGTGGAGGCGTCCACCTTGCCTCTGAGCGTTCGAGCGACGACCTGCCTGAGCTGCTGGCGTAATACCGCGACATCATCCGCCCGAACACCGGCGCCGCGAACGAACCCCCAGCTGCACCCGACGAAATGGTCTTCGGCGTGTCGAACCCGAGCCACACGCCTGCCACCACGTCCGGCGTGAGCCCGATGAACCAGACATCAGTGTTGTCGTTTGTCGTCCCCGTTTTTCCCGCGACAGGCACACTCGCCGGGAGAAATCTCCGGATCGACGATGCAGTTCCGCGATCCACGACGTCGCGCATCATGTCCCTCACAACAAACGCCACTCTGGCATCGAGCGCCGGCGGCAGAATTCGAACAGGCGCCGTAAACACGGTTTTTCCGGCAGCATCCTCGATTCTATGTATGAACCTCGGCTCCACAGGCGTGCCGAGGTTGGCGAATGTCGTGTACGACGCGATGAGATCGAGCGGCTGGAGCGCCGAGGCGCCGATCGCGCTCGATGGATACGGCGCAATTGCTCCCTCGATTCCCATCCGCCTCGCGAGAGCGATAACCGAGTCCATCCCCAACTCCATGCCCAGCTGAACCGCGACGACGTTGCGCGAGCGGGAGAGCGCTTCGCGCAGCGTCATTGCGCCGAGAAACTCGTGATCGGAGTTGTCAGGCCTGTAAACGCTGCCGTTCGGCATCCTGATCGATATCGCCGTGTCAGAGACCATCGCGTTCGGCGCCATGCTGTCGGCGACGGCGGCCGCATATACGATGGGCTTGAAGGAGGATCCCGGCTGCCGCTTTCCGTCGATCGCCCTGTCGAACTGCGACTCCGCGTAATTCCGGCCGCCCACGAGCGCCCTCACATCGCCGTTTGTCGGGTCCATTGCGACAACGAGACCCTGGAGGTAGGCAGATTCCCTCCCCTTTCCCACAGCGGTGGGATGACGATAATCCTCTCTCGCCTCGACCTCAGCGATTCCCTCAGTCAGCGATATCACTGCCGAGGTCTGGAGCGCAGGATCGAGAGCGGTGTGAATGACGTAGCCGCCCTGCCCGACGGGAATGCCGGCGCGCTGTGCCTGAATCTTCACCACGTCGACGAAGTACTGGGCCGCCGCTGACATTCCGTAGTTGGGAGCAGTGACCAGCGGCGTATTCTGCGCGGCACGCGACTGGGCGGGAGTGATAAAACCCTGCTGCGCCATGAGGGCGAGGACAGTGTTCCGCCGCTCCCTCACGCGCGCCGGATATTTCACCGGCTCGTAAAGCGCGGGACCCTTGGGCATCGCGGCGAGCGTCGCCGCCTCGGGAAGAGTCAGCTTCGATGCGCTCTTCCCGAAATAATGCCGCGCGGCTGCCTCGATCCCGTACCACCCGCTGCCGAAGCTGATCTGGTTGAGGAATGCCTCCAGGATCTGCGCCTTCGTATAACGCTTCTCCATCTCCCGGGCGGCTGCCTGCTCCCGCAGCTTGCGCCCGATCCCGCGGTCGGTGCGGTCGATGATATCGGGATGCATGTTGCCGACGAGAAGCTGCGTGATGGTGCTCGCACCCCGCCGCTCGCCCAGGATGTTGTCCTTTATCGCTCCGGCGATGCCGACCATGTCGACACCGTCATGCTGGTAGAACCGCTGGTCCTCGACCGCGATGAACGCTTGCGGCACATACCGGGGAAGGGAGCTGAGAGACACGCTTGTCCTGATCTGCGCGCCGACTTCGCCGATCAGCGAACCGTCGCGGGCGAGGATCTGAGACGACTGTGGCTGCGGAACTATCTGCCACGGCTCGCGTTTCTGGGCGTGGAGCTGGCCGGCGCTGACTGCCAGCGCGGCGAGGACGAGCCCGATGAAACGTTGCCCGCGAACCACGCGAGTGACAACTTCCCTGTAATGCATCAATTCGTGCACCATGCAATCGTACAATTCAAGCCGCGGAAAGGCGACTACACCGGCAATCTTGCCCGCCTGGGCGGGATCTTCGCGCAGCTTGAAACATTGAACCCGAGACCTGACGTTGCGTTCCTCCCCGAGAGCGCCGTCAGCGGCTACTTCCTCGAGGGGGGCGTGCGGGACCAGGCGGTCACCGCGGGCACGCTCGCCCGGGATCTCGATGCGCAGTACCGG
>JBPPMU010000016.1:0-5320 GCA_051306215.1 Gemmatimonadaceae bacterium | reverse complement strand
AGCCAGTCGCTCGGATATCCGGCGGTAGGGACGAGCGCACCTGAGTCCCGAGGCGCCGGCGACATATCCTTCATCGCGCCGATCATCCCGGGCATCGACGGACTCGGCGTAGACGGCCGCGGTGCACACTCGCCGAGTGAGCTCGTCTATCTTCCATCACTTCGGATGAGCGCGGAGCGCGCGGCTGTGTTCATGAGCCGGCTCGTCGACGCGTGGCCGCGAAGGGACCGATGACTTTTCTTTTCTGGCTTTCACTGGTCGTAGGCGGCGGCCTGCTGGGCATCTCGCTGATTGGCGATGCAGCCGGCGAAGGCGAGGGGCCGGACAGCGGTGGTGAAGGTGACTGGGGCCGGATATTCTCGCTCCGGAACGCCACGTACTTCCTGTTTGCATTCGGTGCGACGGGAGTCCTTCTCCAGCTCCTTTGGGAGGGTCGCAACACGGCGCTGGCGTTCGGCATTGCAGGGGTGACAGGTGTTATCGCCTGGATGCTCAGCGCATTCGCTTTCAGTTATCTGCGTCGCACCGATTCGGGGCAGAATCGTGGCGACAGGTGGATCGTTGGCCGGACCGGTGACGTGACAATTCCGATTCGCGCGGGGACGACCGGCAAGATAGTGGTGACTCACAGCGGCCAGACGCAGGAGCTGCTTGCGCTGCCCCATGCGGAAGTGGGGACCGACCCGGAAACTTGGCGCACGGTGATGGTCGTCGAGGTGCGCGATGGAATCGCTCTCGTCACGCCGGCGCCGGAGCTCACCGATTCAACAACACAAGAGGAATAGACATGGAGTTATTTCAAAGCGCCGCGCTAGTGATGGGAGGAGTGATTGTCGGAGTCATCGCGATCGCACTCTTCACTATCAAGAAGCTGCTCATCATCGCGCCGCCGAACTTTGCGGCGGTGATCACGGGCCGGCAGCGGCTTCTCGACGATGGCACCAGGATCGGGTACCGGACCGTCAGCGGCGGAAGGTCGTTGCGTGTACCGCTGATCGAGCAGGTGCAATGGGTCTCGCTGGGAACGATTCCGCTCGAGATAAGCGTCTCCGACGCGTACTCGAAGGGCAACATCCCCCTCGAGGTGAAGGCGGTAGCGAATCTCAAGATTGCATCCGCGCCGGACCATGTATTCAACAACGCGGTCGAGCGTCTCCTCGGCAAACCGCTTGCCGACGTGGAAGCGCTGGCCCGCGAGACATTGACAGGAAATCTTCGCGGAGTGCTGGCGAAGCTGACACCCGAAGAGGTGAATGAAGACCGGCTCGGCTTTGCCGCTCACCTGTCCGAAGAGGCAGACCACGACCTCAAGAAGCTCGGGCTCCAGCTCGACGTGCTGAAGATCCAGCATGTGAGCGACCGCGTCGGATACCTGAAGGCGATGGGAGAGAAGGCGACATCGGAGGCAATCCGCGATGCCGAGATCGCGAAGGCGAACGCAAAGGCGGAGACCGCGCTCAGGCAGGCCGAGGCAACGCGCGTTTCGGAGGTAGCGAATGCGCAGGCCTCGACGGCGATCGCCGAGGCGCAGAACATCCTGCGAGTTCGTCAGGCGGAACTCGGTCGCGAGGCGGAGACTGCAGAACGCGTTGCGCGAGCTGATGCGGAACGCGCCGAAGCACAGGCTCGGACGCAGCTCGAGATCCAGCGAGTCGAGCTCGAGCGCACGAGACTCCAGGCAGACGTAGTGCAGCCTGCGGAAGCCGAGCGAATGGCTGCCGAGTCGCGCGCGAAGGCTGACGCTGCGCCGATTCTGGAGAATGGTCGCGCGCAGGCTGAAGCGCTGCGAATGCTTCTGCTTGAGATCGAGAAGGCAGGGGATACCGGCTTGCGGGTGTTCATAGCCGAAAAGATGCCGGCTCTGCTTACCAGCGCTCTCGATTCGATGAAGAGCATCGACATCGACCGCGTGACGGTGATCGACAGCGGGAGCGGGCAGGGCGTGACGAATGCGACGACGCAGAAGGTGAACGCGTCGCTGGCAGCAGTGCAGCAGGTGGCTGGTGCGATGGGGCTCGACCTCGAGGCGATGGTAAGGACCCTGTCCCGGACGCACCTCCCTTCGGGGTCGCATGTCGATGATCCCGACTCGAAGCGGTAATCCGCTATTGCGCGCTTGCGGATGGTGACATGGTTACCCGCACGGCATTGAGTGTTGCGTCAAACCCGGCAACATCACCAGTCAGGGAGGACGGAATGCCCGATACGGCAGCTGTAGCAGAAATTACGCTCGACTCGATCCTCGAGCAGCTCGACCGCTTTCACCAGCGCGCGACGTACGGGGCGGTGGCGGCGGTCGTCGACACTTCGCCCCGGTCGCTGATGGCAGGCAGGGAGCGAAACCCTCGCTCCTCGTGGGTGGTCAGCCGGCAAACAGGGGTGCCGACAGGGTACGCTGAAGACCAGATACATCCTTATCTGATGGAGCGTGAATCCGTGCTCAGCAGTCCGGAGGCGCTTCGGCAGTGGCTGGAGAATCCCGCCTGAGCAGGTGACATTCGCCGGGTCGGAGCGGGAGTCACCCCCGGCCCGCCAGTTGCACTCTGCTCTGAGGATGAAACTGAAATTTGCTGCAGTCGCGTGTCTCGTCGGGGCGGGAAGTGTCGGGGCACAGGTCGCTCCCGTTCCGCCGGCGGTTGCGTACTCGCCGCTCGACGCACTCCTCGCCGAAGCAGCTCTCATCAATTCACAGATACCTGACCGGCTTCGAGCGTACCGCGCGAGAGTCGAGTCTGAGATGTCGATAGTTCTGCTCGATTCCGGCGCACGGGAGCGAACGGCGCAGCTCGAGCAGATCGCCAGCGACGTGCGCTTCAGGACTCCCGACAGGTACGATCAGCGGGTGATTGGTTATCGCAGCCAGTCAGTCGGGCCGACGTTTTCCCTCATGTCGATCTTCAGCGGGTGGACCACGCCGACATTGTACGGGAACCGCCTCCAGCTGGGCGTGACATCCGCATCTGCATCGAACAGGACTCTTGATCCCAACAGCGCGAGCTTCGCAATCCATCCGCTGGCCGCGAATCGTGCTGCTTACTACGTGTATGAGGGCGGCGACACCGCGGTGACGCTTTTCTCGACGAGTGGCCGCCGGATCCCGTTAGTGAGAGTGAGAGTAGCGCCGAAGCCCGATGCTCCCGGCGACGCGATTCTTTTCTTCGGCGACATGTATCTCGATAGCGACAGAAAGCAGATAGTGAGGATGCGCGGCAGGATGGTCGAGCTGCGCGATGGGCAGGTCACCCTGCGGTCGGGAAGCCGCCTCCCGGGAGTGAGCGGCGCATCGTTCGTCGAGCTTGTGAATGTCGAGGTGAACGGTGAATACTGGCTTCCCGCGTATCAGCGGACAGAGCTTCAGGCGCGTGTTGCGCTATTCGGCGATTTCAGGAGCATCGTGAGGATCGTTTCGCGCTTCCATGACATCCGGGCCAATGATTCCTCGTGGACCGGACCCGAGGCTCCGCCGGGAATCCGGCATCATCTGACATTCGCATCGTCGTCGGATCAGCAGCGTTTCAATGATTGGCAGCAACCAATCGGCGCAGCCAGCACAGATACGTATTTCGCTGAGTTCGACGACCTTGCCCCCGATGCGTGGAGTACCGCCGGCAACGCGTCGCTCAGATTCAGTCCCCGATCGCTCGGCGAAGTATTCAGGTTCAATCGCATCGAGGGCGTCTTCACCGGAATCGCGGCTGAGCGTGATTTCCGTGACAATGCTCCCGGTCTCTCGGTCCGCGGATCGATCGGCTACGCGTGGGCGGAGAAGGTGCCCCGCGGAATGATTGGTGTTCAACGAACGCTCGGCAGGACTACTACGGGGCTTCGAGCGGAGCGGGCTCTTGCGCACACGAACGATTTCCAGCCCCCGCTTTCATACGGAGCGACGTTGTCAGCCCTGCTCGGGAGCGTGGACAATTACGACTATCTCGACCGCCGCACGGTCACCGGATACGTGATGCGGACTTACGGGCCGCAACGCAGGTCGCTTGTTCGGATAGAGGCAGGGCCCGGCTCGGACAACGCGGTGAAGCAGAATGTCTCGAAAGGTCTTTATGTGGCGCGTGGCGAAGGCTTCCGGCCGAATCGCGGAATACGCGAGGGTGACTACATCAGGAGCTCGGCGACACTCGAGATAAATCCGCAGGTGAGTGGTCTGTTCGTCGATCGCGGGCTCGGGCTCACGATGCGATACGAGCGCGCAGACGGAGATTTGCGGTGGCAGCGGCTCGAGGTGAGGACTGCGATGAGGCGCGAGGTCGGTCCGTTTCAGGTCTACGCGCGCGGTGATGCGGGAACCTTGCTCGGCACGCCTGCGCCGCAGGTGATGTTCGAGCTGGGAGGTGATCCAGGCCTGAGTGGATACGACTACAAGGAATTCGCCGGGGATCGTGCTGCGCTGGTGAGGACTGTGGTGGGATACACGTTTCCGTTTCTGAGAGCCCCGATACGGTTGCCGAGCTCGCTGATTCTCCCCGGCCTTGCTCCTGGTGTCGCTGCCGGCGTACATGGCGGATGGGCCGAGGTGTCGAGTGAAAGGGCGCACCAGGCACTGCTCGAGCTTGGCAGTTTGCCCGACAGTGCGGGCAATCCGGCATTTCCGATTTCGCGCCCGACCGGCGGCATGCGCGCGTCGGCCGAGTTTCTCGTCACCTTCTTCAGCGGCGCCCTCGCGTTCGGAGTGACGAGGGCGATAGACCAGAGCGATCCCTGGCGGTTTACCTGGCGGATAGGGCAGGGATTTTGACGCCGTAAATGCCAGCAACGGCAGCTACGGCGTCATGTCGCGCTAGAAAACCCTGATCGGGACGCCCCCTCCGGGCAGGTCGACTACGACCTTTTCCTTGCGATTGTTTGCGACATTCCGGTAGAACGCTGAATCCCGGCCTGCGCCGGTGGCTTCCATCAGCTCGCGGCCAAGCTTCGTCACGTTTTCGTTAGACAGCCTGATCGAGCCATGCGAGA
The DNA here is from genome assembly GCA_051306215.1 of Gemmatimonadaceae bacterium. Classification (GTDB taxonomy): domain Bacteria; phylum Gemmatimonadota; class Gemmatimonadetes; order Gemmatimonadales; family Gemmatimonadaceae; genus UBA4720. Next base: position 355 of record JBPPMU010000016.1, on the reverse strand, counting down.
CTGCCTTGCCGATGGATGACGCGTTGTTCGTCCCGTGAATCGTGCGCGGCGGGTCGTATATGAGCTGCGCACGGCCCAGCGGATTCTGCGGATCGCCCGGCTGCCTCGGCTTCCTCTCCTCCGCCCAGGACTCATCGGGTGGGTTCCACTCCGGATTCCAGACCACCTGCGTGATTCTCCACTGGCCCGTCTGGGTAGGCCACTCCCGAGATCCGACCGCTACATCATAGGTTGCTGAACTGTCAGCGCCGTCGAGCACGTAAAGTTTCCGTGCGTTCAGGTCGACCTCGATGCGCATGTTCGCCGCGCGCGAATTCGGATCGATCATGGAAGCCGAATCGATCGTCATCGGGGG
>JBPPMU010000015.1:0-20471 GCA_051306215.1 Gemmatimonadaceae bacterium | reverse complement strand
GTGCCGGGCGAGAGCGCGCTGGTGATGCGCTTCGAGAATTCGCCTGACAAGGCAGTCGAGCTCACTCCCGTTGCGCGCGACACGTGGATGCTCCGCATGATGTACGTGCGCGTCCGCCGCGATGCGAGCGGAAAAGTCATCGGGTTCGAGTACGGCAATCCGGTCGTGCGGAGTATCGCCTTCACGCGCCTCGGTGACCGTACCGCAGCAGCTCCAGCTCCAGCGCCGGCGCCAGCGGCGCAGAATCAGGGATCAGCTCCTCCCTCGACCGCGCCGAAGCTCGACCTGCTTGCTGGTGAGTACGAGCTCGCACCCGGCCGGATGCTCGCGGTAACGCTCGACAACGGCAAGCTCTTCGGGCAGCCGCCGAACAGCCAGAAGCGGCTTCTCACTCTCACATCGGGTCAGACGTTCTCAGTCGAGGGTAGCCCGATGACGCTTACGTTCGTGCTCGATCCCGACGGACGCGCGACGCTGATCGTAATGAAGATGAATGGACAGGAACGCACTCTGCCCAAGGCGCAGTAGAGCAGCCTCTCAGACAAGCTATACCTTGTGCTTGACTGGAGGTAACACAAGGGATACCTTTCAGAAAACACCAATATATACAAGGTATAGCTTGACAGCTGGGGCTAGTATGACCGATAACATTGAGACACTCGCTCGACAGCAACTCGACCGGCGGCTGGACGAGATCCGGGAGGCCGCCCCACTGTTGCGCGCTCCTCGAGGGGGATGGATACTCACCCTCCGCAACGCGATGGGGATGTCCCAGAAAATCCTAGCCGAGCGGATGGGGGTTTCCCCGCAGGCCATCAGTCAACTGGAGCAGCGGGAGTCCGACGGCTCGGTCACCGTGAAGGCATTACAACAGGCGGCTGAAAAACTCGGTGGCGAGCTTGTCTACGCGATAGTGCCGGCGAAGTCGATTCATGAGACTCTCGAATCCCGTGCTCTTCAGATAGCCTCGCGAATGACGGGAGCCGTACGCCACACCATGCGTCTCGAGGACCAGGAACCTTCATCAGATCTGCATGGGCAGACTTTGAAGCTGGCCCGCGAGTTGGCGTCCACTCCTGAACGGCTATGGTCAGCTCCGGATGGAGAATAGTCAGGCCGACGGCTCGACCCCGCTTGATCCGGGTGAAGCGCATGACCTTCGCGTGAGTCACGTCGCGACACACGGCGAACTCGACGAGCTCGAAGAGGCAAATATTCAGTCGGCTCTCACCTGGGCGGAACGGAAGACGCTATCGGGTGGGAGACGAGCGGATGTGCTCACGGAAAAATTTCTCTACGAGTTGCATCGCAGAATGTTCGGCGCTGTCTGGACGTGGGCGGGTCAGCCGCGGCGGACTAACAAGAACATCGGCGTTGACAAGTCTGCCATCGGCGTGGAGGTGGTCAAGCTTCTCGACGACGCGCGCCATTGGCGTGAGCACGCGGTTTTCCCAGCCGACGAGTCAGCAATCCGTTTTCATCATCGCCTCGTCAGCATCCATCCCTTTACGAACGGCAATGGAAGACATGCCCGACTGATGGCGGACCTTCTTGTCCAGCAGGCAGGTAGGCCCGCCTTTTCATGGGGCGCCGGCAATCTTGAAAGCACCTCCGACCTTCGCTCGGCTTATATCGGCGCGCTGCGCAAAGCTGATGCCGGCAATCCAGCGCCACTGCTCGAGTTTGCACGGGCATAATCAGACCCCGCGAGGGGATGCACTCCCCGCCTCCTGATCGTAGCTTGACGTTGATGCGAGTGGTGACCAGCGGCCGGGTGCCGAAGATTTTCCTGAGATGTCTGCTTTGTCTCGCAGCCACCGCGTGTGTCTCACGCACTCAGTCCGCAATCCCTCTCGATACTGATCGACCGGCCGTAGTCCGAGGAATCGATCACTTCTTCGCGACGTCGGCCAAGCCCGAACCACTCTACCACTTCTTCCGCGACACGCTCCAGCTGCCGGAAGTGTATCCCTTCCGCGATTACGGCGACTTCGCGAGCGGTGTAGTCTCGATGGGGAACGTGCTCTTCGAAGTAGTGACCTGGGCAGTGCCTTCCGGTGAGAAACTGCCAACCGAGCTCAAGGGGATCGCCTTCGAGCCGAGCGCCAATGTCGAAACCACGATCGACCGGCTTCGTGCATACGGCTTTCATTACCAGAAGCCGGACTCGGTCACGATGACTGACTCAACCGGCGCGCGCAGGGTCGTCTACGTCAACACTCCGCTCGACGGACCCGGCGGACTCCCTCCCGCCATGGGCTCCATCTTCATCAACGACAACCTCGGCAGCCCCGCCGCTGTGAGACGACGCAAGGCTGGCGCAGACGAGCTGAGCAGCCGGAATGGCGGACCGCTTGGAGTCCTGTCGGTGCGTGAAATAGTCATCGGTGTCGAAGACAAGGACGTGGCATTGGCGAAGTGGCGGGGTCTCCTTGGGCAACGCCCGCCGACATCCGGCGACGTGATCACATGGGAGATCGGTCCCGCCACGCGCTTTGTGAAGGCACAGCCGGGCGCGATCATCGAGATGGTCGTGGTCGTCAGATCTCTCGAGCTTGCCCGCGAGTTCCTGCAATCACGGGGAATGGCAAGCGTCGAAGCCGGCCGCCTTTACACCCGCCCGTCAGCCGTGGAAGGACTGCGCATTCGCCTGGTCGAATAGAACCGGCGATCCGGGCTGCGCCGTTCAGCGCCAACAATTCGAGCAAGATCCTGATAGCGACGGATGGTGACCGGCGCCAAAGTCTCCGGACACATCATTCGGAGCCGGTAGTGCCAAAGACAATCCTGTTTGTCGTGCTCGTTCTGATCCCGTCCTCGGTTTCGTTCGCGCAGGCACCGGCAGCACCCGCGGCCGCGCCTCCATCAGCGACCCGGCAGGCAGCAAACGCCGCGTGGAACAGCCGCGACTGGCCCCGCGCCGCGGAGACATACAGCGCTCTCGTGAAAGAGGACACGACCGGCGGGCAACCCTACTTCCGGCTCGCGGTTGCCCTGACCGAGCTCGGCCGCTACGCGGAGGCGAGACAGAACCTCGCGGTGGCTGCACGCAAAGGCGCTCCGCCGCCGCAGGTCGCATATCGCAGGGCGCTCATCGAGGCAGGGGAGAACCGGCTCGACAGCGCATTCGCACAGCTAAAGCGAGCGACCGACGCCGGACTCGGCGGCGTTCCGAATCCCGGTGATAGTCTCCCGCTGATGCAGAAGCTCAAGCGCGATCCGCGGTACGCGGCATTCACGACCGCGCTCGACCGCAACGCGCGGCCGTGTATGCACGACGACAAATACAAGGAGTTCGACTTCTGGCTCGGGACATGGGACGTTCGCCCCCGGGGACAGATCGGAGGACCTGCGGGCAGGAACGTCATAACGAAGATCGAGAACGGCTGCGTCGTGCATGAATCGTGGTCAACTCCCTCAGGAACCGGGCAGAGCTACAACATCTGGGATGCCACCCGGCACAAATGGTTTCAGTACTGGGTCGACTCCGGCGGCGGACTGCACGAGTACAGCGGAACGCTCCGCGACGGCGCGATGCGATACGATGGAAGCATGCCGGCGGGACCGGCATCTCCGGGCCGTGTCACCTTCCGGGTCACCTTCACACCACAGGGCCCTGACGGTTTGAGGCAGCTGGGCGAGCGGCTCCAGGCGGATGGCTCGTGGGTGACCGCTTACGACCTTATATATGAGAGGGTGACGCCGTAACCCGCTAAGGCTCGGTTGACGGTGGAACCTTGCCGCGCATCCGCATGTAGGTGACGATGTTGCCGTAATGGAGCATGGCGTGATAATTCCGGAAATTCATCATGGCCACGGCGGGGACGGACTGGCCCTGGAACTTCACGATCTCTCCGGCCCTTTTGCCACTCATCGCCTCGAGGGCCGGATCGCAATAGGCGACTGATTCAACCAGCGCTTTCTGCAGATCGGCTTTAGCCGACAGCCTCGCCTCGTTTCCGCTCGACGGGGCCGCTTCGCCCTTCATCGTCGAACAGAAGAAATAGTTCGTATCTATGATATGCCCGATCAGCTCGCCGAAACTCCTCACCTCGGGAACCGGTCGAAAGGAGTAATCCTCCGCGGACATGCGGTCGGCTGATTCAATAATGGCTTGCTGGATATAGACGCTGCTCATGCGGATCGTCGGCAGGAGCAGAGAATCGGTGTCCACCGGAGTCTGCGCGGCGATCGGCGCGGCCGAGAGGAGGGCGAGTGCGCCCGCAGCGGTGCAAATCTTCGAGATGTTCATTCCAGACCTTCCGTAGGGGGTGGGTTGTTTCCCACCCCTACGGAGCGTGTATAACTTTGTTTCTAGTTATGCACGTTTCTATCTCAGAGACTCTCGCCGGCTCTTGCCAGGGTCCCCCGAAGCTGTTCCCCGAGATCGTCAGATTGAGGCTCCAGGCAAATTGGCCTCCCGACGGTTGACGCCGGGCGCCCGCTTTGCATCATACGGATAGGCTTGCCACACTGGACGCCGCACACGGGTCAACTGGAGAAACCATGTCAAAGAAACATCGCACCGCAGTTCCGGACTTCACGAGTCACAAGCCGCAGTCAAAGTTGCCTAGCGCACCTCCAGCTAAAGGCGCCAAACCAGCACCGCCATCGGCGCCGAAAGTGAAACCGCAGGCGACTTCCTCAAAGTCCGGACGGCGGGGTGCGTAGCTGAGCCCGTTTCGGCTAAGCATCCAATGCAGTTACGGGGTTCGATCAGACGACAAGGAAGTCCCAGGACTGTTGAGATCAGAGTTAAACCCGCAACAAAGGCACACGTTGAAGTGGCAATAGCTGCTAGTTAAGCAAGCCCACTCGGATAGTCGAGCCACCAGGGAGAGCCGGCATGAGCCTGAGCGAGTTCGAGACTCAACGAATACAAAAGGCAGTGGGCGATTTTGTGGAGGCACATCGTCCGCCCGCTCATATTCGTCCACAGCTCGACCTCGGCTTTCGCTTCGAGAATCAAAGCGTCGAGATCTTCGAGATCCGGCCCCGCTTTCAGGGCGCTGCGCTAGCCCCGGCGGCAGGCAGGGGCTGTACGCATTTCCCCTGCATCAGCACCGGGGTTTCTCCGATTGCCCCCCTCGTGCCAGGCAATAACTTGCCTTTAGTAACGAGTCACAAAGGGGGTTGTCATGCGTACCTCCACTCTCATCGTCTCCGCCGTCGCCGCGGCGTTCATCGTCGCGCCCAGACCCATCCTCGCCCAGACGGTCCAGGTGAAGAGCCAGGTCTACGCGACGTTCGAGCGCAACGGAGCGTTCAACGAGCTCATCGGACTCGCGGTTGGCGATGTCCCGGCCGGCGCGAAGATCACGATAAGCTGCTGGGGTCCATCTTGCCCGTTCAACGCCAAAGTCCTGAACATGAGCGGGAGCGCAAAGATTCTCGGAATTACCGACATGTTCGTTGACACGAGCTTCAAGCCGGGAACGGCAATCGAGGTTCGCATCACGAAGTCAGGATTTGTCGGAAAGGCGTACAGGTACGAGATAGAGTCGTCTGCGGAGCCGAAGGTCATCAGGCAGTGCGTTCCGCCGGAGGGCACGAAACCAGTAAGCTGCTGACGTTGCCTTTCACGCTCGACCAGTTCCTCGACGTCTTCGAGGCGTACAACGCTGCCCTCTGGCCAACCGCGCTGCTGCTGGTCGTTCGCCCATCCGTGGCGCATTCTTATCCGCAGGCATGAATGAGTCTCGAAGGCCCCCAGGAGGGAACAATGAATCAGCAGAAGGAGATGATGAAAGGCAGCTGGGCCAGGTTCGCCGGCATGATTGCGACCTCGACCGTGATCATGTTTTTCCTGATGTATCAGCTCATCTACACGCTCGACCACGCGCTCTTCAGCATGAACCGGCTGATCGCGTCGCTTGTGATGGCGTGCGTGATGACGCTCGTGATGCTGGGCTTCATGTGGTCGATGTACCGGGGCCAGGGAACCAAGATCGCGGTTCTCGCCGTGGCCGCGCTGCTCGGCGTCACCCTCCTGTCGGTAAATCGAAGCCAGGCGCTCATTGATGACGTGAGCTTCATGAAATCGATGATTCCCCACCACTCGATCGCAATCAACAATTCGGTGAACGCGAGCATCAGCGACCCGCGGGTGCGCGAGCTCGCTGACAAGATTATCGAGGCCCAGGTCCGCGAGATCGCCGAGATGAAACTGCTGATTGCTGATATCGGGCGGAATGGCGAACGGGGGACAAATGCGCTGCCGCCTCGCTCCACGCAGATGACACCCGAGATGGCACGTGAAATCCAGGAAGCAGTGCGCTAGCCGCGCTCCCGGCGTCAGGACTGTAGCTTTACCCGGATGCGTCCGACGCTGCGGGTTTTCCTTTTGCACTGGTATGGACGCTTCAATGATCTGATAGAGGACCTTCGGCGGCAGGAAGACCGTCTCGCTCTTGTCCTCAGCCTGATGATTGGAGCCCTTGTCGGCCTGGTCATCGTCGCATTCGTTCTCGTCACGGGAAGACTCGCAGCCCACATGTATCCCCCGGGCGATGCGGGATGGCGACGTCTCTTCTTCCCGGTAACCGGCTCGCTGGTAACCGGATTCCTTCTCTTTCGTTATTTCCCCGACGCGCGCGGGAGTGGAATACCTCAGACCCGCGCGGCGGTGTTCATCCATGATGGATACATCTCGCTGCGGACAGTCGTCGGAAAACTCGTCTGCTGCTCGACATCGCTCGCCAGCGGAATCTCGCTTGGAAGAGAAGGACCGTCAGTCCAGATAGGCGGCGGTATCGCATCAGTTATCGGACGACGGCTCGGCATGAGCAAGGAGCAGGTCGGGAGGCTCGTGCCGGTCGGAACCGCCGCAGCCCTTGCCGCGGCATTCAACACGCCGATAGCCGCGATCGTCTTTTCACTCGAGGAGATAGTGGGCGACCTCCACGCGCCAATCCTCGGGTCCGTCGTTCTCAGCTCGACAACGTCGTGGATGGTTCTCCACCTGATACTTGGCGACGAGCCTCTGTTCCATGTTCCGGCATATCATCTCCAGAATCCGGTAGAGCTGCTGATCTATGCCGTGCTCGGGATCGCCGGCGGACTTGTATCTGTCTTTTTCGTCCGGCTGCTGCTCTGGCTCCGCGCGTGGTTTGCGCAGCTTCCGCAGGGTTCGCGGTGGATACAGCCCGTCGCCGGCGGGATCGCCGTCGGCATGATCGGTTTGTTCGTTCCGGAAGTCCTCGGCGTCGGATACGACCAGGTCGAGAAGGTCCTCAACGGCGATCTCGTTTTCAGGGTCGCGTTGATGCTGGCATTTCTCAAGATCATCGCGACGTCGGCTGCCTACGCATCGGGCAACGCAGGTGGAATCTTCGGCCCGACACTGTTCATCGGCGCGATGCTCGGCGCCGCGGTCGGGCAGGTAGCCAACATGGTATTCCCGGGCATCACCGCCGAGCCGGGAGCGTACGCGCTGGTTGGAATGGGGGCCGCCTTCGCCGGAACGATCCGCACTCCCCTGACGTCAGTCATCATGATCTTCGAGGTCACGCGCGATTACGAGATCATCGTTCCGCTCATGATCGCGAACATGCTCGCTTTCTTCATATCACAGAAGCTCCAGCGGGAGCCCATTTACCAGGCGCTTGCCCGTCAGGACGGGCTTCACCTTCCGACTTCCGCATCGCGTGCACAGGAGGGAGCGGCAAGAGTCGTCACGGTGATACGCGAGGCGCCACAACCAATCGAGCCTGACATGGCCATTCCGGATGCGCTAAAGCGCGTGTCGGACAGCGCGCTCGAGTCATGGCCTGTGGCAGACAGCGAGAAGTTCCTCGGCATGGTTCGCGTCGCCGACCTTTCACAGGCAGCCGAGGGTGCAGGTGAGGCCGCAACGGTGCGGGAGGTGATGCAACAGGACGAGTCTCACGGAACTGGTCCCGAGTTCGCTCACCTGCACACTGATTTCACTCTCGACCAGGCGCTCGCGCGCATGGGAGAGGTGCGGCACAACGTGCTGCCCGTAGTGAGTCGTGCCGACGTCGGGATCCTTCTCGGGATCGTAACCCTCACCGACATTCTCGACGCTTATGGAGTCGAAGCGAGGGGAAAACAACGGGTCAATCCGGAGCCGAAGGCGTGAGCGATCCGACGGGCAGGGAAGAGCGGCCGATCACGGCAACCCCCGCCGAATTCCTCGTAACGTTCGGCGTCATCATCGGGCTCATCATGTTCTTCCTGGCTTTCGATGGCTTTCTCGCGCGAATCGACAGAGAGGAAGCGACGTCACGCGCGGCGGGTGCATACGAAGAGGGAAAGCGGCTTGCCGCGGCTGGCGAGCTCGATGAGGCAAGCGACCGCTTCCGCGCCGCAACCTGGATGAGCCGGGAAAACACGATGTACTCGCTCGCGCTTGCGCAATCACTGCTTGCACAGGAAAAGAACCCGGAGGCGAAACGGATTCTCGACCGCGTTCTTCAGCGGGATCCCACCAACGGCCGCGCGAATGTCCTGATTGCGCGCGACCTGCTCGCCGATGGGCGCGTCGAGGAGGCGAAGGCGCATTATCACCGTGCAGTGTACGGCCGATGGCCGGAGGGAGAGAATGGAAGCGGCCTCGAGGCGCGTTTCGAGCTGATCGAGCTCCTCGCCCGCACCGACGCCCGCAAGGAGTTGCTTGCCGAGCTATTGGTGATTCAGGAGCAATCGTTCGACAATCTAGACCGCAGAAAAAATGTCGGCAGACTCTTCCTCGTCGCCGGCTCTCCCGAGCGGGCCGCGGAAGTGTTCAGCCAGGTTATTCAGCACCGCCCGCGCGACGCCCAGGCCATCGGCGGACTCGGCGAAGCTGCGCTCGCCCTCGGCAATTACTCCCGCGCAGAGGAGAATCTTGCGCGCGCGGCGCGGCTGGCTCCGGGCGATTCGACGGTCGCGGACCGTCTCGAGCTGGCGCGCGCACGTCGCGGTCTCGATCCACTGGTGCGCGGGCTGCGGCTGAGTGAGAGATACGAGCGCAGCCATCGGGTGCTTCTCGCAACCGAGCAGCTGCTGAGCCGGTGCGCTCTCGATTCAGCTTCGGCGCGGGAGGTCGCGACGGCGGACTCGCTCCTCCGGCTGCCGGCCAGAAGAGACGCCGCCGGAATTGACGATGCCGCCGAGATTCACCTTTCAGTCGCGCAGCGCCTGTGGGCGATTCGTCCCTCCGGATGCACCCCGGGCGTACGCCCCGAAGATCGCGCGCTGGTGCTGCTGCAGGACAGGCTCGCGCGATAGCCGAGGACAGATTCTGTCATCGCACCGATCATCGGTGTCGGCTCGCGCGAAATAATAGGCAAAACCCAGAGGGAAAACGTATTAGGCGGATTTTGCGGATTAAGCGGGCTGCAGAAACAGAGGTCCCCGCGTCGCAACTCTCATCGTTATGGAAGGATGCGCGTTGTCTTTGGTTTCAAAACAAAAAACCGCCAAATCCATGAGATCCGCCAAATCCGTTTTCCCTCTGGGTCTTAACCGCTCACAAGGTGTGTGAAAGGCCCGTAACGCGAGCGGCATCCGCGTGATGAGAGGGCAATGCCATTGTACGAGCGATTCATTGGACCATGAGCGAGTACCAGAAGCCAACTGGGAGTCCTGCCACGACGATCACGTAGTACCCTTCAGATTGAGCGACATAGCTGACCGTGATTTCGCTTGTGTCGTAGTTGAAGTTGGTAACCTCGGTAAAAACGGTGCCCGCCACGTTGGCGATCTTGAGTGTCGGCTCCATGAAGCCGTCATTGAACTTGAGTGTTGCCGTGATCAGTCTGCCGGCCCGGACGTGAACACGATAGAAATTCGGCAGGAATCCGAATTGATCCATGCCGCATGCCCATATCGTGTTGTGTACGACAAAGTGCCGCGTAATGACAGGCATGTCGCAAACCGCGACTGATCCCGGGCTCCACGAGACATTGTAGCCGCCGGTCGCGACAGGAGAAATCGACCCCGCCCTGAGGGTGTACTCACCTTTGTTCAGGTAGGCGGTTAGCTCCGACCTGCCCGGTCCGCTTTTCCGGATGTCGTGGCGGGCTACCGGAATCCCCACTGGATCGAGGATTTCCAGCCAGGGGTCGAGGACAGGTGACGATAACAGGAACCGAAAAAGCCCGTCGGTCTCGACATCGATTGAATGCACATTGAATGGCCTGCCGCTCTCAGTGCTGCAGCTGCCGGAGCCAAGCTCCGCACCAACGGGGCCACCCGGCAGCACGGCCGAAGTGTCCCCGCATGTTCGAGCCATGGGTTCGACCGCGGTGGCGGAAAAAACAATCGGCGTCGCGAGCCCGGGATATGTTCCAGTGATTTCCTGGCGTCCGACCGGGCCGAGGGTCCAGCTTCCAACTGCGGCGATGCCGTCCGAACCGGTAGTCGGACTTGATCCCGCAAGCGTGCCTCCACCCCCCGATATGGTAAACGTCACCGGCACCCCGGAGATCGGATTGCCATATGTGTCCACCACGAGCAGGGCAGGCGGGATCCTGATTGCGCGTCCGGGTTCTCCAACTTCGTCGTCCCCGAAAGTCTTTCGCGTTGCGTGGTGAGGACTGTGCACGGTCACTACCGTAAAGCTCACCGGGGGCAGGGACGTGCTCGACGCGAGGACTTTGTTCTCACCTGCAATGGTGCCGAATCTCCAGCCGGGCATCGTCGCAATGCCCGCTCCATTCGAGGTGACAAAACCATGGGCCGGCTTGCCGCCGTGAACAATTTCCCCTCCACCGGACACGATAGTGAAAACGACAGGCACGCCGGGAACCGGATTGCCGCTCGCATCCCGCGCCATTACCGCGGGTGGCTCAATGGCACTCGCCGCCACAGTTCCGGCGAGCGCGGTTGGTGTCAGGGCAACGAGTTCTATCGCAGACTGAGTCAGGGGCGCAGCAGGCCAGGGTTCGTCGCTGCAGGCACACAACGAGACAGCGACGAATAGCGCCGCAATGGCGCGGGCGCTTGGAGCAAAAGCTCGTCGTGTGAGCTCTACTCGCATGATCGGCTTGCATCATAAGCGTTAGCGCCGCCGTATTGTACGGCCTGGCCATTCACTGTCATCGTATTACCGGTGCCCGCCGCATGTGCGTACCAGACATTGTCCCACGAAATGTCTGATCCCAGTGACAGCGTGTAGGTCGAGTTGACGAGAAACGCACCGCTCTGAATGCCAAGCCCGGTCTGGCTGTTACTCATCGCGACGAGAACATCATTCTGGCAATTGCCCGAGAACGTGTTGCCGGTGGTGGTCAGCTCTATGTCGCCGCGCCTGCGAGTCGGATCCGTCTGGCTGATGAAGGCGGCCTCGACGATGATCCCGAAAGTATTTCCCACGAGGTTGTTCCGGGCGAACGTGACCCTGCTCGTGCCCGCGACAGTCTGAGCGCCCACGCCGATTGCTCCAACACGAAGACCTACGCCTACGGGCTTGTTCAAGTGGCCGCGCACCTCGTTGTTCTCGACGAGAGCTGTGACGGTGGAAGTCGCCGGAAGCGTGTATTGCTCGATCGACGCGGGAAGGGACAGCACTACTGCTGGAAGTATGAGCACGCCGGGAATCCCGCCGCCGATGAGGCGGCTGTCCCGTACGACGTACTCACCGGGGCCCGCAGCGCAGATATCGCAGGAGCTGCCACGCCCGGAGCTGAATATGCGCTCGACCTGCCCGCTCGAGGCACGCAGGTCGATTGCGCTGGCGAAGCCGCCTTCGAACTGGTTGCCTGCGACCGACACGTGCTGCGCCCTGAGGACGAGGATCGCGATGCCGCCGACGACTGGGTCAGCGGCCGAACGACCGGACTTGAAATTGAACCCCTCGATTCTCGCGCCGTGACCGCGCGCTCCGTTCACGCGCCCGTTGATGATGAAGATGTTCTGGGAGTTACCACCGGTTCCGCCGCCCGTGAGCGGAACAGTGGGCGTCAGAGTCGTAGCCGCATCGCCGGCGGAGATCCCGGTCGCCTTGCCTGAGCCATCAACCGGCATTGCGAGAGCTCCCCTGACTGTCACGTCAGGCATGTCGATCACAAGCGGGAACCGCTCGAGTGTGGCATCATCGGACTGGGTGAGGCTCCCCGTGTAGCTGCCGGCGGCAACATTGATGGTTATCCGGCACGCCGCTTCATCTACCTCGTCGTTCGCAAGCCTCGTCTGGCGAGCCGCCGCAAGGGCGTCGGTGATTCGCCCGAAGTTTATCCCGTCTTCGCCGTCTTCTCCCGGTTGAACCTTGAGAGACGTCACGTAATCCCCGTGATCCTTGTGACCCGCGAGCGCCTGGAGGGGAAGCTGCATGATTGCCGGGGAAGAGCCCGCGACGTGGCAGACCGAAACTTTCCAGGACAGGCTGGCGCTGGCGCGACTCGTAGTCGTCGCCCGGTTCCCGTCCATGTCGCGGGTGTCGCTGATTCCCTCAGGTGTGCAGGCTCCCGCTAGGAGGGCTGCGCAGGCAAGGGGGGAGATAATGCGGGTGTATGCAACGTTCACAAAGTCTCCGGATGATTATTGAGCCAATCATCGCTGGAGGACGCGAGCGGCCCGTCACATGGCCGTGAAACGGGCGTGAATCCGGGTGCTACTTCGTTTCGAGCGCTCCAATCCGGGACAGCGCCTGCACAAAACGGGGAGTGTTCCGGAACTCGTCGATATCCGGCATGCACGGTAGACGATAAAGGGCGGGTATCCCCTCGAGGCGGGCCTTCTCGAGCTCGGCGAAGCCGCGGTCTGCGTCCCCGGCGGCGAAGTGAGCCAAGGCGAGAGCGCGGGGAGAGACTCGATCGGTCTGTGCCCGCAGGGCCTCGAGCCGCCGGCGACCCTCAGAATGTCGCACCGACCAGTAGCCGGACCTGCCGCGTGCACCACGAAGCTCTTTCGCCAGTTGCGTGTCGCGCTTGATGCGCGCGCTTTCCGCCCAGGAAGCGATCGCCTCATCATACCTGCCGAGCATCGCAAGGGCGCGCGTGGCTCCATCGCGCGCGAGGTAGTTGTCCGGATTCATCATTATCTCCGACCGATGAACCTCGAGTGCCGCGGCCGGACGCCCTGCGCAAAGCTCCCTGTTTCCCTCGGTGTTCGCGAAGAATGGTGACAGGGGATCGAGACGGCGCGCGACGCGCGAGGCATCGAGGGCCTCATCGTGCAAATGCGCGCTGCTAAGGATGAGGCCTTTGATGAGGAAAACCTCCGGGTTCGACGGCTCCGCGGCCTCGGCCTTCCGGATGAGCTGCATCGCCGCGACCGTGTTTCCATCCTCGAAAGCGCGCATTATCGCCATGTTTGCGAGCGCGGTTCCCTGGAGACTGTCGATCGCGAGCGCGCGAGATGCGGCAGCGGTCGCCTTGGCATAACCTTCCCGGAACGGCAGAGCGTCTATCACGACGAGAGATGCCCATACCGAGCTGAGCCCCGACCACGCTCTCGCGTTCATCGGGTCGATGTCGATCGCCCTCGTGAAAAGAGCCGCGGCGATGTGCCGCTGCGCAACGCCGGTTCCGGGGCGCCGGAGAAATATCTGGTGCCAGCCCTCCAGGGTGAGCCGGTACGATTCCAGGTCCACCGGCCGGTCCGGCGCGCGAGGCGCAGTCGGAATGGGAACCCTGAACACCTCACCCGCGATGTCCGCGGCGAGCCTGCTCTCCGCGACGCGAACCTGGCTCAAGTGAAACCGGTGGCTCGCCACGCGGCGCTCACCCGACTGCATGGAATCAGCCAGGGTGAATTTCACCTCGAGCGAGTCGCCGGTCTTTCTGATACTGCTGCGCAACAGAAGCGTCGCACCAAAGCGCGCGCTGGCGATGCGAAGATTCTCTCCACCCGAGTCAATCCAATCCGAGCGCGCTCCCGACCGGATGGTGATTCCGCCGATTCCCTCGAGCCGCCCTGCAATCCCTTCGGCCAGGCCCGTGGCGACGTATGCGAGACCCGGATCTCCTGTCTCGTTTATCATCGGAAGCACGACGAGACTGCGCGTGCCAGGTTCGGACGCTGGCCGCGTGGGAAACCAGAACGCTGCTACGGCCGCTGTAACGAGAGCGGCCGCCGGGATGGCGAGCCATCGCCGTGAGAACCGGGGGGCCGGAGAAGCAGCCCCAGCGACAGGTAGTGCAGCGGGTACCGGGTTTGGTGGAGCCGGCTTGGACTGCGTGTTGACATCACTCCGCGTTCGCACCGCATCGAGCAACGCGACAGTCTCGGCCGAAGGCCTCACCCCGAACGTGTCCGACATGTGGTTGCGGAATCGCTCGTAAACCGCAAATGCCTGTGAACGGTCACCGATCCGATCGAGCAGCGCGATCCAGCGGCGCGCGGCCGCCTCGTCGTCAGGGTCGAGTTCCGCGGCAAGTTTTGCGGCATCGATGGCAGCCGTGAGATCGCCGCTCCGCTCCGCTTCCTCGGATAACGCCGAGGCGGCTTTTCGGGCGGTGTGGCGAAGGCGGCCTCTCTCGCGGTCGAGCCATTTCTCGAACGCGGGCGAGTCAGCGATGTAAACGCCAGCCAGGAGGTCGCCCCGATAGCGGCTGAGACCTTCGAGGATCCGCCCGGCGGCGAAGTCGTCTGTCAGGAGCGCAACATCCGTGGATATGATTGCGGGATCGACGCTGATTTCGTCATCGCCGCGCGTTCGAATCGCTCCTTCGGGGAAGTGGCGGCGGAGCTGGTACAGCGCGCTTCGCAGTGAAGACCGGGCGCGCTGCTGGTCATGCTCGGGCCAGAACATGCCGAGGATCACGTCGCGCCGGTGCCAGTCTCCGGGGACTGGCAGCGCGAGGTAAGCGAGGAGCGCTACATGCTTGGTCTGTCGAAGAAGCGCATCGACGTCGCGGCTGTTCTCGTCCGCAACCCCGATTCCCCCAAGTAGCCGAAGCGTGTACACCCTGCCAAGGTAGGGTCGTCCCGCCCAGGTGGGGAGGGCCAATCCCGCATTGTGAGTCAACCGGGTCCCCGGAAGGAGCTCACTTGACCGATAATGTGTACTCCGATCTCTCTTCGCCGGAGAACACCGTAATGGTGTAGTACCCGCTTGCGGTCGCGAAATAATTGAGCGAGTAGATGTAGCTGTGCGACGGGACGGAGGATGCGACCTGCCGATCCGACGGATCGAGCAGCGCGACAGACCAGTCCGAGTAAGACCGGTCCCCGAGCGTTACCGCCAGGTTGCTGCCCTGCTTGACGTATATGCGGTAGCGATGCAGCATGAGGGACTGCAGGCATGGAGTCATCTCCCCGGCAATCACGACGCCGGGAACCACGTAGGTGATGTCGCAGCTGAGGCTGGCTAAGGCGACCGGGACGCTGGAAATCTGATAGCTGCCGCTCGCAGGAACAGCCGACGATGCGGCAGCGATGTAGCTGCCCGGCGGGACGAAAGCCCGGATGGCCGAGTTTGTGGTGCTGCCGGCGTCGTTGTTTTTCCCCACAGGCATTCCGTCGTGGGTGAAGAGCTCCAGATAGCTGTCAAATGCAGCGGAGGTGACCGTAACCAGCGCCCCCTGACCGGTCTTCACCTCGAATTCATAAGTGTCGAAAGCGCGCCCGGAAGGAGTGCTACAACCCTGGCGCCCCAGCTCTGCCTCGAGCGTCAGGCCGGGGACCAGCTCCAGCGACTCGCCGCACGAGGGGTTTGAGTCCTCGATCACCAACGTGGTAAAAGCCACCGGGTCCAGTAATGGTGCGGATGCAGTCAGCGTATGATATCCGAGCCCATTTACCTTCCAGTTTCCGGGAGAGGCGGTTCCGTCGTTCAGTGTCGCGACGGTTGCTCCGTCGATCGACCCGTTGCCGCGCGCGATATCGAACGTGACAGGGACCCCCGACACGGGATTCCCGAACCTGTCCGACACCACGACCCGCGGAACCGCCTGAGTCACTTCCCCGGGATGCAGGATCTCCTGGTACTCTCGAATTTTTCTCAGGGTGACCGGCGGTCCGGTGATTCCGTGGGCGGTGAACAGGATGGTCGATCCGCCGGTACTTGCCTCGACGACGTTTGCGCCGGGGACAGCGTCCAGGGTCCAGCTGCCCAGTTGCGCAATCCCCGCGGAATTTGAAATGACCGTGTTGCCGGTGATGCGTCCGACGATATTGACGAGCCGGAAGTACACAGTGATTCCCGCCGCCGGGTTTCCGTCGGAATCCTGGGTTATCACGGACGGGAGCTCCGTGATGACGCTGCCGACGGTAGCTGACTGAGTTACAGGCGACGCCGCCACGAGGATCGTGGCGCCGCTGGGCGGCTGGTCGGGTCCGGCCGCCTGCTCGCATGCGCCGATTGCCAGCGGAGCGCTCAGGAACAGAAGAAGGCGTCGGGGTTCGATTCGAAAGGCTCGCATGTGGGATCCAAGTCAGGAGAGGCGTCGAATATCACGCTCGTCCGTCGCGTTCTCGCGAGCCAGGCGTGAGACTGGTGTGATGCGGGCCTCGTTAACCCTATTCTCCGGCAAGACGCCATTGCCCTTGTGGTGCGAGTCCCCGACACTTGAAGTCATGCGCAAGCCAGGCCTCACCGCCAGAGCTGCGATTTTCGCACTCCTTTCCTGCATCTGCGCCCTGGGATCCGGGAGCGCGGCCGCGCAAGGCTTGTCAGGCGCCGCGGTCGACGTGACAGTCGTTACGGCCGAGGGTGCGCCGGTGCCGGGCGCGACCATAACCATGATCGCGAGGAGCACTGGTGCAATTCGCGCCGGAGCTGCCGACCGCGCCGGCACTCTCTCGTTCGACAATGTCGCCGTCGGATCGTATCGGGTGACGGCGAGGGTGATGGGGCGGCGGCCTTCGGGCATCGACAGCATTGGCGTCCATCTTGGTGAGCGCCTACGAATCAGGCTCGTGATGGATGCGGCAACGCCGCAGGATCTCGGGACGGTGACTGTCACCACGTCGAGCCTGCGCGACGGAGGCGCCGGCGGGTCTGCGACTCACGTTTCCCGCGCGGCGCTGCGCGGAATCCCGCTGCTGAACCGCGACTTTCTCGGGCTTCTCGGCGTTTCGTCCCAGGCCGTCGGCCCTGGATCGCTCTGGGTCAGCGGCCAGCACTCGAGGTTCAACGGAATTCAGATAGACGGAGCCACCGCGAACGACATCTTCGGCGTGAACATCGCGGCCGGGTCGGGGTCGGGCGGCCGCGCGATCCCGCTCGAGGCGCTCGACGAGATAAGTATTCTCGTCGCTCCGTTCGACGTAAGGCAGGGCGGATTTTCCGGCGGCCTCATCAACGCGGTGACACGCTCGGGGTCGAATGTGTTCCGTGGATCCGCTTACAGCTCGTATTCCCGTTCCGAGCTCGTCGGTGTCGATACGGCGGGGTCGTCAGTCCCAGCGTTCGACCAGATACAATATGGAATGAGCGCCGCCGGACCGATTTTCCGTGACCGGCTCCACTATTTCGCCGTTGCAGAAACGCAGTCGCGGTCTACTCGTTTCTCCGGGTTCCCGACCGACGAGCCGCAAACTGGCGTGAGCGAAGCCACCGCGGTGCGCGCGGCGCAGGCATTCAGGGAGCGTTATGGCTTCGATCCGGGTGGCCCCGAACCGCCCCGGTTGAATCAGCCTAATGCGAACCTTTTCCTGAAGCTGTCCTGGCAGCCCGCCCCGAACCACACGCTGGAAATCACTCAATCCCTCTCTCGCGCGAGAAACGATGTACTCAACCGCGAGCTGAGGAACCAGACGAACGTGGAGGGGTGGCAGTTGTCGAACAGCGGAGCATTGCAGCGCTCCGACGTCATTGCCGCACGAGTCAGGTCGCTCAGCACTTTCGGCCGGTTCACTAATGAAGCGCTCGTGAGCGTGTCGGCCAACGTGATAAGATCCGACTCACGAAACCGGGTGCCGCTTTTCCTTGTCGGCGCTGACATCCCGGGTGTCTTTCTCGCGGGCGGATCGACGAAAGCATCCCAGGGGACCCGGACGAAACAGCGAGTTGTCGAGTTCACTGACAACCTTACCTGGTACGCCGGGACACACAGGATAACGGCGGGCACCCAGAATATTTTCCTGGGGGTACGCGATAACTTCTTTCTGGGATCATGGGGCGTCTGGACCTTCGGCAGCGTCGAGTCTCTGGAGCGAGGTGAGCCGTCGCGCTATGAAGTCGCGCTGCCCGGCGCAAACGGAGGGCCGGTCGCGGACTATTCTTCCGCTCTTCTGTCCCTCTATGCGCAGGACTACTGGCAGGCACATCCGCGCCTGAGTCTCACGGCCGGCCTCAGACTCGATGTACCGGCGCTCGATGCGCCGAGGAGCAATCAAACTCTGGAGGACAATGCGTCGCTTGGGTCGATCAGGACGAGCGACTTTCCATCGAACAACGCCATCCTCGCTCCGCGGATTGGCTTCGCGTGGAATGTCGGCCGGGAGTTGCGAACGATGGTGCGTGGAGGAGCGGGAGTTTTCGCCGGACGTCCTCCCTTCGTGTGGCTTACGGGTGCCTACACGGCAACCGGGCAGGAGCAAAGCCTTCTGGTCTGTGGGCCGGCAGACGGTGTTCCTGCCCCGACGACTGACATCGGCAATCTGCCGTCACGCTGTCTCAACACCGCGGCCCGCCAGGGTTTGCCGACCGTCAATTATTTCGATCCCGGGTACCGTTTTCAGCAGGCGGTCAAATATGTGGCTGGAGTCGACCACGACTTCGGGCATTCGTTCATCGGCAGCCTGGACGTGATTCACACCCGCTCGCGTGACAATACCTTCGTGCGCGACGTTAACGTGGTCGAGCGAGGTCGCAACGCCGAAGGCCGGATGATGTACGGGACATTCGATAGTCGTGGGGCCGCGCGGACGACGCGCGTTGACAGCACCGGCTTCGCCGGCATATACGAGTACAGCAACGTCTCGGGCGACCGCTCGACTTCTGTGGCGGTGTCGGGACAGCGCAGGTGGAAGTCCGGCGGCATTGTGCAGGCCGGGTACAACTGGTCGCGTACGCTGGATGTGATGAGCATGACGGGTTTGATAAGCTCGGTGATCCTCCGGAGCAACCCCGTCGATGGCACGCACTCCCGGAGAGCGCTTCGACGCTCGGCGCGCGACGTTCCGCACAATTTTTCCGCGATGGCGGTGGTGCCTGCCGGGAAGGGAACGACCGTGTCCGCATTCGTCCGGGCGAGGTCCGGAACCCCCTACGCCTTCACAGTCAGCGGCGATGCAAACGCCGACGGCGTCCAGCGCAACGATCTGGCGTACATTCCGCTCGACCCGGCGGACATATCACTTGTTGATCCCGCCAAATGGCCTGCTCTCGACAACTTCATTGAAAGCCGGCCGTGCCTCGACGGGCAGCGGGGACGGATCGTGACTCGCAACTCGTGCCGGAATCCCGCGGTGTTCGCATTCGATGGAAGGATCGCGACGAAACTCTGGACGAGGCGTGAACGCGGCCTGGAGATCTCCGCTGACCTGTTCAACATTCCGAACATGATCAGCAGCCGCTGGGGTCTCGTGCGGGAGACTTCAAGCCGCGAGGACGTCCCCCTCCTGCTGGTGAGCGGGTGGGACGCCGCGAAAAACCGGCCGCGATATGTCGTTCCCGAATCACCGACCGGCGCCCTCGGATTCCCGCCGATCGATCAGGTCGTCGTCGATGCATCACGCTGGCGCATACAGCTCGGCGCGCGTTATGACTTCTGAGCGGCAATTTCGATATTATGGTACTCAATGACATCGTGGGAGGCCCGGCTACTCAACCGGTGGGATCGACGGAGCTCCCACGCAATCCCGCAGGACGATGGCATGCCCGAAGGTTTGCGCCGCTGATGCTCGAACAGTGACGCAGCACATTGGAATAGTGGCCGGAAGCGCCGAGGGCGCCGCGCTCTGTTATCGGACTATCTGTCTCGAGGCGCCTGCTTTCATGGGCGAGAACAACCACCCGGAGATGACAATGAACTCGGTATCACTCGCCGAGCACATGCGGTTCATCCGGGCGGGGGACTGGGAAGGGCTCGCGGGCGTTCTTGCCACGTCCGCGCGCAAGGTCGCTGCGGCGGGGGCCGACTTCGCTATCTGTCCCGTCAATACATATCACCAGGCATTCAAGTACCTAGTCCCGCAGTCGCCGATCCCGTGGCTTCACATCGCCGAGGCGGTCGCTGACGAAGCGAGGCGACTCGGGTTCCGGCGGCTTGGCATTCTCGGAACGAAGTTCCTGATGGAGGGACCGGTTTATTCCGAGACGCTCAGCCGGTACGGGATTGAAAGCGAAATTCCCGACGAGGCGGACAGGGTGAGAACACACGAGATAATCCTCGGGGAGCTCATCCACGGAGTGTTCCCTGAACCATCGCGTCTCTACTTCAATGAAGTCTCGGAGAAGCTCAAGGCACGCGGCTGTGATGCCGTGGTCATGGGCTGCACTGAGCTGCCCCTGATCATGCGACCCGACGACACTCCGCTGCCGCTTCTCGATTCGACGCGTCTTCTCGCAAAGGTTGCGCTGATGAGAGCTCTCGGTCCTGCCTGACAGCGGAGCCTTCCGCGGGCATCTTTAAGGG
>JBPPMU010000014.1:0-5736 GCA_051306215.1 Gemmatimonadaceae bacterium | reverse complement strand
ATCACGGAAGCGTCGTGCGGTCGTGGATAAACGAGCTTGCCGAGCGGGCGTTCGGCGACAAAGGGAATGTCGAATCGCTTAAGGGTTTCGTCGCCGACTCGGGCACCGGGCGGTGGACCGTTCAGGAGGCGCTAGACCTCGATGTCCCCGCTCCCGTCATAACGCTTTCGCTGCTCGCCCGGCTGAGATCCCGCCAGGACGATTCATATTCAGCAAAGGTGATAGCCGCGCTGCGCAACGAGTTCGGCGGTCATGCCGTGAAGAAGGCATGAACATCCACGGCGAGCCAGCCGGAATGCGCCGGCCCCGGCTGCGGGTCGCGCCAGAGGGTACTCGCCATACCGTGAAGCGCGCAAAAGTCGAACGCTGCACTGTCGTGATATTCGGTGCCGGCGGCGATCTCACGCGGCGCAAGCTCCTGCCTGCGCTTTACCACCTCGCTGAGCATCGGCTATTGCCCGACGGATTCGCGTTACTTGGAGTCGGGCGGGACACGATTGGAGACGCGGCGTTTGCCGACACGATGCTCGAGGCCCTCGAGGCATCGGAGGACATCAAGTCAGTCAAACCCGAAACGTGGGAGTGGCTGTCAAAGCGAATCCACTATGCAGCGGGGGATCTCTCCACCCCTTCCGTTTACGCCGAGGTGTCGCGACGGCTCGACGAGATCGAGACAGGTGTGCCGGTCGACGAGCACAACAGGATGTTCTACCTGGCGATTCCACCCAGTATCTTCGAGAAGACACTCACTCATCTCTCGGAGAGCCGGCTTGCGCCGCGTACGTTCTCCGTGGCTGAGCGCCCGTGGTACCGCGTCGTGATCGAGAAGCCTTTCGGCCGGAGCCTCGAGACGGCTCGCGTGTTGAACAGAGTCGTGCTCGACCGCATACATGAACATCAGGTCTATCGAATAGACCATTACCTGGGAAAGGAGACCGTCCAGAACATTCTCGTCTTCCGTTTCGCCAACCCGATCTTCGAGCCCCTCTGGAACCGCCAGTATATAAAGCAGGTGCAGATCACGGTTGCCGAGCAAGGTGGAATCGAGGGACGCGGGAAGTATTACGAGGAAGCGGGAGTGATAAGGGACATGTTCCAGAACCACCTCCTTCAGCTTCTGTCCCTCGCGGCGATGGAGCCGCCAATCGCATTTCGCGCCGACGATGTGCGCGACGAAAAGGTGAAAGTCCTCCGATCTTTGCGACCGCTTCTCGCTGATGACGCCCCGCCTGCGGTGATCGGTCAGTACTCGCCCGCCTCGCTGAACGGATCGCAGCTCAAGGGATATCGCCAGGAGGAGAAGGTCTCAGCGGATTCGGTCACTCCAACTTTTGCCGCGATCCGGCTCGATATCGATAACTGGAGATGGCGGCACGTGCCGTTCTACCTGCGGTCAGGCAAGCGGCTCCCTGAGCGCACATCCGAGATCGCGATCCAGTTCAGGTCGCCGCCGGTCCTGATGTTCGGCCAGAAGGAGCTCGAGGAGAACTGGCCGAGCGTGCTGGTGATGCGCGTGCAGCCGGATGAGGGAATCTCGCTGCGCTTTCACGTGAAGACGCCAGGCGCAGGCAATCAGCTAACGCCCGAATTCGAGATAACGCCGGTCGACATGGACTTCTCCTACGACGAGGCATTCGGTGACGTTACACCGCCCGCGTACCAGACGCTGCTGCTCGACTGCATGCTCGGCGATGCGACTCTGTTCACCCGGAGCGACGAGGTGGAGGTCGCATGGGAGATAATCGATCCGCTCATTCACTATTACGAGGATCGACGCCTTCCCGCAATTCCGCAGTACGCTGCCGGCACATGGGGGCCTGTCGAGGCACATGACCTGCTCGAGAGTGCCGGGACAAAATGGAGAACCATCGAGGTGAAAGGACCGGCGCTGGACGGCGCGGCGGTCAGCGTGCCAGAGGGCACCAGGTGAAAGTGAAGGCGTGGATCCTGGCGGTAATGACCGCGGTGATTCACGGCGCCTGTGGCGGAACCGAGGGAAGCGCTTCGGTTCCGCCGTCAGACGGGAGTGCCGCGGGCGAGCCTGTCGTCGCTCAGGACTCCGCCGTGCGCGATCTCGTGCTGAGGGCGCGGGCGTTCGACCGGGCCGACAATCTCGACAGCGCGCGTATCCTGTATGAGGCTGCAGCCGACGCCGCGCCCGAAGTCCGCGACTGGCTCTACCTGCGCGCGGCTGGCGTAACGCGTGACAAGGCGACCCGCGACCGATTCTTCGACAGAATCGAGCTTGACGTCGCAAAGGCGCGGCGCGGTCCAACGGAGGCGATCGCTCTCGAGCGCGCGGGCGACGTCGAAGGGGCAATCAAGGCATACACCGCCCTCGGCGATCGTTTTCCCACGATACGGCTGAGGATGCTCAGGCCATCCGACACTGTTACGATGACTCAGGCAAGGCGCGACATGATAGCGTTTCTGGGGTCGGGTGCAACGGGCCAGAGCGCGCGCGATGCAATCGCTCTGTTCGACAGGACGTGGAACAACCCGACCGCCACTGAGCAGCTGACTATCGCGCGCAGGGCGTACGCAACGGGACTCGCTTCGCGCGCGGTGACCGGATACAACAGGGCGTTCGCCGCGCGCCTGGGCACGTCGCGCGACCATTTCAATGCCGGAGCAATGCTAGCCAGGCTCGACCGCGACACGGAAGCGATGACGGCATATTCGCGAGTGACCGCTCCAGCTTCACTGGCTGCTGCGGCGCGCTACCAGCGAGCTCGGGCGCTGCTTGCCCTGGGGAGAAGGGAAGACGCGCGAACAGCGCTTCGCGCAATCACGACAGCGTACCCGACGGACACAAGCTCAGCATCTGCGCTGCTGCTGCTCGCTGACCTTGCTACAGACGACAATCGCGATGCCGCGGCGCGATCAGCATTTCAGTCGCTGGCGACTCGGTACCCGCGAACCCGCCATGCTCCCGCCGCGCTTTTCAGAGCAGGCCTCATCGCCTACGTCGCGGGGGACTTCCGAACCGCGGCAAACGAGTTCGACTCAGTCGTTTCGCTTCATCCGAATGCAGACGACGCGCTTGCTTCCGCCTATTGGGCTGGTCGCGCGTGGCTTGCGCGTGGTGACACCGCTGCCGCCAATGCGCGGTGGCGCGCGCTCCTCGTGAAGGAACGGGCTTCATACTACTCGGTTAAAGCGTCGCAGCGACTGGGTGTTCCACTTCTTTCAGACTCGTCGAAGACGAACAATTACCCGTCGGTCCCGGCCATCGACGCCGCAATGCGTCGCGTAGCGATTCTTCGTGATTTCGGGATGGACACGGAGCTGAGATTCGAGCAGGATGCTCTATATCGCGACGCGCAGCAGGATCCCGCCCGGCTGGTTGCAACGGCGTACGCACTTTCCGGCACAGACCAGGCGGGCCGCTCGATGGAGCTCGGACGGCGAGCGGTGAACGAGATCGGCCCGACGGCGCAGAATTACCGCCTTGTTTATCCCGTGCTCGTGAGGGAGACCCTCATCGAGAGTTCCCGGGCGAACGGCCTCGACCCCGCGATGGTTGCATCGCTCATCAGGCAGGAGTCGAACTTCAATCCGCGGGCGACGTCGCCTGTCGGAGCCAGGGGGCTGATGCAGCTAATGCCCCCGGTGGGCAGAACGCTGGCTCGCTCGAGCCGGATTCCCGGCTACACCGACGACTCTCTGTATGATCCGGCGATAAGCATTCGTTTGGGGACTCGGCACCTGTCTGCGCTCTTCAGGCAGACTTCACAGCTCGAGCGGGTCCTTGCCGCTTACAACGCGGGCGAATCACGAGTTGCGCGGTGGATTCAGAAAGCGGGCGCTAATGATCCGGAGATGTTCACCGAGCGGATCCCCTTCATCGAGACGCGCGGCTACGTGAGGGCGGTTATCAGGAACCGCGGCTTCTACAATTTTCTCTACGACTGGGACTGAGTAAGCCCGGACCTCTCCTTCGCTTCCTTGCGCTCCTTGAGCTTGTCCATCAGCCAGGTCTGGGGAATAATGAAAAGCGGGGTCAGGAACAGGCCGAGCAGCATGTTGAGCCAGATCAGCGCGAGATAGAAGCCGATCAGGCCAAGTGATACCCAGAGAGTGCCCAGCGGTCCATGCGTCTCCATGCATTACTCCAGTGCGGCTGTGGTTTAGATTAAAATACCATGGGAACCCGTACTGATGAAGACACGGGGGTGCTTCGCGCAGCGGCGTCGGCTCTCGAAGGCCACGAGCGGGTGGTACTCGCTGTCTCGGGCGGGCTCGACTCGATGGTCCTGCTCGACGCGGTTGCCTCGATCCTCCCCGGTACCCGCGCCGGCGTCCTGGTGGCGACCTTCGATCACGGCACTGGCGTGCATGCGTCGAGGGCCGCGAAACTCGTAAGCAAGCGTGCCGGGTCCCTGCGTTTCAGGTGTATCGTCGGCACCGCCACACGGACCCACTCGCGCGAGCACGAATGGCGCGAGGAGCGGTGGAAATTCCTGCGCGCTACCGCGAAGAGCTTCATCGCGCCTGTCGTAACCGCTCACACACTCGATGATCAGGTCGAAACGGTTTTCATGAGAATCCTTCGCGACGCAGGACCGCGCGGACTCGCCGGCCTCTATGCAGAGTCTGAAGTCGTTCGTCCGTTCATCGGCCTGCGCAGAACTGACCTCGAGGCATACGCAGGGAAGAGCCGAATCAGCTTCGTCGACGACCCGTCGAACCAGTCCCGGGCGCACCTGAGAAATCGAGTACGCCACGAGCTCCTGCCGGCGATCACGCGGTTGCGTCCGTCATTCCCCGATCAGCTTCTGACCATCGCTCAGATGTCCGCCACGTGGCGCGAGGAGATGGCCGAGGCGGCGGCGGGGATCGATGTCACGGCCGGACAGGATGGGTCACTCCGCGTCGCACGCTCCGACCTCGCCGGGTATGATGCTGAATCGCTCAGTTCCCTGTGGCCGGCCATCGCCGCCAGGGCTGGCGTCGTGATGGACCGCAGAGGAACAAGGCGACTGGCCGAGTTTACAATAAATGGGCGCACCGGCGGTGCGATTCAGCTCTCTGGAGGTATCGAAGTCCGGATGTTCCGCGATCACCTGCTTCTGCGACGATGGGACGCCCAGCGCGTCGAGATGATCAGGAACGCCCGGCTTGGTCTGAGCCGGGCGGGGCACCAGTCACGCCCGGAGGTTTTTTGACCGCGTCAGTCGAAGCAGCGGCTGATCCGAGACTCTCCGGCCGTCCTCTCAAGCGGATCGCCTACGACGAAAAAACCATCGCCGACAAGGTCGCCGAGCTCGGCGAAAAGATCACCGAGGCATATCCTGATGGCGACCTGCTCGTCCTTGGATTGCTGAAGGGAAGCTTCATTTTTCTGAGCGATCTGGTGCGTCACATAAGACGTCCGCTCCAGGTTGATTTCCTCGTTGCATCGAGCTACGGGGATGCGATGGAATCGAGTGGGATAGTGCGGCTGCTTTACGATCCGGAGACCCGGCTCGAAGGCAAACATATCATTCTGGTCGAGGATATCGTCGACTCCGGCCGGACGCTCAATCGTCTGATGGCGCTGCTGGGCAAAAGAGCGCCGCGCTCGCTCGAAATTTGCGCTTTGCTGCACAAGCACATCGCGACCGAGCTGGAGTACGAGACGAAGTTTGTCGGATTCGATGCACCCCACGAGTTCCTCGTGGGGTATGGACTTGATCACGCGGAGAACTTCCGCCATTTGCCGTATATAGCGAGCTTGCAGTAGATGCCATTACC
>JBPPMU010000013.1:0-4541 GCA_051306215.1 Gemmatimonadaceae bacterium | reverse complement strand
AGATAATCGACCAGATCTCAGTCACGCGGCTACAGGACGGAGCTTCCGGCAACGTCCACTTCAGCGCGAGAGTCTTCATGCAGAACAGGGACAGCATAGTTGAGAAACTTCTCGCGGGACCTTACGCCGGTCCGGCACTCGTGCCGCCTTCGCCATGGCTCGATAGCATCCCGCCACGCGCGCCCCGGGCATCACTCCGCCGGGATCCCGCGACACGCGCGATGACAGTGAACTTCGTGCCCGGTGCGCAGGAGAATGCCTGGCGGTGGATAGTCAGGTATCGTTTCGGTCCTGACTGGAGCACGGTGATTCTTCCGGGAATCCAGAGCACGTACATGTTCGCCGCTTCGACTGCCACAACTGCGCCCGACGAAGTCGTTGTGTCGGCGGTCGATCGAGTCGGGAACGAGAGCAGGCCGACTGTTGCCAGAGTGGGACCAATCCTGACAAGGCCTGCTCCAGCAAGAACGAGGCGCTAGGGCTTTTCGATCCTGTCGAGAGATGCGGAGTTTATGCAGTAGCGGAGGCCGGTCGGCGCCGGGCCGTCCTCGAAGACATGCCCGAGGTGCGCGTCACATCGCGCGCAGAGAACTTCGGTCCGTTTCATAAAGTGGCTGGTGTCGGTTTCAGTCTCGACGTTCTCCTCCGACACTGGCTGTGTAAAGCTCGGCCAGCCTGACCCCGAGTCGAACTTCGTGTCCGAATCGAAGAGAGGATTGCCGCAGGATACGCACGTGTAGATGCCTGGCTCCTTCGAGGCGTTGTATTTCCCGGTGAAGGCGGGCTCGGTGCCTTTTTTTCTGGCGATCCGGAATTGGTCGGGAGTCAACTGCTTCTGCCACTCTTCGTCTGATTTCCTGATCTTCTCTGTCACTGGCTTCTCTCAATAAAGGGATAGGACCGCGCCTGTTCTGGCTTTTCCGAATTAACGGTGGTTAGCCGCCGTTTTTCCAGCAGAACTTGTCGAAAGGCAGTTAGAATGTTATCTAACTAAATGCCACAGAGTCTCGTCCATGCGGTAGTCACGCCACGGTTCGAAATATTCTACGCCCTCCAGGCACTTGAAAGCGGCGCCGGCGAGCACCTCCACGAATGGCGCCGGGAAATGGAGCGCCGCCTGCCGGCCCGTCTCCGGACAAGCCTCGCAAGCGTCGCGCCGACGCCACTCATGTGGCCGCTCATCGCCGACGCGCTTCGCGAAGCACCGACGGCGATCACCTTCAACGGGATGGTCGAATCGCTCAGCACGATGGACGCCGGGACCTTCCAGGCCTTCGTGCTCGGCGGAGTCTTCAAGGCACCGGGAGCCGTGGAGTCACTGGTCTCTGAGCGCGCCAGTCTCGCACGGACGGTCACGAACGAAGTTGCCACCCAGGAAAAACTTCTCACCCTTCTCGGACTACACCCTTTTTCCCGGCAAAGCCCCGCAACCGCCGCGTTCGACAAGCTCGTGACCTCGCCCGGATCGTACAGGGCGGAAGTCGTGAACGTCCTTGCATCCTTCTGGGCGCATGGTTTCAGCGATACCTGGCAGAGGCTCGAGCGCGAGATGAAAGAGCGCGCGCAGGAAATGCGGGCAAGCGCCAACCGGCGGTCGTTCGCGGTTTTCGCGAAGGAGAACAAGCTGCCGCTGACGATGGAAGGAAAAATCGTGATGAAGATGCGAGGCTCGACAGCCGAACCGGTGAAATCGACTGAGGGAGTATATCTCATCCCGTCGGCCTTCAACGTCGCGCGGCTCTGGGCCGCTTATGACTCGAAGGGACGCACGAAGTTTTTTCTACCGGTGCTCGATACCCGCCTTCAGACCGTGGGCGCAACCGTTATCGATCCAGCGGCCATCTTCCGTGCACTCGGCGATACGACGCGTTATGCGATCGCGACGTCGATTGCGCGCACCCCCATGACTTCAGTTGAGCTGGCTCGCGCCTTCGACGTATCGAAGCCGACTATCTCCCACCACGTGCAGCTGCTGCGCGCTGCCGGCCTGCTTGACGAATCCCAGACAGAGGCTGGCGTGGTCCTCGCACTAAACCGGCGCATTCTGGAGAGAGCCTCGACTGCCGCGGCACGCGAGATGTTCACCGAGGAGGAAGCGGCAGAGCCTGTAATTCGGCGAACCCGGCGCGCAAACAAGCAGTAGTAACGATTCTCATAACGGAGCACGGATGAGCAGCGTTTTCGGCGAGCGTTTACTGGACGGAAAGGTCGCGCTGATAACAGGCGGCGGCAGTGGAATAAACCTTGGCATCGCCCAGCGGTTTGCCGAGCATGGGGCGAGTGTCGCTCTAATTGGGAGAACGAAGGAGAAGCTCGATAGCGCAGCAGCCGGAATCGACTCTTCGGGCGCGCGCGCTGCCGGGTTTCCGGCCGATGTGCGGGACTACGACGCTCTCGCCGGAGCTATCGGAGCAGCGCGTGCGAAGTTTGGGGACCTCGACATAGTCGTCTGCGGAGCCGCAGGAAATTTTCCTGCGCCCGCGCTTGGAATGTCAGCCAACGCATTCAAGTCCGTCGTCGATATAGACCTCCTCGGCACCTTCAACACCTGTCGTGCAGCCTTCGAGCACCTCAGGCGTCCCGGCGCGTCGATAATCAACATCTCCGCGGCGCAGGCTTTCGTGGCAATGGAGATGCAGGCTCACGTTTGCGCGGCAAAGGCGGGAGTCGATATGCTGACGAGGACCCTCGCACTCGAGTGGGGTTCGATGGGGGTTCGCATAAATTCAATCGCTCCGGGAGCAGTCGATGATACCGAGGGAATGAAGCGCCTGGCACCGACTCCGCAAATACGTGAAATGGTCACCGGCATGATCCCGCTTGGCAGGTTCGCGGACAAAGGTGAGATCGCTGACCTCGCACTTTTCCTGTGCAGCGACTCCGCGCGGTTCATTACCGGGACGGTCATTCCATGCGACGGCGGGCAGTCGCTCGTAACTATGTGGTCGGGACTGGCAAAGGCGTTTGCGTCACCGCGTTCATAGATCATCTATCGAGCGGGGCCAATCCTTTTTCAAGAGACGCGAAAGCGCGCGGTCAGCGAGAAGCCGTCCTTCTGTCTGGCAGCGGGCGCAGTAGTTCGTCTCGTTGCTCGCGTACCGTATTCGCTGAACGGGCGTGCCGCAGACAGGACACGGTTTCCCGTACCGGCCATGCACCGCCATCTCATCGCGAAACGCTGTCACCTTCGCAGGAAATTCACCGCCCGCCTCCTCCCGCAACCGCTCTGTCCATTCAGAAAGAACCTCACGGGTAGCGGCGTAAAGGCGTGTGATCTCCTCCGGCGAAAGCCGCGAAGTGAGCTTGATCGGTGAAATTCGCGCGCGATGAAAGATCTCATCGGAGTAGGCATTTCCAATCCCGCTGAAGATCCGCGGGTCAGTGAACGAGCGCTTTAGCGTGTGATTCTCTCCGAGCAGCCGCTCGGAGAAAGTTTTCTCGTCTATCTCCATCGGCTCGGCTCCCCCTCTATCGAGATCATTGAGCGCGCCCTCCCCGCGGATCGCTGTGATCGATGTCCGGCGCTGCGTGCCGGCCTCGGTGAGAACGAGTGATCCGTTCTCGAAGTCGAATGCCGCGAGCCCGAGCCGCCCCGGCATCTTCGCGCCCGGTTTGAGCCAGCGAAACCTCCCGGCGATCATCAGATGGATCACGATCCATAGATCACCGTCGAGGCCGATTGCGATTCGCTTCCCGATACGTCTGACTTCACGTACAGATTTCCCCTCGATCTCGGAAACCGGTGGATCAACCGAGCGAACGACGAACGGGCTCGTTATGCGAACCCGTTCGATGATTCTCCCTTTGACCTTCGCGTCGATGCTCTCCACGTAAACGACTACATCGGGCAGCTCCGGCATCTGTTCCTAGCGGGCAGCGCCCGTCTCCATCGCCGCGAAGAGATATGTAAGGTTCGCGGTTCCATCCATTATCGGCTCGTTGGTCGAATAGTCGCCGAGGTCGTCGTGAAAGACGATGAATCCGGTATTGAAAGGGGAATATTCGTCGGGCTGGATGAGCCTGATTCCAAGCAGGCTCTTGTAGATGGAGCTGTAAACGGGGCCGTCGAGCATCCCGCCCGTCAGCTGAAGCCCGGTCCTGGCCGTGAGAACCGCGTGGGGATCGCGCGAGAAATTGCCCCATGAAGGGACTCCGATGATCATCGACACACCCCATGGATTGGCGCCGAGGAGCCAGTCGAGTGCGGCCGTTTCGTATTCCCTGAAGCGGTTATCGCCCGTCATCTTCCGATACAGGTATGCCTGGGTGGCGAAGCTCGCTATGAGATTACTCGAGCACCATATGAAGGGCACTCCCATGCGGAACCCGTTGTCCGCCCGGCCAACGACCGCCTCGAGCCCCCTTCTATAGAAGCTTGCCATCTGTGCTTTCTCGCCGCCGGAGCCGTTTCGCCAGATCTCGTAGTGCCCGTTGTTGTGCCAGGGATACCACTGATAGTGGTTTGCGGTGTCCTTCCCCATCCACGGCGTGACGGGCTCGTTTCGCGCATGAACGAGAGCGTCTCCCAGAAAATGTTTCTG
>JBPPMU010000012.1:0-6982 GCA_051306215.1 Gemmatimonadaceae bacterium | reverse complement strand
GCGCGGCAGCGAAAAATGCGCCGAGGGCGGGTGGCGGGCCCATCGGCGGACCGGGAACCGACGTAGCAACAGTTCAAACCGAAGGAATCGATTTCCCCTTCCCTGGGTATCTAATCAACATCGTTCGCCAGATCGCTCTTCGCTTCAATCCCAACGATACGGGCTCAGGTTTGCGCGCGGAGGTTAGATTCGTAATTCGCCGCGATGGGTCGGTCATCGGAATCGGTTTCATCACGCGCTCCGGGAATTATTCGTTCGACCTCGAAGCGCAGGGAGCCGTGGAAGCCGCTGCCTCGCAGTTTGGCGCGCTTCCGGAAGGATTTCGCGATGACGCGTTACCCGTAGTCTTCAGCTTCGACCCACGTCTCATCAGATGATATCTCGCCAGATCATAGCCGCGGCAATTGTCGCTTTCGCGGCGGCCGGCTCCGCCACAGTCGTCCGGGCCCAGGATCCTGCAAACCCCGGCGTCAGGCTGATACTCAATTACCCGCGCGGAACTACTCCGAAAATCGTAGTGATGCCGATCGACTCGACGCCGGGCGACTCAGTTCGCACGATAATCCAGCGCGACCTCGACTACAGCAACCGCGTGACGCCCCTCGTGCTCGACGAGATGACGCTGATGGGGCTCACGCCCGCGGCTGGTCAGAACTACAACTATTCGCTTTTCGCGAACCTCGGTGTGGCGGCGATCGTTCAGGCAAGGCGTACATCGGGTGGATACATGGTGTCGCTCCACGATGTGAGCGTCGGGCGAGTCCTGCAGTCCCGCGAGTTCCTGATCCCCGGCGTGCCGCAAAACCGGGACTCGAGGATCATCGATTCATTGACCTCCTCCACGACGGCCAGGGAGCGCGCTCTCCGTGACTCTGTTCATGGGTCATTCAGACGGCGTGCTGATCTGATGCGCCGGCCCCCGCTGGCAACAGACAACCGGGACCGGCGTTTCATCGTGCGGGATTCGATCCGCCGCGACTCGGCCGCGACAGCATACCTCGAGCGCAACGTGGCGCGGTGGGAGGAGGATCGCCGCGATTCTGTTGCACTCTCCGTCACGCGAACCGCGCAGCGGCTCACGCGGCAGGATTCACTCGCCAGGATGTCCGCGCTCGATGCGCAGCGTCTCAACATCCACCGGATAAGCGACGAGGTCGAGCGGTGGATAACCGGGCGCCAGGGAATAGCCGCGACGCGAATCGCATACGTTCATAACGGCCTCATTCGTCTCGTTGACTCAGATGGCGCAAACGACCGTCCGGTGACTCAGCGCGGTCTCTCGCTCTCGCCCGCGTGGCACCCTCGAGGCGACAGGATCGTCTACTCGAAATTCCTCGAAGCCGGGGCGGGGACGCAGCTCGAGGAGTTCGAGCTCGCCACCGGGCGCACGCGCACAATAAGTGGCCGGGGCCTGAACATCACTCCCGCGTATTCCCAGGACGGGCGAAGCATCGTTTACGCGAGCGGGTCAGAATCCGGGACCGAGCTGATGATGGCGAGTCTTGAAAATCCGTCGAACGTTCAGCGGCTCACTTTCGGGCGGGGCAGCGACAACGGATCCCCGTCTTTCAGTCACGACGGGCGGCAGATCGCGTTTTTCTCCTCGCGCTCCCGCTTTCCGCAGATATATACAATGGATACAGACGGGACTAACCTTCAGCTTCTGACGCCGTTCACGCCGGGGGTGAGGAGCTATCGCGCTGCTCCGGACTGGTCTCCCGATGGAAGAGCGGTCGCGTACGAGCAGCAAATGGGCGACTTTCAGGTGTGGATGATCACTGTGCGGGACAGGCAGATGAGGCAGCTTACAAGCGTCGGCGAAAATGAAGGGCCGTCGTGGGCACCCGACGGGAGACACATCGCTCTCTCCTCGACGAGAGGAGGATCGAAGCAGATCTGGATTCTCGACACCGAATCCGGCAGGTTCCGCCAGCTAACGCGCAATGCCGGCGCCAGGCTGTCGGCGTGGTCCCCGATGATCAGCAGCAACGTGACCCAGTAGCCAACACTCACATCAACACCAGGAAAATGCTCTCAATTCCCCGGGTAATCGCACTCGCAGTCGCTCTCTCCGTTGTGGCAGCGGGATGCTCCCGCCGGTCTTCCTCAAGACAGGCGCCGACTCGCGTCAACACCGACAGTCTCCTGCGCGAGCAGGCGCGCCTCGATTCGATGGCCCGTGAGGAAGCAGCGCGCAACGCAGCTGCCGCTGCGGCAGCCGCAGCAGCCGCTGCAGGCCCGGTTTCTACCGCGCCGCTCAACTCCAGTGAGCGCAACACTATCGCGAACATCATCTACTTCGACCTCGACCAGTCGTCGCTTGCCGACGAATCGCGGTCAGCACTCGAGGCGAAGGCGCCGGTGATGCTGCGCCATCCGAACCTCACGATCCGGATCACGGGTCACGCCGACGAGCGTGGCTCAGACGAATACAATCTGGCTCTCGGTCTCCGCCGTGCGGCTGAGGCGAAGCGATATCTCGCGGCACTCGGTATCAGCGAAGACCGCGTCGAAATCCAGACCCTTGGTGAGGAGCAGCCCGCCGTTGCCGGGAGCACAGAGGAAGCATGGGCCCTGAACCGCAGAGCCGAGTTCGAGATAATCGCCGGCGGATGAACGGGAGAGCCGTGATGCAGTTCGCCCGCGTAGCCGGCCTTGCCCTCGTCGTCCTGACATCGACGGGATGTTTCGCATCCCTCGCACAGCTCGACGAGGTGAACGAGGCAGTAAACGTCACGCGGGCCGAGGCCGCTGCGTCGGATTCGGTCCGTGCTACACAGCTCGTGCAGATACTCGGCACGCTTAGGGCTTTGAACGACTCTATCGCCGCGCTCAATCTCCGTCTCACGAGACTCCGTGCTGAAACGCAGGCCGAGACACGGTCGATGCGGCAGGAAGTCAACCAGATGCTCGAGGTGACAGGGCAGAGCGAGCGGCGGATGCGTGAGCTGCGCGAGCAGATGGACAGGCGCGCCGCTGCTGCAGCGGCGAATGCTGCGGCCACTGGGGATACTACTGGATCCGCATCACCTCCGGCGAGCGCTGAACCGGGCCCGAGCGAGCTGATCCAGCTCGGGCGCGACCAGCTGCTTCGAGGGGCGAACAGCGCCGCCCGCGCCGTTTTCGCCGATTTCCTCACCCGGTATCCGGAGTCGGACCTGGCGGTGGAGGCCCACTTCTACATCGCTGAATCGCATGCCGCGGAGGGATCGACGGCAGCGGCTGACTCCGCATACTCTATTGTTGTGACGCGCTTCCCGTCATCAACCCGGGCACCCACTGCGGTCTACAAGAGGGGAGTGATGGCGCAGACCGCCGGTCGCAGGACAGCAGCCCGCAGGCTCTTCAACGAGCTGATATCCGAGTACCCATCGTCGGATGAAGCTGAGCTGGCAAGAGAGCGGCTGCGGGTGATGAACTGAGCGAGTGGCGAAGGCGCGTGTAGCCCCGGACACTGAGATGCCGTTCCTCGATCATCTCGAGGAGCTGCGCCACAGGCTTTTCTGGATC
The DNA here is from genome assembly GCA_051306215.1 of Gemmatimonadaceae bacterium. Lineage (GTDB taxonomy): Bacteria > Gemmatimonadota > Gemmatimonadetes > Gemmatimonadales > Gemmatimonadaceae > UBA4720. The sequence continues at coordinate 3,472 of JBPPMU010000012.1, read as the reverse complement.
GCGGGCGCGATAATCGTCGGCGTGATCGCATCCTTCATAGTCCTCTCACAGAAACGCCTCGACCTTGTAGGCGTTCTGGCCGCGCCGATGAAGCCGTACCTTCGGGACGGAAGCCTCGTCTACACGCATCCTGGTACGTCGTTCAAGATCATCCTCAACGCGTCGCTCATCACCGGGCTTCTTCTCGCCACTCCCGTGATCGGGTACCAGTTATGGGGTTTCTTTTCCCCCGCGCTCCACAGGCATGAAAAGCGAGTGATAGTGCCGACGCTCGCAGCAATGGTGTTTCTGTTCCTGTGTGGTGTCGCGCTCTGCTACTTCGTCGTGCTCCCGTTCACGCTGAAGTTTTTCCACGGCTTCGAGTCTGAATCGCTTACGCCGATGATCGAGGCGACACAGTACTTCGGGTTTGCGTTCAGCATGATGCTCGCGTTCGGTCTCGCCTTTGAGCTCCCGATCGGGATCCTGCTGCTCTCTGTACTCGGCATAGTGAAGCCGGAGGCGCTGACGAAGTACCGCAGGCATGCGATTGTCGTGTGCGTGGTGGCCTCGGCCTTCATTACCCCCGATGCGAGCCCGACTACACTCTTTGCGCTGGCCGGGCCTCTCTACATCCTGTTCGAGCTCGGCGTGGCACTTTCGTGGATGGTGACGCGAAAGCGCCGGAAGCGGGAGCTCGAGGAGGCCCTGGCAGAAAAGCGCGAGGCATCGAGAGTGCGCGAGGACACGGTGCCACGCGAACCGCGGCGCCTTGGAGTCAGCGCATGAGGGCGCTCGTCCTTGGCGTCGTATTCGCCGTCTCGGCAGCATCGGCTCTTTCCGCCGGCGCCCAGGTCACGGGGCGTCCGAGGCCACAGGGGCCCACTCAGAGGGACACTTCGGCTGCCGCTCGCGCGGGGGCGGACAGCACGAGGGAGCTGATCAAGTGGGCGGAAGCCGATTCGATAATGTCGGCGCTGATGAACCGCCCCGGTTACAGCGTCACGCGGTATCAGGGCGTAAAGGTGAGATTCGACGCAGCTGCCCGAACGCTCTACCTGGAAGGCGGGCCCGCCGGTGTCGCTCGCGGGATAACGCTGCTCGTCGGCGACACGATCACGTATAACGACTCGACAAAGGTAGTCCTCGCCCGCGGCGACACTGTCATCCTCCGCGACCCGACGCGCGGCAACGCTGACGTAGTCGCGCTCGGGGAGATGATCTACAACGTCGAGCTGCGGCGGGGAAGCGTAACGAACATATCGACTTCGCTCGAGAGCGGGGAGCAGTGGTTCATCGGTGGCACGCAGGCCGGTTTCGTCAGTGATACGACGCAGGGAAGGGAGACTGCTTTTTACGTCCGCGGCGGGACGATAACGAGCTGCGACGAGGAGATTCCCGACTATCACTTCGCATCGAAGCAGATAAAACTCGTGTCGAAGAATATTCTCGTCGCGCGGCCCGCGGTTCTCTACATCGGCGACGTGCCGGTCTTCTGGCTTCCGTTCATATTCCAGGACATGCGCTCGGGACGGCGCAGCGGGATTCTCACGCCGCGATTCGGCGTCAATGAGATAGCGCGCAACAGCCCCTCATACAGGCGGCACGTCGACAACATCGGCTACTACTTCGCGCTCAGCGACTACATGGATGCCCAGGTTTCGCTCGACTGGCGAAGCGGCGCATCGGGAACCTCGAACGATCCTGGGTGGGTAAAGATCAACGGCGAGTGGCGGTATCGCTGGCTCGACAGGTTCCTCACTGGCCGCTTCGCTGTGTCGCGGCTGTCGCAGCGCGACGGGCGCCGGAACACCGCGCTTTCGTGGGGACATCAGCAGGATTTCTCCCAGACGACGCGGCTCACGACCGACATCAACTACGTCACGAGCACCGACCTCCAGCGGCGGAACTCGTTCGACCCGAATCAGGCGCTCGCGACGATCCAGAGCCGGGCGAGCTACCAGCAGAAGATCGGTCCCGCTTCGTTCAGCCTCGGCGGCGCGCGCACCCAGTATCCGGGTCGGGAGGAGGTAACGCAGAACTTCCCGAATTTCTCGATCAGCACGCCTACGCTGGGACCACGCTGGCTCGAGTGGACTCCTTCGCTCAACCTGAATAACAGCGAGCGGCTCAAGGTCGATCGTAACGGCGAGTTCGCCTACCGGTTCGGCATCGTGAATGGCGCACTCGACAGCACCCGTCTCACGAGTGATTCCCGGCAGACCGACCTCTCGTTCAACACTCCGCTCAAGATCTTCGGCTTCACGCTCAGCAACAGCATCCGCGTCTCGGACAGGGAGAACAACAACCCGGTTCGCATCGCTGTTATCAACCAGGAAGATCCTTCGATAAGAACGGAAAGGATATTCGCGCGGACGTTCAGCACCGAAATCGATTTCAATACGTCCTTCGGCCTCCCGCAGCTCCTGCCGACGACGCTCAAGCTGAGCCCGAGCATCTCGATTCAGAATGTTGACGGCGGACGGTCGTACTGGGTTCGAACCGAGCAGACCGGTGGGCGCTACGTGAACCAGTCGAAGCGTCTCTCGTATGGCCTTTCGTCGTCGCCGACGTTTTTTGGCCTGTTCCCCGGAATCGGGCCAATCTCGCGCTTCCGGCACACTATCTCCCCGCAGATCAGCTATTCCTATGCGCCCGCGACGGAGGTGAGTCGCGAGTTTCTCGCGGCGCTCAACACCGATCCGACCTCCTACCTTGGTCAGCTTGCCGCCAATAAAGTCACCGTAGGCCTGTCGCAGGTGCTCGAGGGAAAGCTCAGGTCGCGCGACACCATGAGCACTGCCGAGCCGCGGAAGATAAAGCTTCTAGCTGTCGGCATGACGCCGCTCTCGTACGACTTCGAGCGCAAGAAGGCGACGGGAAACTCCGGCTTCGTAAACGACAATCTCGGTTTCGACTTCAATTCAGACCTCCTCCCGGGCTTCCGGATGGGTGTCCAGTACTCGTTGTTCCAGGGCGCGGTCTCGAGCGACACATCGAAGTTCAAGCCGTTCAGGACATCGATCGATGCGTCTTTCAGCGTCAACGGCAACTCCGGGATATTCGGGACAATTACGAGGATGTTCGGTCGCGCTGTACCCCAGCGCGATCCGCAGATTGAGCGGCTGGAGCCGACAGGCGACGAAGCGCAGGCACAACGTGTGGCTTCGACGCCTGTCGCAGGAGTCGCTTCGCGAGACAGGATGTATGCGATGCCCACGACTGAAACCTGGCAGGCGAGCTTCACGTTCAGCTCGAACCGCCAGCGGCCACCGGTTGGGGATGCGCAGGTGATCGACTTCGACCCGACCGAGGCATGCCGGGCCTATATCACCTCGCCGTTCCAGTACGAGGCGTGTATCGAGCAGCAGCAGCGGAATCCAGTCGGTGCGGTCCCGATAGATCCGCTCACGTCGGGCGGTCCGTTCATAAGGCAGCCGTCGCGCGAGAACCTCAATTCGCAGATGGCCTTCCACATCACGCCAAAGTGGTC
>JBPPMU010000011.1:0-10119 GCA_051306215.1 Gemmatimonadaceae bacterium | reverse complement strand
GTGACGCCGGGCCCGCTCCTTCCCGCCCGCGAACTCGAGGGGGATCTCCTCCTGGAGCTGGGGCGCGCGGATGACGCACTGGCGGCCTATGAGATGACACTCACCCGGGAGCCTCGGCGCGCGCGCGCGCTGATCGGCGCGGTACGCGCTGCAACGAAAGCTGGAAAGCCCGACATAGCGGCGAAGAGATACGCCGAGCTTGAAGAGCTGATGAAGGGAGCGGACGCACCGAGAAAAGAGACGTTAAAGGCGCTCGCGGTCAGGTGAGCCACCTTCAGGTGACGCTCGACGCACCGGAGGAAGTTGAAGCTGGTGATCGAGTTGCGTACGCGGTCGTCATCCGCAACAGCGGAAGTGAACCGGTCGACCTCCACCTGCAGGGCCGCGAGCCGACGTTCGATCTTCGCGTTGCCGACGAAGCCGGCGCAACTGTCTGGCGCCGGCTGGAAGGGCAGTCGGTACAGGCAATCCTCCGACTCGACACGCTCGGACCCGGCGAGGCGATGACACTCGACGATCTCTGGGACCAGCGGGATGCTTCGGGAGAACCTCTCCCGCCGGGTTCCTACATCCTTCAGGCAGAAGTTCTCACTGACGGGGAGCCGCTTGTGAGCCAGGCAAGGAAGCTCTGTGTAACAACGGGGTGACCGGAGCGCGTTACAGAGGGGAGTGCTTGTCGCGGCGACCGCCAATCCCTAGGTTTGCGCCACCCTTCACCGGACCATCCCATCGCTCCGAAGTCAAAGGCTGACCCGACTCTCATGATCGCGTGAATCGCCCCTCCCTCATTCGCGCGATAGGAAAGTGGGCGCTGACTGCCGCCGTCATCAACAGCGTCATCGGCAGCGGCGTATTCGGTCTCCCATCCACTCTCGCGGGATTCGCTGGCGCGCTGAGCCCGCTCGCGGTTCTCATCGCCGGAGCCGGAATATTCGTCATCGTCGTCTGCTTCGCCGAAGTCGGAAGCAGGTTCGACGGAGCCGGGGGGCCATACCTCTACACACGCGAGGCGTTCGGCCCCGCGCTCGGCTTCCAGATCGGATGGCTTCACATCTGGACTCGACTTCTGTCATGCGCGGCCGTGCTCAACGTTCTGAGCGGCTACATCACTCCGCTGATTCCCTGGACCGGCACGACTGTCGGCCGGGCTTCGGTGATGATATTCGCGATGGCGCTTGTGACGGCAATAAATGTTGCCGGGGTGAAGCAGGCCGCATGGACCGTGAATCTGTTCACGATCGCGAAGCTTCTTCCACTCGCATTCCTGATCGGCATCGGGCTTTTCAACTTCGACAGCGGTGTCGCCGCGACGCAGACAGTGGCGGAGCCAAAGTGGACCGAAGCTGTGCTGCTCCTCATGTTCGGGTACGGAGGCTTCGAGTCGGCGGTGGTGGCGGGAAGCGAATCGAAAGACCCGAGACGTGACACCGCGTTCGCGCTGATCACAGCAATGCTTGGCATCACGCTCATTTACTTCCTCGTGCAAATCGCCGTCATCGGCGTGCTGCCGAATGCCGCCGCAAGCGGTGCACCGGTAGCCGAGACGCTCGCAGTGGTCCTCGGTCCCGTTGGCCTTACGCTGGGAAGCATCGCGGTGATCATATCAGTGTACGGCTGGCTTACCGGCTACTCGCTGATGTCCCCGAGAATCTTCTTCTCGATGGCCGAGCGGCACGAGCTTCCCGCGTCGCTGGCGAAAGTTCATGAAAAGTTCAGGACGCCCTACGTCGCAATCATCGTGAATTCTGCGATCGGGCTCGGGCTTGGCCTTGCAAGCAACTTCGGCCAGCTCGCTACGTTCAGCGCCATATCGCGGCTCGGCATCTACATCGCGACTTGCGCGGCGCTCATCGCGCTCAGGAAGAAACATGGCGCGCCCGAAGGGTTCCGCGCTCCGGGAGGGATCGCCCTGGCCGTCGTTGGTATCGCGTTCTGCCTCTTTTTGCTCAGCACACGAAGCCTGGCGCAGGCATGGTTCCTTCCGCTCGTGATCCTTCTTGGAATGGCGATAAGATTCGCGATGACGCGCCGGGCGGCCAAGACGGCCTAATCCGGGTGTGGCCTTCCGGCGATGATGGTGATGTTGTCCTCGCCGCCGGCGTCCAGAGCGTCCTGGAGCAGGAGCTCGCAGCATTCACGCGCGGAAGTCATCGTCATCAACCGGTGGCGAATCTGCTCGTCGGACACGTGACGGGTCAGGCCATCGCTGCACATCAGCCCGATGCTGCCAAGTGACTGAGTCACCCGCGTCACCATTGGAGCAGCCTGCGGTCCGCCGATCGCGCTCGACAGGACGTTCGTCCACCTGTTGAACGCGGCGTCTCCGCGGGTTATCACACCGGCATCGACGAACTCCTCGGCCATCGTCTGGTCGCGCGAAATCTGCGTGAGCTCGTCACCCTGGAGTATGTAGCACCGGCTGTCCCCTACCTGCAGCAGGTAAGCACTGGTGCCGACGCCGAGCCAGAGGGTGAGAGTCGTCGCCATTCCGCGGTGCTCGGCATCGTGGTGGGACTCCTCGATTATTTCGGCGTGAACCTTCATCGCCGCTTCCGCAAGCTCCTGGACGAATGTCTCGTCGTCGCCGGGATCGCTTGTGTAATAGCAGTTGAGCGATTTCGAGACGTACCGGGTGACATGCTCTAGCGCGATCCGGCTTGCCTCCTCGCCGGCCCTGGCGCCACCTACTCCGTCCGCGACAAGCGCGAGGAACGCCATGCCCTCGGTCCGGCCAAGCATCGACGGATTCGGGAGACTCGTGTGATAAACCTCGATCTTGCGCCTGAGGGCGCAGACGAGGAAGTGGTCTTCGTTGTTTGGCCTGACCTTACCGGGGTGAGTCAGCCCATAGACATCGAGAGATGCTGAAACCGAGCGCGGAGGCGCGGAGTTGTCGGTCTCCTGCTGCGTCAATTGAAAATCCATCGGGACAATACTGCACTGAGCCGCAGCAGGCGCCAGCATTTTCCGGTCTGTCCGGGACCCGGCATGGGGCCGGGCCCGGGAGGAAGGCTAGTAGAACTGCCTCAGCTCTATACGGCTGTTGTTGAGGAGAAGCCCACCGAAGCGCACGAAATCTCCGTTCCGGAGATTGTTGAAGCGGGTAACGTCAGCTGGCCTTGCGTTGTACGGCATCGAGACGGTCACCGTGCCCTGGTTGTTGGTGCTCATGCTGAAGAGCCCGTTCGTACGATCGATGCTCCTGACGGTTCCCTCGAAGGTCTGGAGATTCCCCGTGCCCGTGTCGCCGCCGACCGACCGCGTCACGGTGATGCGGTCCGTGTAATTCGTGTTGTTGCTCGTGTTTGCTATCCTGGCCGTCACCTCGTCGCCCCACTCCAGCGCGGTCACCGGGTAATTCTGGTTCTGGTAGATGACCTGCGTGTTGTTGTCGTAGGAGAGCGTCACGGTCTGCCCGTTCGACTGAGTTATGCCGAGCTGCTGTGTCCTCGTGTTTACGCCCTGGATGGTTCCGCTGACCTGGCTTCCGCCGCCGCCTAGAACGTCATCGAATATCCCGCCAAGTCCGCCAGTGCTCGAGCAGGCCACGGTTCCGAGCATCAGTACGGATGCCGCACCCGCCCGCATTGCACGTCCAATTCCGTTCATTTGAGTCCCTCTCGTGAGATTACGCGGTGCATAAGAGCAAGCGAGGTGCCGCGGCTGGCGCCCCAGGCAACGGATCGCCCCGAATTTGAGGTACATTTGAGAGCGACAGGCAAAGAGGGCCAGTGATCTCCGAGTTCTACAGTCTTCGACGCACGGCCATAAAGGACATCGCCGCCTATCTCGGGTTCCTTGTCGGGTTCATCGGCTCGGCACCGTTCGGGTGGGGGCTGCTGGCAGAGCAGCTCGATGCCGGCAGGTTCGCGCGCGGGCTGTGGTATTTCTTCGGAATCGTCACCACGGCCGGTATCTTCGCAGGGATCGCAGGGTTGGGCGTCGGAATCGCAGCGGGGCTTGTCTGGGAGCAGTTCCATCGTCACAGGCGGGCGGTGCGCGCTGCGCGCGCCCCGGAGCCCCGCTCACCGGCCGATGCTGCTACACGTGCGAGCCTGGAAACTGATGCTGGCAGCCGCGGTGCGCCGAAGCTTCAGCTTGTCACCTTCGTGCCACCTTCGCTGCCAGGTATCTCGGGTCGACGTGTCGTTTCCGTCAATTTCACCGCGTCCGGCGCTGAAATCGACTTTGGAGGCGTCAGCATTCCGGCAGGGGAAGGCGTAAGAATCACTTGCCCGGCCGGTTCATTCACGTATCCCGAACCGGGCGCAAGGGAAGCGCTCTGCGGTGCGATAGGCGCCCGCGTTGAGCATGTGAGCCACGCAACGGGAGAAACAGTAGAAGTGCGCCTCGATACTGCATGCTCACTCTTCCTTCCACGCGGGTCTGACACAGCCGGGGACCGTTGGCCCCGCAGGGCCTCAGAATCACCAGCCTGAATCCGAACAGACATTGATTGCACTGCTTGACCGATTTTCACTGCGCGACATCGTCCTCGCGCTAATTCTCGTTGGCACGATTGGACTGATCGCCGAGCTGCTCCTGCAGGAGCATACCGAGTCCTGGCAGCAGTGGATTCCGCTTGTGCTCCTTGGCTTTGGACTTGCAGCCACGGCGCTGGTCGGGCTGAGGGCAGGACGAAGCAGTCTGAGAATTTTCAGCGTAGTGATGGCTTCGTTCCTGGCCGCGGGAGCTGTGGGTGTCTATCTGCACCTCGCCGGCAACATGGAGTTCATAGTTGAGCGAACTCCGGAGTTAGGCGGGCTTGCCCTGGCGTGGGAAACGCTTCGCGGTGCAACCCCAGCGCTCGCGCCGGGAGCACTTGCCCAACTGGGGCTCATGGGTCTGGCGTATGTTTACCGCCATCCCGCATGGGACACTTGAAGCACCTCTCTGGCGGAGTGACGAGCTCCGCGCAAGCACATTCATCGGCTCCGTTTGAGCCATCAAGGAGAAAGTAATGAGATCGGTAATGATCATCTGCGTCCCGGCGTTCCTCACGGTTGCTGCGTGCGGCCGGGATTCGGCAGGAACTGTCGATACGGGCATGGCTGCGCTCGACACGTCGGCGATAATGGCGATGCCGGCGGACACGATGGCGGCACCCGGAACCGCGACTGGTGGAATGATGGACCCGAACTCGGCGAGCGCAGCCGACCTGGCGACCATTCCCGGAGTCACGACTGAAATGGCCTCGGCCATTACGGCTGCCAGGCCGTATACGAGCAACACGGCCCTCGACGGTGTCCTCTCGAGCATTCCCGAGCAGCAGCGTGACTCGGTTTTCTCGCGGCTCTGGATTCCCGTCGACCTCAACACCGCGACGGATGCGGAAATCCTTCTCATCCCCGGCGTGGGATCGCGCATGCTCCGCGAGTTCAAGGAATACCGTCCCTGGACCTCGCTCGATCAGTTCCGGAGGGAGATCGGAAAGTACGTCGACACTGACGAAGTCGCGCGGCTCGAGCGCTACGTAGCGATCCGCTAGGGACTGGCAGCCAGCGGGGGGGTCGGACCGGCCCCTCGCTGGACTGCGGCGGTATATTCGTTCTTTCATGAACGAAGAGCTCACTACCCTGCTTGGCGACCGCTATGTGATCGAGCGCGTGATCGGGCGCGGCGGGATGGCAGTCGTTCACCTCGCCGAAGAGCGCAAGCACCAGCGGAAGGTCGCAATAAAGATCCTTCGGCAGGATATCGGGATCTCGGTCGGGGCTGAGCGCTTTCTGCGCGAAATCGGAATCGCCGCCCGCCTTTCGCATCCGCACATCGTTCCGCTCATCGATTCAGGCCAGTTCGACGGGCTTCTCTACTACGTGTCGCCCTACGTGTCGGGAGGCTCGCTCCGCGACAGGCTCAACCGCGGATCACAGCTTCCGCTCGATGAAGCTTTGCGCATCGCCACCGAGATCGGCACCGGGCTCGACTACGCGCATCGCAACGGGTTTGTTCACCGCGACGTAAAGCCCGAGAACATCCTCTTCGCCGATGATCACGCGCTCCTGGCGGATTTCGGCATCGCCCACGTGGCGGCAGCGCCGGGGGTCGAGCCGATCACGAAGGGTGGAATCGCTCTCGGAACGCCGGAGTACATGAGTCCCGAACAGGCAGCCGGCGACGGAAACGTCGGCTCGGCAACCGACATCTATGCTCTTGCGTGCGTCGTCTTCGAGATGCTGGCCGGCCAGCCGCCGTTCCGCGGGTCGAGCCCCATCGCGACGATGGCCAAGCACGTGACTGAGAAGCCGCGATCGATCAGATCCCTGCGGCCCGAAGTTCCGCCGGTGATCGACCACGCCGTGATGCGGGCGCTGTCGAAGATCCCCACGCAGCGTTTTCCCACCGTGGCTGAATTCACGTCGGCTCTGGTGCAGACGCGAAACGAAGGAACCAGACGCGCGGCCGGGACACGAAGCATCGCCGTGCTCCCGTTCGTCAACGCCAGCCCCGACCCCGACAACGAGTACCTGAGCGACGGGATCACCGATGAGCTTATAGATGCGCTGGCCAAGGTCGATGGCCTGCGCGTGGCGTCACGGACATCCGTATTCGCCCTCAAGGGCAAGCCGCAGGATGTCCGGGCCATCGGGGCTATTCTCGATGCCTCGGAGATACTCGAGGGAACAGTCCGGCGCTCGGGACAGGATCTGCGGATCACTGCCCAGCTCACCTCGACTGAGGATGGCTCGCTGATCTGGTCGCAGCGCTACGACCGGCACCTCGATGACGTGTTCGCGATTCAGGATGAGATCGCGCGCACGATCGTCAACACGCTGAGGTCGACGTCGTTTCGCGACGATGCCAGCCAGTCGATCAGCCGCGGGACCGACAACGTGCAGGCGTACGGCCTCTATCTCCGTGGTCGTTACGCATGGAACAAGCGGACGCAGGATGGGGTTGCCGAGGCGGTCCGCTATTTCGAGGAGGCGATTGCGGCCGATCCCGGTTATGCGCTCGCCTACACCGGGCTTGCCGACGCCTACGCGCTCCACATCGACTACAGGAACGTCGAGGTCGCCGAAGGCTTCGAGCGCGCGAAACTCTACGCGCGGAAGGCGCTCGAGCTCGATGACTCACTCGCCGAAGCCCATGCTTCTCTCGCATGGACTCTTTTCATCTACGATTGGGACTGGGACGCGGCGGCAAGGGAGTTCCGCCGCGCAATAGATCTCGACCCGCAGTATGCTACCGCGCACCAATGGTACGGTTTCCTCCTCGCCTCACAGGGCAGATTCGAGGAGGCACTGGTCGAAGGACACTCGGCCCAGGAAAGCGACCCTGCCTCGATATCGATAAGGCGATCGCTTGGCTACACGTACTTTTACGCGCGGCGCTTCGAGCGCGCGAAGTATCACCTGGCGCGCGCTGTCGCGATGAATCCCGACGCCGAGGAGAGCTATCGCGTTCTTGGGCTAATTCACATTTACTCGGGCGAGCTCGCTGAGGCAGAGAGGGTGCTGCGGGAAGCGCTCGAGCTTCCCGGTGCCGCAACCTACACCCGGGTGACGCTCTCGCTCGCTCTCGCCCGAGCCGGGAATCCGGATTACGCGGGAGAAACTCTGCAGGCGCTCGAGGAGAAGCGGCGCAGTGAGTATGTGTCCGCAGTCGAGCTTGCAATGCTCCACATAGCTCTGGGAAATCACGACACCGCGCTCGACTGGATGGAGAGAGCGTTCGACGAGCGCCGTGGCTGGCTTGCATATCTGAATGTCCACCCTGTCGTCGATCCGCTCAGGGAGGAGCCGCGATTCAAGGGGCTGGTGGAAAAAATCGGCCTTCGCGCGCCGCGCCGGCGGTGGGTCTCGAACGGCTGAATGCGCTACATCTGCTTTCTCCGCGCAATAAACGTCGGCGGGCGGGTGGTGCAGATGGAAACGCTGAAGGAGATCTTCAGGTCGATCGGCCTCGCCGATGTCGAGACGTTCATAGCGTCCGGCAACGTGATATTCACATCCAGAAGCGGTAAGCCGGCGGCCCTCGAGAAAAAGATCGAAGGCGCGCTCCGGTCAGGCCTCGGCTACGACGTCGATGCGTTCCTCAGGACACCCGGTGATCTGGCAGAGGTGGTTGATGCCGTGCCGTCCGCAGCTCACGTCGCCTTCACTCGCGACACACTCTCGCCTGCCCGCAGGGAACAGCTCGCCACGTTCGACACAAAGCAGGATTCCTTCACCACTGTCGGCCGCGAGATATACTGGACGCTCGTGATAAAACAGAGCGAGTCGGTATTCGCGAGCTCTAAAATGGAAAAGCTGCTCAGCTTGCGGGTAACCTGGAGAAACATGAACACAGTCAGGCGGTTGCTGGCGAAATACCCGCCTCGCTGAAACACCTGCAGAGGAAAACATGTCATCGGAGCTTTGGACTTCAGTAGACGAATACATTGACGACGTGCTTGGCCTGGCAGATCCGGTTCTGGTGTCGGCCCAGCAGGCAGCGGAGGAGGCAGGTTTGCCCGCGATCGCGGTGTCCGCGGCGCAGGGGAGATTCCTCGAGATAGTTGCCCGGATGGTCGGGGCGCGGCGGATTCTCGAGATCGGGACCCTTGGAGGATACAGCACGATCTGGATGGCGCGTGCCCTCCCTGGCGATGGCAGCATTGTGACCCTCGAGATCGACCGGAAGCATGCCAGCGTTGCGTCATCGAACTTCGAGCGCGCGGGTTTCGGCGACAGGATCGAGGTAAGAGTGGGAAGCGCACTCGAGACCCTTCCGCGCCTTGCGGCCGAAGGCGCGGGGCCGTTCGATCTCACGTTCATCGACGCCGACAAGGCGAACATTCCGGCGTACTTCGAGTGGGCCCTGAAGATGTCCCGGCCCGGGGCGGTGATAATCGTCGACAACGTCATACGCGACGGAGCGGTCATCGACTCGGGGAGCGAGGACGAGAGCGTCAGGGGAGTCAGGCGGCTCAACGAGATGATGGCCGCGAACAGCGGCCTCAGGTCGACCCTTCTGCAGACAGTCGGGGCAAAAGGATACGATGGCTTCGCAATCGCCCTTGTCGGCTAGCGCCGGTCACAACCTTGCAACGCGTAATACCATGCTCAACCCGACAATCCGCGCAGGCTTCCTCGTTCTCTCAGTCGCCGCCATTGCGGCCTGTACCGGCGCAGACAGTTCAGCGTCAGGCGACGCGGCTCTTCCGCCGATTCCCGCCGACGTGCATTCACATGCGAGACCCGACGAGGCACGCGTAACCCACGTCTCCCTCGACCTGACTCCGGACTTTGCGACGAAGCGCATATCCGGCAGCGCGCGACTTTCAATCGAGAAGTCGGCCGAGGCAGACAGCGTGATTCTCGATATCCGCGACCTCGACGTTACCCGTGTGACCGACGCGGCGGGCAGGCCGCTTGGCTTCACCGTAGGCACGAGCCACGGATTCATGGGCGCTCCGCTGGCGGTCGCTCTTCCGGCAACAGGCGACACGATCGTCGTAGAGTATTCGACCTCACCTCAGGCAGCCGCCGTGCAGTGGCTCTCACCGTCGCAAACCGCGGGTGGAAAGCTTCCGTTCATGTTCACGCAGGGCCAGGCGATTCTCACGCGTACGTGGGTGCCAACGCAGGACGGTCCTGGAATGCGGCAGACCTACGACGCGGTTGTCCGTGTTCCTGAGGGGATGCGGGCCGTGATGAGCGCCGAGCATGTGGGTGGGGAACAAGTCAGGGACGAAAACGGGTTGAGCGTCTTCAGGTTCCGCATGCCTCACGCGATCCCGCCATACCTGATAGCGCTTGCTGTCGGGGACCTCGCATTTCGTGCGATCGGCTCGAACACAGGGGTTTATGCGGAGCCGTCAGTTGTCGAGCGCGCCGCGAACGAGTTCGTGGAAGTTGACGAGATGATAGAAGCCGCTGAGAAGCTGTATGGACCGTACAGGTGGGGAAGGTACGACCTGCTGGTGCTGCCGCCGGCCTTCCCGTTCGGTGGCATGGAGAACCCCATGCTCACCTTCGCCACGCCGACAATTCTTGCCGGCGACCGCTCGCTCGTCAGCCTCGTCGCACATGAGCTTGCGCACTCATGGTCGGGGAATCTCGTAACGAATGCGACGTGGGATGATTTCTGGCTCAATGAAGGCTTCACCAGCTACATCGAGTCGAGGATAATGGA
>JBPPMU010000010.1:0-12323 GCA_051306215.1 Gemmatimonadaceae bacterium | reverse complement strand
TGACCGCGCTCGTCGGATTGTACGCCGTGGCCGGGAGCCGCTGAGCACGCAGTTGATATTCAAACTGCCGGGTCTATTTTTCGCATACGAAATCGCCGTACTTCACTAGCCGAACCAATGCCCTACGTCATAACCGAAGCCTGCAAGGACACCAAAGACAGAGCGTGTGTCGACGTCTGTCCCGTTGACTGCATATATGAAGGGCCGGAGCAGCTCTACATTCATCCCGACGAGTGCATCGACTGCGGTGCGTGTGAGCCCGAGTGCCCGGTCACAGCGATTTTTCCCGAAGAAGACGTCCCCGCGAACCTGAAGGATTACATCGAGCTGAACCGCGAAGTGTTCAAGGGACCGAATCCACCGGGTCGCCCCAACCGCTAGCGCCCGTTACTGAGCCTGCGGCTCAGCTGCGGCTCAGCTGCGGCTCAGCTGCGGTTCAGGAAGTCCTTGACGATGAAAGCGATCACCAGCGCGGCGTACTGAAGGAACGTGCTGATCTCGCTGCGCCACGCCTGCCGCCAGTCGTGCGGCCCGCGCACCGGCTTGTCCGGCTTCACCGGGATCCACCTGGGTGTGCAGTTCTTGTAGTTGAGATACTCGCGGCCGAAGGTCGTCTCGAGGACTCCCTCCTCGTACCTGACTATGAAGCTGTACTCGACCGCGAAAAGCAGGACGGCGAAGGGAAGGAACCAGGTTACGCCCGAGATGACGACAAACCCCATCCAGACGAGAAAATTTCCGTTGTAGAGCGGGTTGCGGCTCCACGAAAATATTCCGTAGGTCACGAGACGGCCGACATTCCGCGAGCGCCGGCGCGTTTCTGCCCCGGCGGCTGCAACACCTGCGAGCCGGAAGAACTCTCCTATCACGACCAGTGTGCCGCCAACTATCCACGATGCAACCGTCGTGTGGCCCGGCGCGAGGATTGGCACTGCCAGGAAGAGCACAGGGAACCATGTACGGTGCTTGAAGAGAACGGCCCCGATCCTTGCAGACGGCTGAAGCTCGGTAGCGCTCAGCCTGATTTTCTCTTCGCGGGAGGTAACCGGGGCGCTCACGATTCCTCCCACGGCGGAAAGATCGACTGCCATTCATCCGGGACGGCGATCGGCTTTCCCTCCGGCGATATCGTGACGTAGACGACTTTCGCCTCACATATCACGTCGCCCTTCCGGTTACGCGCCACCTGCTTCACGGTGAAGCTGGTGTTGCCCCGGGAGAAGAGGCCCGTTCTCACAATGAAGTCGTCACCGGGCAGCGCCGGGTTGCTGTAAGCGACGTCGACGTGCCTCACGACAGCCCACTGCGCGCGCTTTATGTAGTCCTTGAACGGCATGAACTTTTCGAGCGCCGCCCATCGCGCACGCTCGAGAAGCGTCAGCATCACCGCGTGATTGACGTGGCCCGCGGTGTCGCAGTCGCCTGGATATATATGGATTGTCAGTTCGTCAGGCATCGTGCGTCGAAAGTTAACCAGAAGAGCACGGGCCCTCCCGCAGAGCGCAACTCGTCGAGAGCGGCGACCCAGGCCTTTGCGCTGTAAGTGTCGTCGAGCCGGATTCCGGCGGATTCTTGCAAGATGTTCGCCGCCTGCGAAGCCGCGGGAAGCGGACGTCCGTACGCGCCCGCGTAAACGTGCTGGACTATGCGGAACCTCGAGCCGGTCACGTCGCCCGGATCCTCACCCGTTATCGACCTGATGAGCGCACGAGTCCGTCGCGCCAGGTGAAGCACCGCGTAACGATTGACGAACAGGCGCGGACCGACCCGGGCACCGACTACCTCTATGTCGAGCCCGGCGATCTTCAAGCCGAGGAGCAGGCCGGCGCTGGTGCCTCCGCTTGCGAGCGGCAGGACGATTCTGTCAGGCCGGGGAAGATCCCCGTTATCGATCTGCGCCGCGAGCTCCATCCCTGCATTCACGTGTCCGAGCACTCCATGGGGAGTGCTCCCTCCGATCGGAATGAGCCGGAGATTTCTTTTTCTCGCGCTGTACCGTGCGTTAAGGAGAGCAAGCGAAACGCTCCTCCCCGGCGGGCGCCCGAGCAGCATCGTCACGCGATCGCTCACGATCCTGGCCACGGGATTCATCTCCTGGCGCCACCTGAGCGCCTCGACGCTCACGCCGATTCGTGCCGCATGCACGGCCGTACAAAGCACGTGTGTGGATCCGGCACCACCCATAGTGATCACCGAATCGCCATCGCCCAGTCCCCCGAGAAGGAACTCGAGTGAGCGCGCCTTGTTGCCGCCGCAGACCGGGGCGTTGAGGTCGTCGCGCTTGATCCACATCTCGCCGCCACTTGCGACATCGACGGCCAACACGGGGGAGGGCAGGTCGCACAGTCGCACTCTCGGTATCTGGCGAAGAGCCGGGAACCGGGCGAAGAGAGGGAACGGATCTGGCGAGTCCGGGATTCCGGGCCCGCTTGCGTCCGGTTGCACCGAAGCAGTTTTCAACTAGCTAGATTGGCTGAATGAGTATTTCCGAATCAGAAACTCTTCTCTACATCGACACCCGGGACCAGGCCGAGCTCTTTCTCGACGACATTTCCGGGGTCCGCGAGATCGCGATCGACACGGAGGGGGCGAGCTTCCACCGGTTCATCGACCGAATCTACCTCCTCCAGATAACCACGCGCGACGGGAGCGCGATACTCGATCCGCTGCCGATCGGGATGCCGCAGGGGCTTGGCGCGATACTCGAGAATCCCGCCGTAGAGGTAGTGTTCCACGACGCTGATTACGACCTTCGGCTGCTGCACCAGGATTATGGCTGGAACGTCAACCGCATCTTCGACACGCGTATCGCGGCCCAGCTCCTCGGCATAAAGGCGTTCGGCCTGGCGGCCCTGCTCGAGCAGTTCTTCAATGTGAAGCTCGACAAGAAACACCAGCGAGCCGACTGGTCCCTGAGGCCACTCCCTCCCGGCATGCTCGACTACGCCGCGCAGGATACGCGATTCCTGCTCGACCTGCGCGACCAGCTCAAGTCGCGCCTCGAGAAACTCGGCAGGCTCGGATGGGCGGAGGAGGAGTTCACGCGTCTCGAGGGGACCAAGTGGGACGAGGACGATGGTTCCCAGTCGTTCCTGCGTATCAAGGGTGCGCGCGACCTCACGCGGCGCGAGCTGGCTCTTTTGAGGGAGCTCGTGCCGTGGCGTGACTCCGTCGCGCGCGAAGTCGACCGCGCGACATTTCGCGTGATGGGAAACGAAGTCCTGCTCGAGATAGCGCGAACGGCCCCGAAAACAGTGAAGGATCTTTCCACCCTCAAGGGAATGCCGCGCGGGATTCTCGACCGTGGCGCGTCAGCGATTCTCGGAGCCGTCCAGCGCGGCCTCGGAGTGGCCGAGGAACAGCTTCCGCGTTTTCCGCGCTCGGCGAAATGGGAACGGGAGGATGACTTCGACTCGCGTGTCGCAAAGCTCAAGACCGTGCGTGATGCAGCGGCTACGCGGCTGCTGCTGGATCCGGGTGTGCTCTGTTCACGCGAGCGGCTCGAGGCGATCGCGAGGCGCCGGCCGGAGAAAGCGAAGGATCTCGAGGACGTGCCCGGCATAAGGCGATGGCAGATCGCCGAGATGGGAGAAGAGTTCGTGGAGGCACTGAAGTCGTAGAGTGTACCGCACCTGCATCTTCTGTCACTCGTCACTCGGCGGCAATGAGGCGATAGAGAGTTTTCCCATCGGTCGCCGCCTCGCATTCGATTCGAACAAGGGCCGACTGTGGGCGGTATGCGCGAAATGCGGGCGGTGGAACCTGACTCCCATTGAACAGCGATGGGAGGCGATCGAGGAATGCGAGCGCGAGTTCAGGGCGGCCCGCAAGCGAACATCGACCGATGAAATCGGGTTGGGGCGGCTCGGCGAAGGCACCGACCTCATCCGGATCGGAAAACCGCTCCGGCCGGAGTTTGCCGCCTGGCGTTATGGCGCGAACATCCGGAAGCGCGCCAGGACAACCGCGATCAGTGCGGGAACCGGCATCGTCGTGCTCGGAGCCGTTTTCCTCGGCGCACCGGTTTTTCTTGCGCCGCTCGTGGGGATTCTCCCTGCATTTGCTCTCGCCCTGCCAAGGCAGGCGGAAGTTCGGTCTGCGAGACGATATATGCTGAAACGCGCGTCAATGATTGCCGGACGGCGCATCTGGGATGACAAGCAGATCGAAATACGCATCGTGCCGTCAGATTATGCCCAGGGATGGGCACTGAGATTCTTCGGGTTCACCATGCCGGTGGATATTCATGGGCCCGAGGCGCTTCACACAGTCAACAAGATCATGCCAGCGCTGAACCTCATGGGTGGCACGGGAGCGAGCGTGAAGCGCGCGGTCAGCGAGATCGAAGCGTCAGGCGCGCCTGAGCGCTACTTCCAGCGGGTGATCGAGCATGCGCGCGAAAATCGCATGACTTACACGCCGATCAACGGATTCCCCTCGGAGATGCGGCTTGCGGTGGAGATGGCAGCCAACGAGGAAACCGAGAGGCGGGCTTTAGTCGAAGGTGAGCTGAAGCAGCTCGAGGAAGCGTGGCGTGAGGCAGAGGAAATCGCCGCGATCGCCGACGACATGTTCGTGCCGAAAGAAATAACCGAGTTCATCGAGCGGCACCGGCCGTCCTAGAAGCCTAAATACGCCCTCACTCGCGGCTCCATCTTCTCCGGAGTCCAGAACGGCATCCAGACGAGGTGCATCTCCACATCCTCGACGCCGGGAAGGGATTTGATCTCCTCCTCGGCGTTTCCCATAATCTCCGGGCCTGACGGGCAGCCGGGTGAGGTGAGCGTCATGTCGACCTTGACCTTCGTGCCCTTTACCTCGATGCCGTAGATGAGGCCGAGGTCGAGGATGTTGAGGTTGAGGTCTGGATCCTTCACGCGCCTCAAGGCGAGCTTGACCTGGTCTTCGCTTACCACACCGGCGGTGACTGGAGTCTCTTCGCCGGCTGCTACGCTCAGGGGTACCGCCTGATCTTCGGCGATGCTGTCGTCGACAACGGTTGGTCGTTCCTCCGAAGTCGCGTGGGGCGCCGGGGGCGCTTCCTGCAAGTCGGGACGATCACTCATCCCGTTAATACTAGTTGGCTCGCGCCGTCCGCGAAGTGGTCGAGGCCGTCTTCTTCGCTGACTTGTTGGCAGCCGCCTTCCTGGCCGAAGCTTTCTTAGCCGCAGCTTTCCTGGCTGATGCGCCTGCCTTCGATGATTTAGCGACAACCGCCTTCTTCGTGGTGGCGCACGGCGCCCGCACGCGGACGCGCTTACCCGTCTTGCGATTCCTCACGAGCTTGGTGCAGCGAACCGGCTTCGGCTTTGTCCACCCGATCTCCTGATCCGCGCGGAACGCGGCAGGCATGGCAAGAACCGGAGTCGGGCCATCCATAACGGCGAGGACCGCCGCATCGGAAAGATCCGACCGCACGTCGGCGATGATCTTTGCCGGGCGCTGGGCCTTCGACGCGTGGACGCGGTTCGTGAGCAGCACTACGAACATCTGCCGGTCAGGGTCTATCCAGATCGAAGTGCCAGTGTAGCCCGTGTGGCCGTAAGCCCTTTCGGTCAGATATCTGCCCGACCCATAATCACCATCTGCCGTGTCCCACCCGAGTGCGCGGTGGCCCGCTGTGCGCCGCGTGAAAAGCGAGACGGTAGAGTCGCTCATGATCTGGACGCCGTCGTAGGTGCCGCCGTTGAGCATCATCTGCGCAAAAATCGAGAGATCGGCGGCGGTGCTGAACAATCCCGCGTGCCCGGCGATTCCACCGAGAGCGTAGGCGTTCTCGTCGTGAACCTCGCCGCGGATCGGGTAACCTCGCGGAGGTGTCACCTCTGTCGGGGCGATTCTATGCCGAAGCGAATCAGCCGGGCGATAAAAGGTGTTACGCATGCCGAGCGGGGCGAAGACGCGCCGCGACAGGAAGACGTCGAGTCGCTGTCCCGATACTGACTCGACGATCATCCCCAGGACATCAGCTCCGAGGTCGGAGTAGACGTACCCTTCATTTGGCCTGTACGTGAGCGCCGAGGAGAGCACCATGTCGCGCGCTTCCTGCGGGCTTCTCGCCCTGCGCCACAGGTCGCGGCCGGCCGGAAGTCCGGAGCGGTGTGTCAGGAGGTCGCGAACTGTAACCTTGTCCTTGAGTCCACCCGAGAACGCAGGGAGGTATCGGAAGACTGGTGCGTCGAGATCCACTTTCTTCTCGTCGTAGAGAAGCATTATCGCGGTCGTCGTTCCGACGACCTTGCTCAGCGATGCGACGTCGTAGATGGTATTGTCGGCTTCGACGTTGAGGTCGGTCGGCGACCAGGAGAGTTTGCCGAAGCCCTTCTGCCAGACGGAGGCTCCCTTGCGGCCGACAACCACCGCGGCTCCCGGGTAACCGCCGGCCTTGATGCCGCTCTGCACGACCCGGTCGATTGACTCGAGACGCGATGCGGACATTCCCACAGCATCGGGTGCCTTGGAGGGCAGACCGTCACCTGAACCGAGCGTGAGGGCGGTTACAATTACCTTCAGCACATCCAACTCCTTTCCTGCTAATACTGCTACACGGCAGCCATGTTCCGGGAAACTGGCCTGAAGCCCACGGAAGTGGGCCAACGACAACGACTTGTGAGGGAGTGACGACCGTTCCCGGCGATCGTCACGGGTGTCCACTATAACATCGGTTCCGGATTTCGCCACAACTTTTTTCTTGCCGCGACATCATTTGTTTGCATGCAGGTCCGGCCCCATACTGAACCCCGGTCCCCTGCAACCCCCGGCCCAATGCCGGTGACTAACTTGAGGACGGCATGCAGACCGACGAGATAACCCTCCGACGCGCCATGAAAGGCGATGAGGCGGCGATGCGCCAGCTTTGGCTGCGCCATTCGCCGCACATCGACGCGGTCGTCCGCAGGCTCTGCGGTGACCATGATGTCGCGGCCGATGTAGCGCAGGAGGTCTGGATCCAGATATTCCGCGCGCTGCCCGGCTACAGGGGTGAATCCCAGTTCGGGACCTGGGCGCACCGGATCGCGGTCAACCGGACTCTGAACGCTCTGAGGAAGGTCAAGCGGCTTGCAAAGCTGGAAACTGAAATCGAGGACGACAGCGCTTTCGTCGAAGGCGACAGCGACAGGACGTTCCTCGCCGAATCGATTGACGAAGCGATGAACAAGCTGTCACCCGGCGCGCGGACTGTGTTCGTGCTCCACGACATCGAGGGTTACACGCACGACGAGATAGGCAAGGAGCTGGGGATCACGTCGGGCGGGTCGAAATCGCAACTGTTCAAGGCACGCGCCAAGCTTCGCCGGCTGCTGGCGCACCTCGTAGACGAATCAACTGCCGGCACGGGAATGACACATGCAGCCTCTCTCTGATAACGCACTCGACGACATCGTCGCCCGCGAGCGCTCGCTGGGCGCGCCGCCGCTGACCGACTGGGACTCCCTCGCGGACAGGTTGCGAGCTGAGGGCCTGATAAGGGAATCGACATTTTCCCGGTTCTCGTCGAGCCCTATGCTCAGGATAGCCGCCGCCCTCGTGCTGGTCGCAGGCGGTGCCGCAGGCGGCCGCGCGAGCGCCGGAGCACCGGTGCTTCCGGTTCAGCCAGCTTCCTCTCCAGTTGTCGCGATGGATGCGACCCAGGGCAACCCGGCCTCGCCTTCCACTTCGCTCACCTCCGATGGACCGATCAACTTCAGCTCGCCGGAGCAGGCATGGGAAGTTCTCAACCGCGCTGGCGAGGAATACCAGCAGGCGTCTGAATACCTGTCGGCAAACAACAACGAGATCCCGATGCCTCCATCGACTGACCAGTACCGCACGAGGCTGGCGGCGCTCGACAACGTTATGTCGGAGATGCGTGTCGCACTGAAGCAGGCGCCGCAGGATCCGGTGATCAACCAGTACTACCTCGCGACAGTCGGCGCGCGCGAGGCAACTCTTCGCCAGCTGGGTACAGTCCTCCCGGCGAGCGCGAGCATGAACAGGTTCTAGAGGTGCGGGCAATGCGGTTCATTCGTTCGATTGCAATCGGTTTCGTCGTCGTCCTGGCGCTCGCTCCCACGAAGGGAAAAGCGCAGAACAGGTCAGGCGGCTGGGTGGGAATAGTCATGACGACCGGCATCGGCACGAGCACCAACTCGGGCGGGATGGTGTTCAGCGATTATCCCGTAATCGAATCCGTCGATCCCGGTTCTCCCGCGCAGCGCGCCGGCTTCCAGTCGGGCGACATCATCATTTCGCTCAACTCGCAGGACCTGAGGAAGAACCCGATCCCGATGCAGGACATTCTCGTCCCGGGGAAGAAGGTGGTGTTCCGGTACAAGCGCGATGACAAAACGCGAACTCTCACGCTCACAGTGGCGGAGCGTCCGGTTGGAACGTCGGGCCATACCGAGATATCGATGATCGGCCCCGTCCCATCCGGCCCCGCAGTGAGGGGGCGGCAGGAGGTCAACATCACGACACGCACGGGGGCGCTGATGTCGCCGGGGATCACGTTGGCGCCGATGATAAGGGGGCCGGGGTCACCGAGTATTCTTCTCGCGGGCGCGGAGCTCACTCAGCTCAACGATGGTCTGCGACAGGCGCTGAGAGTAAAGGGATCGGGTGTCTTCGTAGTCAACGTCGCTATGGGGACGCCGGCCGGTGAGGCCGGGCTCAAAAGCGGCGACGTTATCGTGAGGGTGAATTCAGAGAGGCTCGAGACGCCGAGCGAGCTTGCGCATTTCATGCGGATCTCGCCGGAGCCGCTGCTGCGGCTGCATGTCGTGCGAGGGAACAAGCAGCACGCGGTGACGCTCAGGTGGTGAACTACTGAGTGATGCAGCCGGTGGGCATCGAGCAACCAGCTTCGAAGCTTTCCGCTACTTCGCAACCGAACAAAGGAAGAGGTGCCAGCCGACAGCTTAGCTAGCCGGAAGCATGGAGCTGGTCGTTGGTTTTGTCGTCAGGTTTCTTCCGCGTGATGGTAACGCTCCCTGCTGAGTGCTGACTAAGCTGGCTGCTGGCACCTATTCCCTTGTTCATTTGCGCCGTAGCTCAGCGCTCCGAGCGGGGCGCTGAATGCGACAGGCTCAGGTTTTCGGCGCTTCCCCGTATTCCGGGGTGTCGACTAATCGAGCTTCCGTCCCTCAGGGACGAGAGACGAATGAATCGCCAGAGCCGCGATAGCCCCATCTGACGCTGCAGCGATCGCGAGCTGTGGACCGGGCACTATGTCGCCCGCCGCAAAAACGTTAAGCACGCTCGTGTGATATTTGTCGTCGACGACAATGTGCCCGTCATCATCTCTCTTGCACTTGAGCTGAGCCCCTAGATCGTCAGCCGGATACTGCCCGATCGCGAAATACAGCCGCTGGCAATCGAGTTGCATCCCGCCCTCGAGATTTATGCAGCGGATCTCCCCATCGCTCGACGTGATCCGGCTTACTTCTGCCTCGATGACGGGGATGTTGAGCGCCTTCAGCTTCTTCAGATAACCCTGCGTCATGTTGGCAGGCTCCCCGTTCGTGCAGATGACTATCTGGTCAGTCCACGTCGTGAGGTTGAGCGCCATGCCGACTGCCTTCCTTCCGGATCCTACAACGACTGTCCTGCAGCCGCGGGTCTCATATCCGTCGCAGTCGGGGCATACGTGTGCGGTCTCGCCGTAGCACTCACCGAGCCCCGGAATGTCCGGCCAGATATCCCTGATACCGATCGCCAGCAACAATCTTCGTGCGGCGATCTTTCCGTGTTTCTCGAGAATGAGATTGAATCTCTCCGAATTCAGGTTCTCGACCTCGGTCACCTCATCGTCAATAAACTCGGCTCCAAAACGCCGGGAGTCGTCGCGACCCTGCCCGCGCAGCTCAGGCGACCTGATCCCCTGTGACCCGAGAATCCCGTTGATTCCCCTTGTCTCCCAGTTCCGGGGATCGCCCGCGTCAACGACGACAACCCTGTGGAGGTAGCGGGCCAGCCATAGAGCCGCGGACAAACCCGCGGGACCACCACCAACTATCGCGACGTCGTAAACGTCGCCGTTTGTTTTTTCGCCTGGGGACATGAGGCGCGAGGGTGCAAGAAAAAGTCCGTCACTGAAGGAAAGTCACTGCGTCAGGAAACCTTCAACCCTGCGAAAGAATTCAGAAGGCGCTTCCCAGAACGGCATGTGACCGGCATTCTGGATTATTGCTGCTTCGGACCCTTGAATGAGCTCCGCCAGCGAGCCCGGGACATCGAGCCCGAGGATGTCGCCTTCGCCGTGCAGTATGAGAGTTGGAACCTTTATCGACGCGATCTCGGGCGTCCAGTCATATCCCTCCCTCCGCAGCGCAGCAGCAACTGCCGCTCCGGCCGCACTGTTCGCCCTCGGCGACGAAAAAATCGCGGCGAAATCCCGGTCGTGGAACCATGCCGGATACAAAGCGGAGGTGTAAGCAGCGTGCGTAGCAATGTCATCATCATGAAGCCGGCGAGGATCCAGCGATTCGAGAGTCTGTTTCCTCTCTCCTTCGAGCCGTGCGACTGCGGCGGAATGCAGCCGCGACAGCCATTCGCTCGTTGGTCCGACTGCGTCAACGAGGACGAGCCGATTCACCGCATCCTGATCCTTCGCTGTCGAGAGCATCGCGATTCCTCCGCCCCACGAATGGCCGAGGACGTTCCACCGGTCGATGCCGAGGGCGGCGCGAACTGCCGCTACATCGCCGGCATCGTGTTCGATCCGCGCTTTCCGAATTCCCGGAGGTGACTGCGACCTCCCCCGCCCGCGCTGATCGAAAAATACCAGCTGTCGCCGCTCGGCGAGAGGAGCCAGGGCGGGCCACAGCACATCATGGCCGAAGTGCAGCCCTCCGTTGATGCAGAGGAGCGGCAACGCGCCCTCGACCGGGGCGCTCCGGAAAACCGCGAACTCGAGTCCGCGGGTAGTGACCGTCTCGTGAACGAGTGGCGGCGCTTTTTTCTGCGAGCGCCTGAAAACGAGAAAGCGCTCGCGTGCCGAGCCGTGGGTCAGGAGGCGGGCCGCCGGTTCCGCGATGACCAGTGGATCGACCTTATCTTCCAGCTGTCGCCGCTCTTCGTGAGGACCATCGACTCGGCGCCCGCCGAGTTGATCGGGCGGCCGTTGAATTCACCAGTGGTTGTGCTGGTGCCGCTGATCCATGCGACGTTGCCGTCAACCGATACGGCAAGAGGGCTTCGCACTGACTTCACCGCCCGCGCAAACGCGATGTCGCTGGCAAGATGGTGGGACCGGTATTCGGCCCTGGTCTCGGTTCCTCCGCTCTCGAGGATTATCGCATCGTCGGCGAGAAGCTCGAGCGCCCCTGTACTGTCGCCGGAGGAAAGAGCTGCGTGATACTGATTCACAACCGCGACTACCGCAGCTGAATCTGGGTCAGCGCCGGGGATTCCAGCGCGCGCGCTGTTACTGTACGCGAGGGCTGCGGTCACGGCGATGATTGCTCCCGCGAGCGGGAGAAACACGTATGTCGATCTTGTGCTGATGTGCACGACTTTTCCTTTGTGCGTTGCGGTGAAAACTAAGCTCCCTGAGGCTCAACAACGAGCTTGCCACGGACCATGTTCATTCCGCAGGCAAACACGAATTCTCCGGGCTTGTCGGGAGTGAACTCGATAGACGTCGTCTTGAACGCGGGGAGATCCCGCGCGATGCCGAAGTCACCGAAAACTACCTGCTCGGTGCAGGATGCGGTCTCATCGCGGTAGAAATCGAGCTTCACCGGCACACCCTGCTTCACGACGATGACGTCGGGGGAATAACCTCCCTTCACTGTCACCTTTATCTCCTGCACACCTTTCTCCGAGAGCGAAGCAGCAACGGCTTCGCGCTCACCGAAAAAATACCAGACAATGAAGCCGATGAGTGCAGCGGCTCCGGCAATGACGGAAATCTCTGTGCTGTCGATCATGCTGCCCTCCCTGGCGACGCCATCGGCGGACGGAATCGTCTCAGCCGCAGGCTGTTCGTAACGACTGATACGCTGGAAAGTGACATCGCGGCGCTCGCGATCACCGGCGAGAGAAGCCATCCGGTTACCGGATACAGCACGCCGGCAGCGATCGGTATGCCGATCACGTTGTAGATGAATGCCCAGAAGAGATTCTGCTTCACCGTGCGGATCGTCGATCTCGACAATGCGATCGCAGTTACGACGCCGCGCAGATCACCTTTCAACAGCGTGATGTCGGAAGCTTCAATAGCGACGTCGGTGCCAGTCCCGATCGCGATCCCGACATCGGCCTGAGCGAGCGCGGGGGCGTCGTTTATCCCGTCGCCGACCATTCCCACTCTCGCCGTGCCCTCCTGGAGACGCCGCACTTCA
>JBPPMU010000009.1:0-11351 GCA_051306215.1 Gemmatimonadaceae bacterium | reverse complement strand
GATTCACGGACAAACTGTACTGTTGGCAACAATCGCCTCGACGAAGAGGACCTCGATTCAGACAATGTCCTGAATCTCACGAGTGCCGAACGGGAATCGGAGCAGCTCCGCCGGTACATCGTGAATCTTGCCGACACGGCGTCTTACACGCGCATCGGCCGATGCGGGCCGAGTGTGCGGACGGTCGTCGGTCCACCCGTAGAGGACAGGTGCTGGGTTCTCATTCGCGTTCCGTTCAGGACTGCCGACGACTCGATCGGGTCTCCGCTTCTTCGGAGGATGCGCGCGTTGAGGGTCACCATGATTTCCGGAGCGGGAGCGACTGACGGAGAGTTTACGCAAGTACCCATTGCCCGCCTCAGGCTTACCGGCGCGCCCTGGCTCAAGAGGAGTGATGCGTCACTGCGCGGAATCGCGGCGGAAGTCCAGGGCGGGGGCCATGTCACCGCAGGGGTCATCGGTACGCAGGACCGCGGGCTGGCCAGCGGCGTCAGCTACGAGTCGCCGCCGGGAGTCATCGACGAGCCGGATACCAAGCGCAGCAACTTCCAGACTAATCGCGTGCAGATAAACGAGCGCTCCCTTCGCCTCACCGCCGGCGGGCTCGAGCGTTTCGACCGCGCTGAGGCGTATTTCCGCTTTCCCGAAGGCGAGAAGAACTTCATGGCCTACAAGGAGCTCCGGCTCTGGGCCCGCGGCGTACGCAACGGGTGGGGCGACGATGGCGATCTTCAGTTCTACGTCAAGATCGGACGCGACCCTGACAACTTCTATTTCTACCGGACGTCACTGAACGGCGGAGCCGACAGGTCGGCCTGGCTGCCTGAAATAAAGGTCGACTTCGAGCAGCTATTCCGGCTGCGTGCCGAGATCCAGAACGCTTACCTGCAGGGGCGCTCGCGCAACTCGTGCACCGGCCTCGACTCGGTTCTCATCGCCAACACTCCGCTGCCGCAGAGCGGGAGCCGCTACGTCGCGTGCAACGATGGATACATCGCGTACACATCCGATCCGGGCGTCACTCCGCCGAATCTTGCCGCTGTTCAGGAACTCGCTGTCGGGATGATTCGCACGGGGGTCGGCGGATCTTTCAGGCCAATCGCGCCCGGTGACACTCTCGAGCTCTGGGTCGACGATATCCGCCTCGGCGGAGTTGTCGATGCCGCAGGATTCGCCGGGCAGCTCGCTGTATCGGTCATCGCCAGCGACTTCGCCGACATCCGATTCAGCATGACTCGAAGGGATCCTCACTTCAGGCAGCTCGCGGAGCAGCCGAGTTTCCTCACCGACAATCACATCAACGTCAGCTCGGCTTTCCATCTCGAGAAGCTGCTGCCGCGGGGTTTCGGCTGGTCGATTCCAGTAAGCCTCAATTATGCGTCGTCGTCGAGCGATCCGCTGTTCGTATCACGCACTGATGTCGAAGGCGACATCATCGACGGTCTCAGAACACCGAAATCGTCTGCCACGTCGGTGACATTCGGGGTTTCACGCGCAACTCCGATGGCGAACTCGATGCTTGCCCCGATTCTCAACCACCTGACCCTGGCGGGAAGTTATACATCCGGAAATGCGCGTACCGAATACGAGGATGGCCGGGCGAAAAATCTCACTGTCGGGCTCGACTACAACATCTCCCGTGCGCTCCTGCCTCAATTGTCGCGGTGGGCTCCCGCCGAGCTTCACCTTACGAGCGTGTATACGCGCGGCGACGATGCGAGGTTCGTGTTTCTGAAACCCGCTTCCGCCATAGATGACGTCCCGAGAAGGACGGACGGGCTCACGAGCACGTGGAGAAACGGGACGTCACTGGTCCTGCGGCCGACCGGATCTCTCTCGGGCAGGCTCGACTTCAACTCGGTGCGGGATCTGCGCGGCTATGGTGACGAGAGCGCGCTCGGCGTCATAACCGGGAGCGATCGCGTGAGAGTGTTCGGCGCGGATGCCGGGCTCGAGCGCGAGCGGGAGATGCAGGCGGGATTCAACTTCACGCCGAAGTTCTCATCCTGGGTGAGGCCGAGGATTGACATCGGAAGCTCGTTCAACATGCTGCGCGATCCTAACACGCTCAGTTTCCTGAGGCTGCAGGATACCACGGGCGGCCTCCGCCTTCCCCGGCGCCTCGGGAGCAGCCAGACAACCACTGCCGGCGTGACGCTCGACCTGCCGCAGGCGGCGAAACTTCATATCGATAGCTCGACGTGGATGCACCGGCTGCTGACTGCCATTCAGCCCATTGACGTGAACTACAATCGCAGCCTGATCTCCGTTTTCGATCAGGCACCTTCGGGAGCCCCGCTGTCGTACCAGCTTGCGTTCGGGAACGTCGGCCGGTTCCGCGAGATATCGGGCTCTCCGGCTTCGAGCGCCGGTCTGGTCAACCAGGTCTCCGCGAATCATACGATCTCACTGCCATTCGGGGCTTCCCTGGCGAACCGCTATCAGATGATAAGCGCCCGCAACTGGACCCGCCGGCTCGATGATTCACACGCTGTGACGGATGGGACCCAGGTAGTGTTCCCCGACCTGTCGCTCAGGTGGAGCATGAAGCCCGATCGACTGCGCGGCGTGATATCGAGTATCGGAGGAACGGCCCGAGCCGTCCAGACGAGGCAGGTGAACAGCAGACAGCCCGACCGGCCGCAGTTCACGACCGGGGATCCGGCAGGCGACCCCGATGTTGTCCAGGCGGCATTCGTCAGGGACCGCGGCGAAACCCTGGTGCGGAGCTTCCCGGCAAGCATCTCGGTGATCTTCGCCGGCCAGCGGCCTGTGTCGGCAAGCGTCGGTTACGCGCTCTCGGAAAGACGTGAGCGCCGCCCCGGGCTCAGCTCGCGAAGCGGAAACAGCGACGTGAGCGTCGAGCTGTCGAAGCCGTGGGCGGTTCCGCCCGACTGGAAGCTCAGGAGCGACATAAGGACGCGTTTGAGCTACCAGGACACGCATGGTGATAACTTCGTCCTCAACCCGCTGGCCTTGAGCCGGGAGAGCAGGCTCACCGACAACGGGCGGAGGGCGTTCAGCTTCAGCGCAGACACTGACGTTGCAGAAAATCTCTCGTCAAGCTTCATCTTCTCGAGGGTCGAGAGCTTCGACGAAAACCTCAATCGCAAATTCACCCAGACCGTGCTCAGCGCCGTCCTGCACCTCCAGTTTTTTGGCGGGGAGCTGAAGTGAAAAGGAAATGGAGAACGATGTTACGAACCATCGTCACTGCCGCGGCGGTGATAGTCTCGATTGCCTCATGCGACCGGGCACCGAAGGCCGGCGACTTCGATGGCGAGTCGGCCCTCCGCTACGCCGCGGCCCAGGTGGGCTTCGGCCCGCGCGTTCCCGGTTCCCCAGCCGCGCAGCGTGCTGGTGACTGGATAGTGGAGCAGATGCGGGCGCGGGCCGACACCGTCGTGGTCCAGACCTGGATACATGTGACGCAGGACGGCATCGAGCTTCCGATGCGAAATATCATCGCGCGATACAATCCTGGGGCGCGGGACCGGATCCTTTACGTCACTCACTGGGACTCACGTCCGAAAAGCGACCAGGCCGAGAATCTCGCTGACCGGCAGCTGCCAGTCCCTGGCGCTAACGATGGAGCGTCAGGCGTCGGCCTTTTTGTCGCGCTTGGCGACGCGTTGAAGAACGCCCCGCCGACATTCGGCGTCGACTTCCTGTTCGTGGACGGGGAAGACTGGGGCGAGTTCGACGACAAGCTCCTCGACGTCCTGATCGGCTCAACCTATTTCTCGCGGAACCCGCCCGACTCGGCATACATGCCGATCTTCGGAGTCGTGTGGGACATGATCGGCGACAACGACCTTCGCCTGAAGAAGGAGGGCTACTCGCTTCAGGGCGCGCCCGAGGTCGTCGACAGGGTCTGGCGGATCGCTGCCGAGCTTGGGCACGGTGATGTTTTTGTTAACGAGGAGATGGGAGGGATCACCGATGATCACATCCCGCTGCTCCGGGCGGGGATGCGGGTGATAAATGTTATAGATATCGACTATCCGCACCATCATCGCCGCTCTGATACCATAGATAAGATCTCGGCGCGGTCATTGTCGATTGTCGGTGAGGTCGCGGAGGCGCTGCTGAGATAGCGCGGAGGATGCGAATGGAGCGAACGTCGAGAACAGCCGCCGTCAAAACAGTTGGGGCGCCGAAGGCCTCTGGATTTCCCCGTTGGTCCTGTGGTCGAATGATTTCACGAGCCCCCATGGGATGAGGCACCGCCGAGTGGCGCCGGATAGTCTCAGTCATGGCCACACCGGGCGAACGGAAGGCGCTCCTGTTCCTCAGCGGAGTTTTGCTTCTTGGAAGCGGAGTCAGGGTCGCGCGCGCCGTCTCCGGGCCCGATGCGGTCGATCCCCGGGCGAAGGCCGCAATCGAGCGCCAGATCTCGGCAGTCGATTCGGTCCGCAAGCTTGGCAGGAAAAAAAAGGGTGGTCGCGGGAAGAAGCCGCCGGCAGAAGTCATTCCGGCAATAATCGATCTGGACATTGCTTCCGCCGATGAAATCGAGACTCTCCGCTATATCGGGCCCGCCCTGTCGAAGCGGATAGTCGCAAATCGTGACAGCCTCGGGCCTTTCGGCAGCCTCGACGGATTCCAGAGGGTAAAGGGGATTGGGCCGAAGCTCGCCGCCCGTATCGATTCGAGCGTAACCTTTTCGCTTCACCCGCGTCCTTCCTACACAGAAACTGCGGGCTCGTCCGATCCGCCACCGGGCAGGCGGCGATCCCGTCGGGGGGATAGCGCGAAGTGACAGCACCTGCCGTAATCTCCGAGAGAATCGGGGATATGCTCGTACGCGAAGGAATGATCACGCGCGAGCAGTTGAACCATGCCCTCCAGGAACAGGCGGAGAACGGCACACGTGTAGGCTACAACCTCGTCAAGCTCGGGTACGTGAAGGAAACCGAGATGACGCGGATGCTCGCCCGACAGTACCGCATGCCGGCCGTCGATCTCGCGAACTTCGAGGTCGACCCCAAGATCGCCCGACTGATCCCCAACGACATGGCGACGAAGTACCTCGTGCTCCCCCTCAAGCGCGATGGCCGGACCCTCACTGTGGCAATGGTCGATCCCACCGGAACCGCGGTGGTCGAAGACCTCAAGTTCATCACCCGGTGCGACATCTTCCCCGTCATCGCCGGCGAGTACACGCTCCGCAACGCGATCGAGCGCTACTACGAGTCGAACGAAGCGCAGATGGAGACTCTGCTCAAGGACATCTCGAGGTTCGGTGACGCCGACGTCGAGGTAGTCGAGCAGATAGAAGAGGAGATGTCGGCCGCGGCGCTGTCTATCGCGGTCCAGGACGCCCCGGTCGTCAAGCTCATCAACGCCATCCTCACCGATGCGGTCGCCCGGGGGGCTTCGGACATTCACTTCGAGTGCTTCGAGCACGAGCTGCGCGTGCGCTACAGGATCGACGGCGTGCTTCAGGAAATCATGAAGCCCCCTCTCAAGCTCAGGTCCGCCCTGATATCCCGATTCAAGATCATGGCGAACCTGAACATCTCCGAGCGGCGCGTCCCGCAAGACGGGCGCATAAAGCTGAAAATCCTCAGCCGCGTGATCGATTATCGCGTCTCGACGCTGCCGACTCTCTTCGGAGAGAAGGTCGTTCTGAGAATTCTCGACAAGGGGAACCTCACGCTCGACCTCGGTACGTTCGGCATCGAACCGCGGGCCGAGCGCGAGATCTTCGACGCGATCGCGAATCCGTACGGCATGGTCCTCGTGACGGGACCGACAGGCTCGGGTAAGACCACGACGCTGTACTCGGCCCTGTCCAAGGTAAATCACATTAACGTCAACATCATGACGGCCGAGGATCCGGTCGAGTACAACCTGTTCGGCATAAACCAGGTGCTCGTCAGGGCGGACATCGGGATGACCTTCGCGGCCGCGCTCCGCGCGTTCCTCAGGCAGGATCCGAACATCATCATGGTGGGCGAGATCCGCGACTTGGAGACGGCGAGCATCGCCACGAAGGCAGCGCTCACAGGCCACCTCGTTCTCTCGACGCTTCACACAAACTCTGCACCGGAGACAGTCACCCGACTTCTCGACATGGGCATCGAGAGCTTCAACGTCGCATCGGCAATCAACCTCATCGTCGCGCAGCGGCTCGTCCCCAAGGTCTGTGTGTTCTGCGCGACGAAGTACGTTCCCGAGGATGCCGAGCTGGCCGTGGCGAAGGTGAACCCGAAGATGACCCTTCGCGATCTCAAGTTCAGCGACGTCGCGCTTGCCGACGCGAAGCCCCGCGCGACGAAGTTTGCGGCCCCGCATCTGGCCAAGGTCACGCTCGACACGCCAATCGGCGAGTTGCCCTTCTTCAAGGGGAAGGGTTGCGAGGCGTGCCAGGGGACCGGCACGAAGGGCCGCCAGGGTCTCTACGAGACGATGAACATGACCCCGTCGCTGCGGAAGCTGATAATGAAACAGGTCGGGGCGGCGGAGATCGCCACAGCCGCGATAGCCGAAGGGATGCTCACGCTCCGGATGGACGGGTGGCTGAAGGTGATCAAGGGGATCGCCTCGCTCGACAACGTGGTCCGCGAGACGAGTATCTAATGCCGCCCTTCGCTCGTCTCTTAGCGATGACTCATAAATCAGGCAGGATGGCATGAGCGCACCAATGGCCGCACCAGCAGCCCCCGAAGCCGCAAAAACCCCGGGAGTCCCCGAGGCACCGCCGCCGCACCCGATAGTGGGGCGGGCGCCGCCGGCGATGGGCCTGAATCTCCGGACCCTCCTCGAGGAGATGGTGACGATCGGGGCATCCGACCTTCATATAGTTGCAGGCGAATCCCCGAAGCTCAGGGTCGATGGCGAGATGACGAGTGCCCGCACTGGCGGTGTGCTCACTCCCAAGGACACGCTTCAGCTCGCCTACTCGGTTCTCACCGAGAACCAGAAAAAGCGCTTCGAGACCGAGGACGAGCTCGACTTCTCGTTCGGCATCGCAAGTCTAGCCCGGTTCCGTGGCAACTGCTTCAAGCAGCGCGGCTGCGTCTCGATGGTCATCAGGCAGATCCCGTTCTCCATCAGGACATTCCAGGACCTCGGGCTTCCCGCGGCGATAGCGAAGATGGCGGAGAAACCGCGTGGTCTCGTTCTCGTGACCGGACCGACGGGCTCGGGAAAGTCGACAACCCTCGCCGCGCTCATCGACAAGATAAATCGCGAGAGAAAGGGCCACATAATCACGGTCGAGGACCCGATCGAGTTCATCCACAAGCATCAGGGATGTCTCATCAACCAGCGTGAGGTAGGGACCGACACGAAGTCGTTCGCGACGGCCCTGAAGTACGCGTTGCGCGAGGATCCTGACGTGATCCTGATCGGTGAAATGCGCGATCTGGAGACGATCCAGGCGGCTCTCACGATTGCAGAAACCGGTCACCTCGCCTTCGCAACGCTCCACACCAACTCGGCTGCCGAGGCGATAAACAGAATCATCGACGTTTTCCCGTCGCATCAGCAGTCCCAGGTTCGGGCGCAGCTTGCTTTCGTGCTCGAGGGGATAGTGACGCAGACACTGGTGCCCAGGGCCAGCGGGAGGGGCAGGGCGATGGCGGCTGAGGTTCTCGTCGTCACTCCGGCGATTCGCGCGTTGATTCGCGATGACAAGGTCCACCAGATCTACTCGTCGATGCAGGCGGGAAAGAAGTTTGGAATGCAGACTCTCAACGACGCGTTGTACGCGCTCTACATGAGCCGCGACATCACGCTCGACGAGGCGCTGCGCGTAACGAATTCACAGGACGAGTTCAACCGGATGATCGGCAAGGATCCGGAGGCTGAACAGAAGGCCGCGCCAGGTTCGCGGCCGCTCACCGGCGGGCTCTCGAAGCGATAGCAGGATCCGTCACCGTTCCGGCGGCCGAGAGGGGGCGCCGGGCGGTTGGCGGAGTTCTCATTGACGTAATGGAGATCTGAGGATGGCGACGTTTACATACACTGCCCGCTCTTTTGCGGGCGAGATGCGCACCGCGACGCTGGAGGCACCGTCACGCGACGACGTGATAGCGCAGCTCAGGCGGCAGCGGCTGAACGTCGTGAAGATCGACGAGGCGACCCCGAAGAAGCCGCGCATGGGGCACATCAAGACGAAGGACATCGTCGTTCTCACCCGCCAGTTTTCGACGATGATCAACGCAGGTCTTCCGCTCGTGCAGGCAATGACCATCCTTGCCGATCAGAGCGAGAACAAGACGCTCGCGGGCATAATGCGGAAGGTCGTGTTCGACGTCGAGTCCGGCAATACCGTCTCAGATGCCCTGGCCAAGCATCCGAAGGCGTTCTCGAACCTGTACGTGAACATGGTCGCCGCGGGTGAAGCCGGCGGTATCCTCGACACGATCCTGATGCGCCTCGCGACATTCCTCGAGAAGAACGATGCGCTCATCAGGAAGGTGAAGGGCGCGATGATCTATCCGGGCGTGATCATGTCGGTGGCCGCGATCGCGATCACGGTGCTCCTTATCTTCGTCATTCCCGTGTTCGAGAGCCTGTTCGCTTCTGCAGGCCTCGCGCTTCCCCTGCCGACGCGAATCGTCATGGGAATGTCCCGGTTCCTCAACGCCTACTGGTGGGTGGTGCTCGGCAGCATGGTCGGCGGATTCTTCATGATCAAACGGTACCATGCCACCTCGAACGGCAAGCTCCAGATCGACAGGATGCTGCTTCGCGTGCCAGTGCTGGGCGACGTTCTCAGGAAGTCGGCAGTTTCACGCTTCACCCGTACACTCGGTACGCTCGTCAGCTCGGGTGTCAGCATCCTCGACGGCCTCGAGATTACGGCGAAAACGGCTGGCAACCGGGTGGTTCAGGATGCGATCATGGAGTCCCGGGCGTCCATCGCCGGCGGTGACACGATCGCTCAGCCGCTCAAGAAGTCGGGTGTGTTCCCGCCGATGGTTATCTCGATGATCTCGGTCGGTGAGCAGACCGGTGGACTCGACGAGATGCTGTCGAAGATCGCCGACTTCTATGATGAGGAAGTGGACGCCGCTGTCAGCAACCTGTTGTCGCTGCTCGAGCCGATAATGATCGTGTTCCTGGGTATCGTGGTTGGCGGCATGGTCGTCTCCATGTACCTGCCTATCTTCGACATGATCAACGCGGTCCAGTAACCCGGAGCATCCCTAGCGGCGCACCCTACTTTGCCACTTCGGTGCAGCACACTTTTCCGCTTGGTGCATTGCATTCTTCCCGAAATGATCGTCAACGGCACGAACGTCAAGTTGACTAGGGCTGTTGCGGTGAAGAAACGTCAAAAAATACCCGGATCCCATCGGTTCGCACTGATGCGATTTCGTGTCGGCCTATAGAGCACGGGAGCCGTCGGGCAGGCCAGCGTCCGGGCCCTGATAGTCGTGCTCGCGCGTCCGACGGTGAACTTTCAGGATAGCGTAAGCGATAGCGGGCACGTCGCCGACCGGCACCGTCAGAATCGCCTCAGCCGCGCAGGTATCGCCATACGCGTTATGTGCGCACAGCTCACCGAATGGATCGAGTTGCTCCGCCGGCCCCGAGTACATCGACAGCGTTCCGTTCGCCCGCTCGAACTCGAAGAATATGCCCTCCCGATTTCCGTCCTGATCGGCCCCAGGCTTCAGCAACGCGAGGTAGTTTCGACTCGGTCGCACCGGCCTCCGAGGCTTGAAGCGGATTTCCTCGATTCCGTCCATTCGGGCGAGGTCCCCGTGTGTAGCGATCCGATGCATCTCAAGAAGAGCGTCGAAAACACGGCGCGCCATATCAGCTGGGATCGCGCAAACGAATCCCGTCATGGAATCCGTCATGGCGATTACGCCATTAACGATCGTCGCCGTATAGATCAGGATCTCCGGTGAAAACTGGTGCGCCATCACTACGATCGCTTCGCTTTCACCCGTTATCGGAACAATCATCACCTCTTCCTTGTCGGGAGGAAGCCCGTCTTCATACTGATCCGGTGACTCCGGGAGCCAGTTGATCTTGCTCCACTTGATCCGGCCGATGTGCGGCAGCTCCATGGGATCCGTCATGTCGTTTGTCAAAGTCTCCCCTCCAAAGGGTTGAACGAAAAAAAAGCCCGCGACGTTTCTGCTCTGGCGTCCAGAGCGATCGTCGCGGGCTTCTTTCGATGTCGGTGTCGAGCTCAGCTGAGCTCTGTCTCGTGTCTTGTTTACTATCTACAAACGGAGGGCTGTTGTCAATCCCCGTCCCACCGTTAGACGTGGAGGTAGGAAAGTGTTGACAGGAGTGGTAATCCTGCCGGCACAATGGTAGACTGCCATCCCTTTTCAGGATTAGACATGGAATGCATTCGGTGTGAGGGCGGTTTCCACCGCGGAACAGTCGATAGCTGGCGGATGAAGGTCGAGAGCGCGTTGAATGGAGGCGAAAAGGTGATTGTCCTCGACCTCGCATCAGCAACCGAAATCGACTCAGTGGCCGTTAGTGTGCTTCGTGAGATTCGTACAATTAGCGAGGATCGTCGAGCAGTAATGTTGCTCGAAAACGTGAGTGATGAAATAGTCGCGATTCTGAAGGTGCTGCATCTTGATCGGCAATTCTTTGTGCGGGCATCCCCTTTCCAGCTATAGGAGAAAATAGCTGTGCAATTTGACCGCTCGAGATCCGGGCGTTCGAAGCAGGGGTCAAGTTGTACTTACAGCGTTCGTAGCTAATCATGTAGTGGCTCAAATGGAGGCGAGGACAAAGGCAGCACTGGATCCGGCTCGGGCTCGCGGAGTTAGGCTTGGCAACCCGGCGCACCTGAACGCAGCGGCGCGAAGGAAGGGAACCGCGGCAAGTGCGGTGCGGAGGAAGGCGATCGCCAAACAACGGGCTGCGGACTTGGGGAAGGAAATACGGGAGTGGCAAGAATCGGGGATCTCTTCTCTTAGGCAAATCGCGGGAGAGTTGAACGCCCGTGGGTTTCCGGCTCCGCGCGGAGGCTCGTGGTCTGCGACACAAGTCCAGCGGCTATTAGTCGCCCGCTGAGAC
This sequence comes from Gemmatimonadaceae bacterium, assembly GCA_051306215.1. Lineage (GTDB taxonomy): Bacteria > Gemmatimonadota > Gemmatimonadetes > Gemmatimonadales > Gemmatimonadaceae > UBA4720. Next base: position 341 of record JBPPMU010000009.1, on the reverse strand, counting down.
CTGGCGGTGGGCTCTTGTTGGAGGCCCCTCTGAAGTCGACTCGACCGCGTCGGCCAACCCGTTGAAGGGCGTTATCATCACCCATACTCTGGCGCATTGTCTGCCTCTAACGCACTTTGGCGCTCTCTTCAGTCTAAAATACTATGAGTCTATCGAGGAAAAAGAGGAAGGCGCGGAAGCATCACCGACAGGGTCGCGCCCTCCGCAAAGTGTCGCGAGATCCCAACAACCCCAGTGGCAGGATGCTCTGGGAGAACGCCTTACCAGAGGCCGTCGCAGTGGCCGGAAAACAGGCCGTTGTGAGGGGGATGGCCAACCATGATAACGCGTTCAGGAACAGC
>JBPPMU010000008.1:0-2675 GCA_051306215.1 Gemmatimonadaceae bacterium | reverse complement strand
TTGTTGTCGTCTTCACTGCCGACCACGGGTTCACACCGATTCCCGAGCTTGCCTCCCGGACTGCCGAACCCATCCCGACTCGTACGAATCTCGACGATGCGCTGACGATCGCGCGCGCGAAAGCGACCGAGCTGAAGGTCGACTCGAACGCGATAGACGTCGACCAGCAGATATTCCTGATGGACCGCGGAGCTTTCTCCCGCACGAGGGGAGGAGCGGAGCCGGTCATCGCCGCTTTCGAGGCCGCGGCTAAGGAAACCTGGGGCGTCCAGCGCGTCGACCGGATGAAGGCGCTCCACGCCTCACGGGATGGAACCGATGCGATCGCAAGGCGGTGGCGGCACCAGTTTGGTCCCGAAACGAACGTCGAACTGGTCGCGACACTTACGCCCGGCAGTCTGTGGACATCGCTGCTCGTCGCATCGCACGGATCACCCTACGATGCAGACAGTCACGTCCCGGTGATCTTCCTCGGGCCCGGCTTCAAGCCGGGCCGTTATGACTCGTTCGTCAGGACTGTCGACATCGCGCCGACGCTCGCGCGCGTGCTGAAGGTCGAGCCCTCGGAAAAAATCGACGGAGTTCCGCTGACAGCCGCGTTGCGATAACGCTTCGCGGCGGGTTGCTCAAGGCGCCCGGCCGCCCCCGGCAGGCCAGCCGAGCGTTTTATCTATTGTCCCAGTGGAGACTGAGTGATACATGGGGCGGGCGCGCCGGTATATGTCCATCGCCATGGCCTTCCCCCAGTCCGTCGCGGCCAGATCAGCGAACAACGGGGCGACGAATTTCCTGCGGCCCTGGCTCAGGAGGAATCTCTCGAGCGCGGGAAACGCGGGCTCGTAACGGTTCGCGATCGCCTTCCTGAACCACGCGAACAGAATCTCGCTGTTGCCGCTTGTCGACAGCCCGAAGGTGCGGTCGAGATCCGCCATGCGATCCCTCGATATTGTGTCCGGCAGGGATCTCAGGAAGTGGAGCCACTCGTGCGTCGACCACTCTCCCACCTCGAGCGTTGACGCCGTCGCCCCGCCCTTCCAGGCATCGACCTTCTGCTCAACAGCGGCGAACGCCGCCGACTGAACGGGCGGGATGTTCGCGGGAACTCCGGGCTCGAAGATCCATTCCTGCACGTTGATCCGCTCCGCCTCTTCATCGGTGAGAAGATTCTGCCTCATGTACGCGACCATTCTTTCCGAGCTCATCGGCTTGAAGGCAAAGTTGTCGAAGTACTCCCGCAGGAACTTGTCGAGCCGGTCCCGGCCGGTCACCGACTCAACGGTGTAGAGGAAAGCCGCCCCCTTCTCGTACGCGATGTCGTTCATGCCATCATCGGGGTTGCGACCGGTGAGGTCGAGCCTGAGGCGGGTATCCGACGCCCGGGCAGTTCCAAGCTCCTCGACGGTGGCGAGCATGTCCTGACGGCCAAGCTGCCGCAGCATGTCCGCGTACGGCTTGCCCCTTAGCTCCTCCATTATCCTCGACTCGATGTAGCTGGTGAAGCCTTCATTGAGCCAGAAATCATCCCACGTCGCATTCGTTACGAGATTCCCCGACCATGAGTGCGCAAGCTCATGTGCGACGAGGCTCACGAGCGAGCGGTCGCCGGCAAGAATTGTCGGCGTGGCGAACGTGAGCATGGGGTTCTCCATGCCACCGAACGGGAAAGCCGGCGGCAGCACGAGCAGGTCGTACCTTCCCCACCTGTACGGTCCGTACAACTTCTCTGCGGCCTCTATCATCCTGTCGACTTCCACGAACTCGCTCGCAGCGCGCTCGACAACTGACGGCTCCGCATAAACCCCGGTGTTCGAGCCGATTGCGCGAAATGCGAGGTCCCCAACAGCAAGCGCTATCAGATATGGCGGGATCGCGTGTGCCATGCGGAACCTGAAGACGCTCAACCCGTTTTCGTCCCTGACTGGTTCCGCATCCACATGCTCGGCGCTCATCACGGCCCGCATCCCCTCAGGAACACGGACAACCGCGTCATACGTCTGCCGTATTCCCGGACCGTCCTGAGTTGGCAACCAGGTACGCGTGAGAATCGCCTGCCCCTGCGTGAACATGAACGGAAGCTTTCCGCCCGCGGTCTGTGAGGGTGAGAGCCATTGCACGGCGGCGGCTGCAGGCGAAGTCGAATATTCGACAACTATCGTGTCGCCCGTGGCCGGGAGAGCGACTGACAGTGGAGCGCCAAGGAATTCGCGGCTTGTGCCCACGCTGAAGCCGAGCGGCCTGCCGGCCGCGTCGGTCACACGAGTAACGTCGAGGTCGCGTATGTCGAGAATTACGCTGTCCGCGTCGGCTGATTTTTCGATTGAAAGTCGTGCGGTGCCGGACATGCGCTTCGTCGCAAAATCCGGAGTTATGTCGAGGGAGACATGGGTTACGCGAGCCTCGTGGGGTCTCGCATGTGAATGCACGTCGGCGGGAATCGGCGGAAGCGTCGCGTCGCCTGACGCTGAATTGTCTGCGCGGCTGCAGGCCGCCACCGCGGCGATCGAGAGGGCGACGAAACCAGCTCGGATCGAGTGGTTGAGCATGGTATTACGCGTTGCAAGGTTGTGACCGGCGCTAGCCGACAAGGGCGATTGCGAAGCCATCGTATCCTTTTGCCCCGACTGTCTGCAGAAGGGTCGACCTGAGGCCGCTGTTCGCCGCCATCATCTCGTTGA
>JBPPMU010000007.1:0-22938 GCA_051306215.1 Gemmatimonadaceae bacterium | reverse complement strand
ATGCGGCCGGAAGCGCTGCCGCCTCAACGTTCTTGACCCGGTGAGACGGCGCGGCCATGTTCACCGTCCCCAACATCACGGAACAGCCTATTCCCGCGGCACCCCCGATCGACCGGTTGAAAAATGCCCTGCGCGACATGTATACGGTCGACCGGGAGCTTGGACGCGGGGGAATGGCCACGGTCTATCTGGCGCAGGATTCGAAACACGACAGAACCGTCGCCCTCAAGGTCCTGCATCCCGAGCTGGCGAGCTCGCTCGGTCCAGACCGCTTCCTCAGGGAGATAAAGCTGGCGGCGCGGCTCAATCATCCGCACATCCTGCCGCTTTACGACTCAGGCGAGGCTGACGGTTTTCTCTACTACGTCATGCCGTACGTCGAGGGCGAGTCACTCCGCGAGCGGCTCGACCGCCAGAAGCAGCTCCCGGTTGACGAAGCCGTACATCACACTAACGCGATCGCATCGGCTCTCGACTACGCACACAGACAAGGCATCGTTCATCGCGACATAAAACCCGAGAACGTGATGCTGTACGAAGGCGAAGCGATGGTGATGGACTTCGGAATAGCGAAAGCCCTGAGCGGAACAGGGACTGACACTCTGACCCAGACGGGGATGATGATCGGCACTCCCGCCTACGTAAGTCCGGAGCAGGCCGCCGGCGCAACCGATCTCGACGGGAGCAGCGACCAGTATTCCCTTGCCTGCATGCTGTACGAGATGTTGAGTGGCGAGCGCCCGTTCACCGGCGCATCGCCTCAGGCGGTGATGTCGAAGCGATTCACGGAGCCACCCAAATCAGTTCGGACGATCAGGCCGAACATCCCGGAGAACCTCGAGAGGGCGCTCACCAAGGCGATGTCGACGGAAACGACATCCCGCTACAAGAGCATAGCGATGTTCGGGCAGGCCCTGGTGTCCGGGAACGTCACTACGCCAACCGATACGGTTACGGTTCCCGCGCAGAGCGTCTCAGCGGCAAAATCGGTGGCGGTGCTGCCGTTCATAAACATGAGCAACGATCCCGACAACGAATACTTCGCTGACGGCATGGCTGAGGAGATCATCAACGCGCTGTCGAGAATCCAGTCACTTCGCGTCGCCTCGAGAATGGTTTCCTTCGCGCTCAAGGGGAAAAACGAGGATATCGCGGAAGTCGGCCGCAAACTCCATGTCTCCACAGTGCTCGATGGCAGCGTGAGACGGATTGGAAACCGGCTGAGGATAACCGCACAGCTCGTTAACGTCGCTGACGGTTACCAGCTATGGACCGAGCGGTACGACCGGGAGATGGAGGACGTCTTCGAAATCCAGGACGACATCTCGCAGGCGATCGTGAAGGCGCTTCGTGTGATCCTCACGGAAGGTGAGAAGAAGGCGATCGAGAAAGGCCGCGTTACGAATGTCCAGGCGTACGATTTCTACCTGCGAGGCAGGAAGTATTTTCACCAGCTGAGCCGGAAGAATCTCGAGTTTGCAAAGCAGATGTTCAATCGGGCAATCCAGATAGATCCCGACTACGCCATCGCGCACGCGGGAGTCGCCGATGCCTGCTCGATTCTCTACATGTATTTCGACGCGAGGGATTTCAACCTCAAGCAGGCCGATTCGGCGAGCCTCAAGGCGCTGGAGCTCGACGCAGAGCTCGCGGAGTCCCACGCCGCGCGCGGACTTGCGGTATCGCTGAGCAAGCGATGGGACGAAGCGGCGCAGGAGTTCGAGACGGCGATGCGGCTCGATCCGAAGTTATACGAGGCGCCGTACTTCTATGCCCGCGCGCGGATAACCGAGGGGCGCGCTGTCGACGCGATAAAACTTTTCGAACGGGCCGCTGCGCTGAGGCCCGAGGATTACCAGGCACCCGTCCTTCTCGCGCAAGCCTACGATTCGCTCGGCGACGCGGCGAATGCAGAGAGCTGGGCTCGCCGTGGCGTACAGATTCTGGGAGAGCGCATGGAGCTCAACCCCGACGATACGCGGGCGATGATCCTCGGCGCCGGGGCACTCGCCCGCCTTGGCGAGCGGGAGCGAGCTCTCGACATGGCGAATCGCGCCCTTGCAGTAGATCCCGATGACTCGGCGCTGTTGTACAATGTTGCGTGCGTTTACTCCTCGCTCGGTGAGGCCGAGCGTGCAATCGAGGTGCTCGAGCGTGCCGTCGACCGGGGAATGGGCCAGCGCGAGTGGGTAGAAACCGATCCCGACCTTGCACCACTCCGCGGGACTCCGCGGTACGAAGCACTGCTGAAGGCGATGTAAAGGATGCGTACAATTTTGAAGTCATCGCTGCTCGTTCTGGCCGTCTCAGCGTGCGCCTCGGCGCGAAGTGGGGAGGGCGCAGCGCCCGGCGCGAAGGTTTTCTTTGCCGGTGACAAACCGCCTGTGTGCGCGATTGAGAAGATCGGGACGCTCAACGTGAGGCTCAGCACCACTGCGATGGGCGAGGCGCGCAAGCATGAGCTGAGTTCCCAGCTCGGTAAGCGCGCTCGCGCGCTCGGCGCAGACGCAGTGATCGGTGTAACCAGCTCGCCGCTGCTTACGGTGGTCGTTGCCCGCAGCGCGGCCGAAGCGCGCGCGAAGGTGACACCTCCGTCCACTCAGGACTTCACCGGGACCCTCGTAAAGTTTTCCGACCCCGGCTGCACGGGTTGATCGGCTTCCATTATGCAGGTGCTGAAGAGGGACAAAAGAGTGATTATCTACTACAGCAGTGACTACCTAAACACGGAGACTCGATGGACCTTCTCACATGGCTGATTGTCGGACTCATTGCAGGCGTTCTTGCTTCGATTGTGATGGGCGGGACCGGCTATGGCCTGATTGGTGACATCATCATTGGAATCGTAGGCGCGTTTGTGGGTGGATGGCTGTTCCGCAGCCTGGGGGTCGCGGTGCCACTGGCGGGACTCGCGGGCACGATCCTCGTGGCATTTATTGGCGCCGTTGTGCTTCTCTTCGTGATAAGGCTCGTGAGGCGGGGAAGCGCTCGAGCCTGAGGATCCGCAGCACGATCATCCAATCCCTGACAGAGTTTCAGCAGGCCTCTGACCGAAACTGAGGCCCTCCCGAACGATCGGGGAAGATCCTTTAAGCCGGGCTAGCCGCACGGCGCACCGCGGGCGCCCGGGCCTGACGGAGAACTCGACGCCGGGGACCTTGCGTGGTAAAGCCTAAGCCCACGAATACGGCAAACGCGGTCAGCAAGTGCCCGATGTATACCGCTGTGTGCCAATGATCTGGATCGTGGAGCTGCAGCCGTTCGAGCCTGTAATGTAGATGAAATTTCCGATCTGCTGCTGCCGGTAGGTCACGCCGCCCGGCTGTGTGTCTGTGTATGTCTGCCCGCCAATCCGTTGAGATCTCGAACTCGAGCCATCTGCGCTGCTGCCGTATCTATTTTGCCCGATTACCTGCTCGGTCCAATTCTTCTGGACCCCGCCGACTGTAAGACGATAATAGACAAAATCTCCGATCCGTTGCGCATTGCCAGAAACGGGTTGGCCATAGTACGTGCCCCCGAAGTAGACGAAGTCCCCGACTTGGTTCTGAGTGATATTGTTTTGCGCAGACAAGGGTCGCGCATCGATGGCGCACATCGCGCCGCAAAACATCACTGCATAGATGAGACGGGATGCGAAACTCAAGAGATCCTCGAAGGGTGCGGTAAGTAATACAGGCTTGAAAGCCTTGACCGGCCGGCCGGTCACACGATTTCCGCGGCAGCGGCCAGCCTCTGGCAACAGACGATCTGTGCTTGAGCGAGTCACAGCATTCGTTGCAACACAAGAGGGCCCGCAACGCCAATAAAACGTCACGGGCCATTACTTACCTGATGGGCCATCGAGGAGTAGAACCGCGGACCTCACGCTTATCAGGCCAACCCGAACGCATGATGAAATCCGTCAAGTAGTCCATTTCGGAAACCGCAGTTTGAGGCAGGTCGTATTATCCGGGCGGGTACTTCGACGAATGGAACGTACTGTTATCACGGTTACGTCCACTGAACGAGCAGCCAAACCCCAAACAAGCGGTCTGCCAATATGCTCCGCGAGCTTTACTATCAGTTTCTTCCGTACCGCTCGATGTTCTTTCCGTTTTTTCTCGTGAGTGCGATCGCCGTTCCCTGTTGGCTGATCTTTCGCCTGTACCGCCATCGGGCTCGCGGACACCCCCTGTCGTTCCCGCGCGAAATCCTGCTGCTGACGGCTGTCCTCTATCTCGCCGGCCTTGCCGCTGCTACGCTCACTCCTAACCGGAGCTCCCGCTTGCTTGCCGATGGTAGGGGTGGGATTGACCTCCATCCCAATCTGGCATCCCTAACCTGTTCTTCCGCGAACCTGCCCAGAGGTTCGACCGCCCGGTCGTTCTGCCTCCGTAACGCACGAGGTAATGTTGCACTCTTTTTCCCGCTCGGGATCCTTATCCCTCTGGTCTGGAGGCGCCTTAGCTTCTGGAGGGGGATACAGATCGCGATTGCTCTCGCATTCAGCATCGAACTCCTTCAGTACGTTTCCAGCGCATTGGGGAGTTATCGAGCTGTCGATGTCAACGATTTCATCCTGAACGTTCTCGGGGCATGTCTCGGCCTGGCGCTTGTGTTTCTGCTGCGGTGGCGCCCGAGTGACAAGACGCCCCACCCAAAGCCGTAGCTTCAAGCGGGGCAACGAGTTGTGATCGATGGGCCATCGAGGAGTTGAACCTCGGACCTCACGCTTATCAGGCATCCCGAGGGGGATAGGAAGTCCGGCAAGAAATCATTAAATCGTTGACGGGCAACGCAATCTGCCAATGCTGCGCCGTCGGGATCTCTGATAATGTCGGCTTCAATCGACAGCAGAATCGACAGCGGGACCTGTCGTACCGTGTGCGGATCGAAGGCCTCCCCCTTGAGATTTGGGTTTACGCGCTCGACTGCGGGGCGTCGTCAATCAGTATAGCGAGATCAGCGCCGCGCGGCCTGATTTTGGAGGTTCGGCCAGCGCGATTCAGGCGACATCCATTCGTCGTAGGAAGCTCAGCATTTGTCACGTCGTTGTAGGATGGGAAACGCGCACTTCGCGCCGTTCCCGAGATATACTCAGCAAAGGCAAAATGCCCGGAACTCGGTGAAGATGCCTCGCCCCCCTTTGCTTCTCGTGGCTGCACCATTTTGTATTTCATCCATTCGCCCTGCATTGGTTATCGGCCGGCGAAGAACCGGGCCTACAGGGAAGGCGATTGAACGCCCGAAAGAATGAAACTGTCTGCAGTGCATGCCCGCCGCCGATGAGTTTCGCAATACGACGCGGTTTCGCGAAACCGTCGGGAGGATCGGCTCGCTCGGCCACTGATCTTGAGTCGTACCTCGCGCTGACCTGCGCATTTGCCAATACGAAGCGCGATGCGGGAGATGAAAAAGCCTGCTCCGGACGAGCCGAAGCGAGCTAAGTCGTTGTCATCGCCAATACTTTGACTCGTCAGCAGGGCACCTGCCATGGCTCATCTATAGCACCGCCGGTGTAGGTCGTCGGCATGCCCCCCGGAACTATGGCTCCCGACGCAAGGGCCTTAAAGACATTTCCACTGACATCCTGCACGAATACAGTCAGTGATGCCGGACCGGTAGCACGCTTTCCACTTCCCTCGACAAGCGCGTAGTCACCGTAGATTTCCGGGAACAGGTCCAGACTCTGTCCCGCCGCAACGTGTTTAGAAGATCCACACAACGAGGTTGCCGAAGCACCTGGAATTGTATAGCGCATCGCGACCACGTCCAGATCCAGGCGCGACGTCAGACGGAGCAGTGGCGCGTACGCCCAGTCTTCGCCGGATGCGGAGCCAAGCTCGACAACGCTGAATTCAAGACTTACCGCATCGGTTTCTGGCGCATCGACGTAAGCCGCGACGCTAACCGAGGCGGATACTCCGGCAACCGTGGCCGTAACTGTCGCCGTCCCCTTTTCGATCGCGTAGATCGACGTCCGGTTACATGCAGCCTGTGGCCCGCAGTTGCCGTTTGTAGCGACCGGAACCGCCTGAGGGTTGCTGCTCGTCCACACGACGTGCGCATTTTCGATGATCTCCCCGGACCTTGTCAACACTTTAGCCCAGATCACCTGACGCATTCCGGCGATGTGGACGACCGAGGTAACTGGAATCGGAGGGTTGAAAGATTGAAGGCTCCAGTCCTTTCTGAAAAGGACGATGGCGCCCGCTGTCCGGTTGGAAGTTGCCGGCGTATTGGGGGTCAGGGGCACTTTGTCGTTTGACTCCCCTGGCTCTGGAGCAAGAGAATCACCGGCGCATGCAGACATCAAAAGCAGCAGGCTTGCCACAAACCTCGGTCGATTCAGAAGCACGGGTCCCCCTTTCGAGTGAACGCTATCGGAGTCAAATCAGCCGATTATCGAAGAGGAATCTGCAGCGAATCCGTTAGCCAGCCGTGAGTTGGCCGTTACCGGACATGGCAGCAAAGAAAAAACCCCGCACCACGTAGATGATTGCGGGACAGATTCCTGTATGGGCCATCGAGGAGTTGAACCTCGGACCTCACGCTTATCAGGCGTGCGCTCTAACCACCTGAGCTAATGGCCCTGTTGCGCTTTTCGCGCAGCTTGCGGTGCAGTCTCTAAAGTTATCCGGCTCAGAACATGATTCCAAGTGTGATCGGGATGAGCTGCGCCGATTTCTTCCCCTTGACGCCTGTCGCCGGATCGGGCAACGCATTGTAGAGATTGAGGATTTTCGCCTCGACGAACCCGTTGATCCCGGGCAGCCAGACCCCCAGCCCGCCGGCCACCCCGAAGTCGTTCACGGCGGCAGTGCCCTGCCCGTCAGGATCGTACCAGAAGCCGCCGACACCGGCGAGCGCGTAGAGCCGGCGATTGCTCCCGTAAATGTTGACGACGCCGTTCATCATCAGCGTAAAAACCGTCGCCTCACCCTGGTCGATCGCAAGGTTGCCCTGCGGCGCATCGCCGAGAGCCGAATAGAAGCCGTCGAATCTCACGCCGAACGGGGAATCGACCGCGCCGATCCCGAACATCACCGTCGCGTGCGCGCCGGTCTTGTGATTGTCCTTCGCCGAGCCCGAAGGAATCGTCGCTCCGGCGCCGAGTCCCCAGACGAACTGGTCGTCACGCTGGGCGTGTGCTCCGGCGGCGGGTATCGCCAGCGCGACGAGCACGGCCGCGAGAATTAAGAATTTCATAGGCGTCAAATCTACTCAAGGTGGGCCGCAATGGCCGGGATGCGAGAACGCCGCCCGTGAAGGCGGCGTTCCCGATTCGGAGGATGCTTACTCTCAGTCTTCGCGGCGGAGATGGCCGGGGACCTTGTGGCGATCCGCGTCGTCGGTGTCGAACTCGTCGTCGAGATCTATGAGGTCATCGTCGAGATCGTCGTCGAGGTCGTCGTCGTCATCGTCGTCATCATCATCGTCGTCATCATCATCGAGGTCGTCGTCGTCGTCGAGATCCTCTTCGTCGTCGAAGAGATCGTCATCGTCGTCATCGTCGTCATCGTCGTCGAGGGTTTCGTCCTCGATTATCTCATCCTCGGGATCGTCACTGTCGGTCGGACCAGCCGCGCTGTGGCCAACGTCTACCGCGTACCACGTCATCGCGTCGCCATCCGGCGATACCTCGGCTTCGGACGACTCGAACTTGTCCAACATACAATCACTATCCTCCGGGTTAGAGAAGCGCCCGCTCGCGTTTTGCTTCGCGTGACAGCTTCTTCCGATCGTTCGTGCTGAGGAAGCGCTTCCGCAGGCGGATGGCCTGCGGCGTCACCTCGATCAGCTCGTCCTCCTCGATATACTCAAGAGCGCCTTCGAGAGTCAATTCCCGCGGAGGCTCGAGCTGGATGTTCTCGTCGCTCGACTTGCTCCGCATGTTGGTGAGCTTCTTCTCCTTTGTCGGATTCACGTCCATGTCGCCCGGCCGCGAATTCTCCCCAACCAGCATCCCCTCGTAAACCTTGTCACCCGGCGTAACGAATAATGTTGCACGCTCCGCCAGGTTCGCGAGAGCGAATGCAACAATCACACCCGGCTCCATCGACACCAGCGTCCCGCGAGTCCTGCCGGCAAGCGGGCCGGCCCACGCACCATAGTCGAGAAACCTGTGATGCATGATTCCGGTTCCGCGGGTATCTGTCATGAACTCCGAACGGTAGCCAAAAAGCCCGCGTGCGGGAATTCTATATAAAAGACGAACCATCCCCTGCCCGGGATTCTTCATCTCGATCATCTCGGCCCGCCGCGGTCCGAGTTTCTCGATCACCGCCCCGAGGAATTCCTCTGGAACGTCGATCGCAAGCTCCTCGTACGGCTCCGTACGCTCGCCGTTCGGCCCGGTCCTGGTTATGACGCGCGGGCGCGAAACCTGAAACTCGAAACCCTCCCGGCGCATCGTTTCCATGAGGATCGTGAGGTGCAGCTCGCCGCGTCCCGAGACAGTCCACGTGTCGGTTGCGTCGGTGTCCTCGACCCTCAGCGCAACGTTACGCTCGAGCTCCCTGTAGAGCCGATCGCGAAGCTGCCTCGATGTGACGAACTTCCCTTCCTTGCCGGCAAACGGCGAGTTGTTGACGAGAAAATCGACAGAGATGGTCGGCTCCTCGACCGAAATTCCCTCGAGCCGCTCGGGAGTCTCGATGTCCGCGACAGTGAGCCCGATCTCGACGGTCTCGAGGCCCGCGAGCGCGACGATCTCGCCTGCGCTAGCATCCTCGAGCTCGATCCGTTCCAGACCCTCGTACCCGAACAGCTTCGTCACCTTGGCCTGCTCGACCTTCATGTTCGGGTCGAGTGGCAGCAGCGCGACAGCCTGGCCAACCTTCACGCTTCCCCGCTCGATTCTCCCGATTCCAAGCCTGCCGAGGTACGGCGAATAATCGATAGTGGAGATGAGCATCTGGAACGCGCCTGCAGCATCAGTCGGCGGCGCCGGAACGTGATCGACGATCGCCTGGAAAAGCGGCGCAAGGTCTTTCGGCTCAACCTCCATGTCCATCGTGGCGACGCCGTCCCTTGCCGACGCGTAGACGACCGGCGCATCGAGCTGCGCCTCATCCGCCTCGAGCTCGATGAAGAGGTCGAGCACCTCGTCGTGCACGCGCATCGGGTCGGCGCCCGGGCGGTCGATCTTGTTGATGACGACGATCGGAGTGCGGCCGAGCGCGAGGGCCTTCCTCAGCACGAACCGTGTCTGGGGCATCGGGCCGTCGAAGGCGTCGACGACTAGCAGCACTCCGTTCACCATGCGGAGCGTCCGCTCCACCTCACCGCCGAAATCCGAGTGTCCCGGAGTGTCGATAATGTTGATCTTCGTGCCGTGCCAGCGGATCGAGGTGTTCTTGGCGAGAATGGTGATTCCGCGCTCCCGCTCCAGGGGATTCGAGTCCATCACGCGGTCCATCACAACCTGATTATCGCGAAAAGCTCCGGCCTGCCGGAGCATCTTGTCTACGAGGGTCGTCTTGCCATGATCGACGTGCGCGATGATGGCGATATTCCGGATATCCTGCGGGTTTGACATAGCCTTTAAAGTTATCGGGTTTTAGAGGCTATTTGCAGTCCGCAGTTTACTAACTGCGGACTGCGGACGTACTGCGGACTGGGGCACTGCGGACTACTACGGACTCTGACTGGGGCCAGGCTCCTTGCCGGCATCCTTGTAAGGCCGGATTACCCGGTCACGCTCCCGCGGGATTACGGCCTTGAGGATCGCCCGCATTTCGACAAGCGTTATAACTCGCTGGGCGACCACGTCCTCAGGCGGCACTCGCGCGCCGGCATTGTACCAGTCGATACATTCGCGGACGCTGCCCAGGGCGTACTCGAATATCCTGGCCCGATCGCGGCCGGAGCTCCTCGAGTAACCCTCGCCAAGGTTGACCGCTATTGAGCCGGCGGCCTCATAAAGCTGCGCGGCGATGTTGGTGGTCAGCGGATGCCGCTGTAGCGCCTCCGCGTCATCCCAGCAGGCGTCAACCAGGGCGCGAGCAAGCTGATAAACACGCATCCGGTGGAGAGAATCTGATTCGGGAATGTCCTTCTTGCGAAGCGATCCCTTGGAGTGAGGCATCGGCGGAATCTCTACGAATCACTTGCGCCTCGCCGAACCGAACTGCCGCCCGTCCCATCGGTTTGTTCCAGTCGAGGTCCGCAGTAGCCCGCAGTCAGTGTCCGCAGTACGTCCGCAGTCCGCAATCAGTCAAAGGGCTGACTGCGGACTAACTGCGGACGACTTCGGACTAAACTGCGGACTGCGGACTGACTATGCTCACGCCTGCAGAAATCCTACGTCATGCCCGCGCGTCTTCAGCATCGACGCAAAGGCAGTCTTGTCAGTCGCCTTCATGTACGCCTCCTGCGGCTCCACCTGACCCTGATCCACGAGATCGATCAATACGTCCCCGAGCTGGATCATCCCGAGCCGCCGCGACGTCTGCATCACTGACGCGATCTGGAACGCCTTCCCCTCGCGGATGAGATTGGACACGGCCGGAACCGTCAGCAGTATCTCCCGCGCCGCCACGCGGCCCCCTCCGATCTTCTTGAGGAGCGTCTGCGATATTACCGCCTTCAGCGAGTCAGCGAGCATCACTCGAATCTGCGCCTGGCGGTCGGCCGGGAACTGGTCGATGATCCGGTCAATCGTCCCGATCGCTGTCGTCGTGTGAAGCGTGCCGAACACGAGGTGCCCCGTCTCCGCCGTCTCGATCGCAATCGAAATCGTCTCGAGATCCCGCAGCTCGCCCACGAGCACGATATCCGGATCCTCGCGCAATGCAGCGCGCAGTGCCGCCTTGAAGGAACCCGTGTGAAGCCCTACCTGCCTCTGCGTGATGACGCACCGCTTGTTCTTGTGCACGAACTCGATGGGGTCTTCGATCGTTATCACGTGATCGTCTCGCGACCTGTTCACGAGGTCGATAAGGGCACCGAGCGTTGTCGACTTTCCGGACCCCGTCGGACCGGTCACGAGCACGAGTCCTTTCGTGAGCTGGCAGAGATTCTGAACCTCCGGCGAGATCCCGAGCCCCTCGACGGTTGCGACCTTGTCAGGGATCACCCGGAACACCGCGCCAACACCATGATGATCGCGGAATGCGTTCGCCCTGAACCTCGCGACGCCTTCTATCTCGTGCGCGAAGTCGGTGTCGTTCGTCTTCGAGAACTCGCTGAAGTTCCTGTCGGGCATTATCGACAGGATCATCGCCTCGAGGAGCTGCCCTCCAAGGCCTGGCAGTCCCTGCAGTCTCTTGAGCTCCCCGTGTACCCGGAGAATCGGCGGCTCTCCGACTCTCAGGTGAAGATCGGAACCGTCCTCGCCCACGAGCTGCGTGAGCAGGCGCTCGATTTCGGCGCGGGCCGAGCTGTCGAGCGGCGGCCTCTGCGGTCCGGCTTCGATGACCGGCGTGTATGCAACCGGACCCGGAGCAGTGGCCGGCAGAACCGGAGGCTGCGCTACGGCGATCGGAGCGCCTTGATCTGGTTTCGGCGCCAGCGCCACGACCTCTGCGGCTGGGGTGGCATTCGAGCCGTTCATCGCTGATCCGTTGGCAGCAGAGCCATTCGTGATCGAGCCACTCGAGGCGGGGCTTTTCGGGGACGAGCCGTTCGGGAGCGAGCCGTTCGAGGCCGAGCCGTTGGCTGGCGCGCCCTTGCCCGCCGCCGCGCTGACCACCGCCTCGAGAGTCCCGCTTTCGCGGCTCACCCGGGCGAAAAAATCACCTTCGCTGTTGCTGTACGTAAACTCGACGGGTTCCGCGCCGCCTAGCCGTACCCCGACGTCGGCGCTCGTCATCTCGCGCAGAAGTGTAAGCAGTTGACCTTCGCCAAGGGGCTGGCGGGTCAGGGGGTGTTGTGTCCCACCCCGTATTATGCGCGCGATGTCACCATCTGTGAGACGCACGGCGTCGGCGCGATTTGAGCGCATTGCTGCAAGCAGCGGATCGATTCTTGGCATGTCGCCTAATAGACGACTGGCGTCCCCCGAAAATCACTAACTGACCGGCGACTTTTTCCGGCAGTCTCAGTCAGCAGTCCGCAGTCCGCAGTGGTCCGCAGTCAGTGTCCGCAGTACGTCCGCAGTCCGCAGTCAGTAACAATCTCAGGTATGCCGATTCGCCTCTCTCTCCGCCATGTCCCCAGTCTCCAACTGGACGGTCACATGCCCGATCCCGAAAAGCGCCATCGCGTCATGCACGTGCTCGAGAACGTGCTGCTGCGCCGCCGGGTCACGAACTATCGCGTGAGCGCTCATCGCGACCATCCGCGGCGTCACTGACCAGACATGAAGGTCATGCACCGACTCTATCCCAGGTATCGCCTCCATCTGCGTCCTGACCGCGCCAAGATCTATGTGCGGGGGCACAGACTCGAGCAGGATGTCGACTGACTCCCTGACCAGCTTCCACGCGCCCCTCAGTATCAGCGCGGTCGTCACGAGGGAGGCGATCGGGTCGGCGCTCAGCCAACCCGTGAAATGAATGATCAACGCTGCACCCACGACTCCAACTGAGCCAAGCAGGTCGCTCAGCACATGGAGGTAGGCTCCGCGAACATTCATGTTCGACTGCGACGATCCGTGAAGTGTGAAAGCTGCGATGACGTTCACTGTGAGCCCGGCAACCGCCACCGCCAGCATCAATCCGCCTTCGATCGGCTGCGGGGTCCGGAGCCGCATCACTGACTCGACGATTATCGCCACTGAGATCAGGATAAGCGCACCGCCATTCAGGAACGCGGCGAGGATCTCCCACCTCAGATACCCGAAGCTCTTCTGCGGAGTCGACGGCTGTTTCGCAAACCAGGCGACGAACAGGGACAGCGACAATGCCCCAACGTCCGTGAGCATGTGACCGGCATCGGCGAGCAGAGCCACGGAGTTCGACAGAATCCCGCCGATGACCTCCGCTATGAGCAGGGTCCCGGTGAGCAGGAGCGCGATTCTGAGACTCCTCACCGGGGAGGCCCCATGGGCGTCGTGCGAGTGCCCGGCGTGGGAGTGATTATTCACCGCTTGTTTCCGATGGCCCGCCAGGCCTTTCAGGGGCTGGATTGTGATATTTTCCAGAGGTGACAACCCGATTGCTGGCCATTGCGGCGCTCGTCCTCCTGAACGGTTTCTTCGTGGCGGCCGAATTCGCCCTCGTACGCTCGCGCCGCACACGGCTCGAGGCCATGGTCCGCAGTGGCGACAAGTTGGCGCGTATCGCCGTCAGGGCGGTCTCAAATATCACCCGCGCCCTCTCGGCCAGCCAGCTTGGAGTCACCTTCGCGAGCCTCGGCCTTGGCTGGCTCGCCCAGGACACGATGGTGGCGGTCTTCGGCGGACTGCTCGACGACGTTTCCCCGGTGGTGACACTGCCTGTCCAGTTATTTCTCGCCGCGCTGATCGCCTATCTCGTCATCGCCTATATCCACGTCGTTTTCGGCGAGCTCACCCCGAAGGCGCTCACACTCAGGTCGCCGGAGCGGTTCGCCCGGCTGCTTGCGCCGCCGCTCCTGCTTTTCGCCTGGTTGATGAGCCCGTTCCTCTGGCTTATTCATCGAACGGCGAACGGGATACTCGGCGTCATGGGACAGCCTACAGCCGGGATGAGCGAAACTGTTCACTCGGCGGAAGAGCTTCGACTGCTCGTCGAGCAGTCGCAGGAAGGCGGTGCGCTCGAGCCCGCTGACGCCGATCTCATCGACGCGGTCTTCGAGTTCTCGGAGAAAAACGCTCGTGAAGTGATGACCCCGCGGACAGAGATAATCGCGCTCGACGCCGATGCGCCGCTCGAGCAGGTGCTGAAGATCGTCGACGAGAGCGGTTTCTCGCGTTATCCGGTCTTCGAGGGCACAATCGATGACATCATCGGGCTCGTCCTCACGAAAGACATGCTCAAGATCCTCCTCCCGGCGGCTTCACGGGCCAGCTCGGTGGCCGGGTCGGCCGCCCGCGACGCCTCAGTTGCCGACTTCAGTGTCAGGGGCCTTCTCCGCCCTGTCCATGTCATCCCCGGGTCGCGCGAGGTCGAAGACGTTCTCGCCGACTTCAAGCGGCTGAAGGAGCACATGGCGATCGTGCTCGACGAGTATGGCGGGACGGCGGGCATAATCACAATGGAGGACCTGCTCGAGGAGATAGTCGGCGAGATCCTCGACGAGTACGACACGCCTGAAGATCTCGATGAGCCTGTGATGACACGCTCCGGCGAAACTGTCGTGCCCGGCAGCTCAAACATCGGCGAGCTCAACGACCACTTCGGGCTGAGCGTGCCGGATACCGATGCGACGACGATCGGCGGATTTGTTTTCGGGATACTGGGGCGGGTGCCTCAGCCGGGTGACCGCGTGATCGCCGGAGGGGCGATCTTCACCGTCAGGTCGATGGATGCGCGGAGGATCGACTCGCTTGCAGTCGACCTTCACTCTGCCGGAGACCGGAGATCCGGGGAGCGCGAAGAGCAATCTGCCGGCACAGAAGCAGCGCCTCAATGAAGCTCGACGGGTCGGCGATTCCGCTGCCCGCGATGTCGAGTGCGGTTCCATGATCGGGCGACGTGCGCGGAAACGGAAGGCCCAGCGTCACGTTCACCGCTGAGCCGAAAGCCGCAACTTTTATCGCAGTCATCCCCACATCGTGATACGGCGCGATCACCGCGTCGAACTCGCCGCGGATCGCCCTGACGAACACCGTGTCTGCAGGGAACGGCCCGGCGATTCCGGCCGCCCTGGCGGCCGGCGCCATCATGACGTCGTCCTCGTCGCCGAACCTTCCTCCGTCACCGGCGTGAGGGTTAAGGGCGCAAAGCGCAATCCGTGGACTGTCAATCCCGAACCATTTCGTGAGATACTCGCCGGTCGTCCGCGCAGTCGACACAATTACCCCGGCCGTCAGGGCGCGCGCCACTTCGCTGAGCGGGATGTGTGTTGTCGCTAGCACGACCCTAAGCGGATTCACGGAGCCGCCTGACGGCCGGACTGCGGCGAGCATCATCGCCACCTCCGAGCCGGTAAGATCCGCCAGCATCTCGGTGTGACCGGGATAATCGAACCCCCCGGCGAGCAGCGCCGACTTGTCGATTGGTGCGGTGACGATGCCCTGCACTTCTCCGCGGCTCGCGAGCTGGACCGCCCGCTCGATGGCGAGGCCGCTGAGTTTACCGGCGTGTACAGCCCCACCTTTCGCGCTCCAGTCGCCCACGGGTTCGTCGATTTCTACGCCACAGCCCCGCGGTCCAACCAGCACCAAATCAGAACGCCCGCCGACTCTTGAGTCGGCGAGCGCCTTTGCAATTATCTCGGGCCCGATGCCGCGGGGATCGCCCACCGTGACAGCGATGCGGGGATTCATGCCGCTACAATCGAAGTGACACGTATGTCTGTTGTCGCAGGTCGTCGAGAAGCGCGCGCGTTGCACGCTCGGCGACGAGCTGCGTCCGGATCCGCTCCCTGACCTCTGCCTCGTCGAAAGCACCCGCCTCGTTCACGCTGACAAGCTGCACGACGGCGAATTTCGACGGACCTCGCTGGCTCGCGAGCTCGAACGGCTCAGTCACCTCGCCCGCCGCCTTGCCGGCAATGGCTACGGCGTACGACGCGGGAAGCGAGTCGCGCACGAAGGGCTGGAGAATTCCCTTCTCCTCGGCAGGATCGTGATGTCTCGTCACCACCGAGTCGAATCCCGCGCCGGCACGGAGCTTCGTTGCAACGAGGGCAGCTTCTTCGCGCGCGCGGGTTATGTCGGCCGAGTCGATCTGCGGGCTGATCAGGATATGGCGGGCCTTTACTTCCGCGGCCTGCACCCGGTCGACCCTGATGATGTGGTAACCGAATGCAGTCTCAATGACCGGACCCACCTGGCCGGGCCTGAGAGCAAACATCATCCGCTCGAACTCCGGAACCATTGCGCCGCGGCGGTTCCATCCGAGGTCGCCACCCTGCGGCTTCGATCCCGGGTCCATAGACTCGCGTCTGGCGATGAGCTCGAAATCGCCGCCTGCGTTTATCTCGGCGAGCAGCGAGTCAGCTTTCGCTTTCGCCCGTGCCTTTGCCTCCGCCGTAGGTTTCGGCGCCACGACGACCTGCCTGAACGTCACGGTCGCGGGCGCGGCCTGAAGCTGCCCGCGATTCCGCTCGAACGCCTCCTGGATCTCCGCATCGCTCACGTTGCGTCCGACTGCGGTTTTGCGCAGCTCCTCAAATGCCCGCTGCTGAAGTGCACGGCGGTAGAACTGCTCGTACAGCGTCCGCCTGTATTCCTCGGGCGTTCCGAACCCTGCGTTTCTCAGCTCGGCACGGTAGGCCTCATCGGTCTCGAACTGGCCGCGCACGCGTGTCATCTGCTCGTCGACGCTGCGGTTCACTTCATCGGGTGTCACCTCGATAGCCAGCAGTCGCGCTTTCTGGACCAGGATTTCCTCGTCAACCAGGAGGTTCAGCGCATCGCGCGACAGTGCCGCCTGGCCCGCCGAGTCAGGCGGAAGCTGAAGCCCGGCCGCGCGCTGCTGGTTGATGGAGTTCATCACGTCGCTCCAGAGTATCACCTGGTTTCCGACGACTGCGACGACCCGGTCAACCGCAATCGTCGCTGGCGCCCCCGGTGCTGTGACGCGCTGAGGCGCGGGGTCGGTCACCTGCGCCGTCACCGTGACGGGCAGGGCCGCTATCAACGAAATAAGAATTCTCTTGCGCATCCTGCTCATACCCCCGGGCCGCCGCTGTGATTCCTACTTCTTCGTGGTGTCCTGATTCGGCACCGGTACGATCGAGCCCGGCTGCGTCGCCGTCGCCGTCGAGTCGGAAGCGAGCCTCACCTTCGCCGCCTCGAGCAGCACCTGGTCTATTGTCTGCTGGTTGATCGTGAAGTCGTATTTCTCGCGAAGCAGGTTCTGGACGGGATACGAGACGTCGACATAGGGCGCCTGCTGTGAGAGCAGTTTTCCGACGTATTCCTCGACCCGCTGCGCTGCGACCTGCATTCGCTCGTTTTTCGACTTCGCGACCGAATCGAGCTTCGAGGGCTCGACATTCAGCGACGTCCACGCATTTGCCAGAGCAGCCTTGAAGACCCGCCTCACCTCGGCCAGCTCAGCTGAATCCGGGCCGACCTTCGCGCTGTCGGCGGAGCGCAGAACGAGCTCGTTTCGAACGAAATTCTTCACGAACGTTGGAAGCATCGAGTCAGGCGCGGACTTCACTCTCTCGGCGATCTGTGCCTGCGGCGGGAAGGTCTCCATCCACCGCGCGAGGTCTGCGGCGGTGAACTTGCCGAGCGTCGAGGTTGCGAGAACCGTCTTGTCGTTCACGTGGCCGGACGGATATTCGACGACCGCACGAATCGGCGCAGCCACTCCATCCTTGACCTCGACTTTCGCTGCCTTCTCGAGCCCCTCGAGGTAGGCGTTCTCGGCGGCCTGGGTGCCACCCGCCTGCATCGCCTGGATGAACTGCGGCCTCACCTCATCGAACGTCGGCCTGCGGATGATGTGATATCCGTACTGCGTCTGAATTACCGGTGAGATTTCGCCCGGCTTGAGCGCGGCGGCTGCCGCGTCGAATTCCGGGACCATCGCGCCACGCGGGAATACGCCGAGCGATCCGCCCTGCGCAGCAGAGCCGGGATCCTGGCTGCTTCTGCGAGCGAGCTCCGCAAAGTTCGACGAGTTCACCTGCAGCCGGAGCGCGTCGATCTTCTGCTTCACCGCAGCCCTTGCCGCGGGCGCCGAGTCCGGCGTCAGGAGAAGTATGTGGCTCGCGGCGAGCAGCGATCCGTCGTTGTACGCGGCCTCGGCCTGCGTCGAATCCGGCGCCTTCCAGGTCTTCGATATCTGGTCGTACCACTTCCGCGCCTTGATGTTGGCGACCATCGCCCACATCGCCTCGTCGATGTCCTTGACGTCCTTCAGCGAATCGTTGTTCGCCGCGGCCTGCGCTACGAGATGGTAGTTGACCCACGCATCGACGACCGCGTGTGCGACATCGTCGCGGAGCGGAGCCTGCGAGCTGCCGAGCAGGTTCGCAAGCCGGGTGATCGTGAGCTCCTGGTCCGCGGCCTTCGCGACTGTCGTGGTGTGCGTCGACATCGCTTCCTTCACCTTGTCGCAGCCGGTCAATACGAGCGCCGCGCCCATGGCGGCAATAACGAGTCTTTTCATTTGTGGATGAGTCAGTGATTGCGAGTGCGCTGGCTGCGCAACGTCGCCAGTGCGCGAACCAGGCCGCCGAGCAGCTCGGCGCCGCCAAGCCGGGTCAGTTTTAACGAAAGCGGATGTGCTCTTCGCACTTCCGCCTGAAACTGTACTTCATGAAATGCCGCCGAGATCCCCTTCATTCCGGGAACGGCATGCTCCTGAAAGCTAATGCGGGCATCGTTGCCGCGCAGCAGCATGGATTCTATCTGTGCCGAACCCCCGAGTATTCTGAGCATGGCGACGTCGAAAAAGGTTGCCGCAGGGTCAGGGAGGGGGCCGAAACGGTCGCGGACCTCCGCCCTCAGCCCCTCGATGTCCGCCGGCTCGACCATGTGGGTGAGGCGCCGGTAGATGTCGAGCTTGGCGTCCTGGCTCGTCACGTAGTCGTCCGGGATGTAGGACGGAAGGTCGATCGTGACGTCGGCAGGCTGGAGCCGGGGAGCCGTATCCCCGCGCATGAGCCGGCTGACTGTGTCATCCAGCATCCTCAGGTACATGTCGAACCCCACGGCCGAGACGAACCCCGACTGCTCGGCACCGAGCAGGTTGCCTGCGCCCCGCATCTCGAGATCCTTCAGCGCAATGCGGTACCCCGCACCAAGCTCGGTGTGATGCTCGAGAATTCTCAGGCGGCGGTTCGCGTCCTCGTCGATGTCACCGTCGGGGACCAGCAGGTAACAGTTCGCGCGCCTGTGCGAGCGGCCTACCCGCCCGCGCAGCTGGTAGAGCTGGGCGAGCCCGAAGTGGTCAGCCCGGTTCACGAACATCGTGTTGGCGTTTGGGACGTCGAGGCCCGACTCAACGATCATCGTCGACACGAGCACGTCGGTCTCGCCCTCGACGAACCCGCGCATCACTTCCTCCAGATCACGCTCGCGCATCTGGCCGTGTCCCACCGCGATGCGGGCGCGCGGAATCAGCCGCTCGAGCCTCTGTGCGATGGTGTCGATCGTCTCGATTCGGTTGTGAACGAAGAAAACCTGGCCGCCCCTGTCGAGCTCGCGGGTGATTCCCTCCTCGA
The DNA here is from genome assembly GCA_051306215.1 of Gemmatimonadaceae bacterium. GTDB lineage: Bacteria > Gemmatimonadota > Gemmatimonadetes > Gemmatimonadales > Gemmatimonadaceae > UBA4720. Next base: position 3,741 of record JBPPMU010000007.1, on the reverse strand, counting down.
TCAATCCGTCGTCCCATGGCTCGACAAACGTCAGCACCGGAGACCTGTCGCGAGGCGGCGTCTGCATCAGCGTCATGTCGCGCAGCCCGGCGAGCGAGAGGTGGAGCGTTCGCGGTATCGGGGTGGCGGTAAGCGTGAGAACGTCGGTGTCGAGCTTCAGCTGCTTCAACCGCTCCTTGTGCTTCACGCCGAACCTGTGCTCCTCATCGACGATGATGATGCCCAGATTCCTGAACTTCACGTCCGGGCTCAGGAGACGGTGAGTACCGATGACGATGTCGATTTTTCCGTTGGCGAGATCGCCAATGACCTCCGCCTGCTGCTTCGCCGTCTCGAAGCGGCTCAGTGTCCTTACCTGAACCGGAAAATCGGCGAGCCTGTCGCCGAACGTCCGCGCGTGCTGCTCGGCGAGAATCGTCGTCGGGACGAGAACTGCGACCTGCCGCCCTGACTGCACCGCCTTGAATGCAGCGCGCACTGCGATTTCGGTCTTGCCGTACCCCACATCGCCCACGAGCAGCCGGTCCATCGGGCGAGCCTTCTCCATGTCGTTTTTCACGTCGCTCGTGGCGGTCCGCTGGTCGGGCGTATCCTCGAAGAGGAAAGACGATTCGAGCTGGCGCTGCCAGGCCGTGTCGGGCACGTGCGCCGGACGGCTCGCAACCTTTCTCCGTGCGTACAGGTCGAGCAGCTCAACCGTCATCTCCTGGATCGCAAGCCGGGTCCTGTCGCGCTGCTGCCCCCACCGCTTTCCGCCGAGCGTATGGAGGCGCGGGGGAGGGTTTTCCGGAGAGATGTCGGCTGCCGACCTGAATCGTTCAATCTGGTCGACGCGATAGAGCGGAACGTTGAGTCTCGAGCCGCCCTCGTACTCGATCACCGCAACTTCAACCGTGCTCTCGCGGAAAAACACCTTCTCGATTCCGCGGTATATCCCGACTCCGTGCTCCAGGTGAACGACGTAGTCGCCGGGTGTAAGGGCGGTCAGCGATTCAATCGAGGTTCCGGTCGTGTACTTCCGCGCACGGCGGATGCGGCGCTCGCGCCGGAAGATTTCGTGATCTGTGAGTATGCGCAGTCCGGCGTGCTGCATTCCCCACGGCGGAATGATGAACCCGCCGTGCAGCACACCGATCGCAAGCTGTGCGCGCCCCGCCGCGCCAGATTCGCCGAGGAGCTCCTCGAGGCGCTCGGCCTGACCCGCGTTGTCGCAGAGAATCACTGTCGGGAGTCCGTCGGACACGACCTCTCGCAGGCGCCGCATGTCGCGGAGGATCGGCTCAGGCGGGACGATCGGAAACCTGATCGCGAGCGGCGGAGACTCCGGCGCGGCAAGCTCCGCATGCGAGTCGACGACCTCAGCCGCGAAAAACTCGATTATCCCGAACGACCTGATCGTCTCGAGCGTTTCATCAGGCGTGTGGTAGAGCTCGCTTCTGCCTGGCGCATCCTCGCCGCGGCGTCTCGCAAGATCGATGTGGTGCTGAGCCTCATCCCACGTTCGTACAAGCTCCGGCGCGATCCTGCTGTCTTCGGGCACTATCACTATCGTGTCGCGCGCGAACAGGGAGACTACCGAGATGCGCTCTGTCTCTTCCGACCCGCCGGTGAGCTGACCATCCACCGGGAGCACGAGGGCGATGTCGGCATCGCGCGTGGAGCGCTGGGTGATGAGATCGAAGTGCCTGAGCTCCGTTATCTCGTCGCCCCAGAACTCGAGGCGCACAGGCTCCGCCATCCCGAAGCTGTATATGTCGAAGATTCCGCCGCGCATGCTGAACTGCGCCACATCGTCGACCATCTGCACTCTCTCGAACCCGATCGCTTCGAGATGGGCCGCCAGATCCTCGGGACGACGCGTGTCTCCCTTGCGTATCTCGAGCCGGGCACGGGCAAGTGCGCGCGGGAGCTGCGTTTTCTCGAGGAGCGCACGCGCGGTCGTGAGAAGCACGCGTACCTCGCCACGCCCGAGGCGCTCGAGCGTCTCGACCCTCTCGCCGGCGACTTCAGCGTGCGGCTCCGCCTCCCCGAATCCCTCGCGCGGCGGATAGAAGGCGACAAACCCTGCATCCCCGAGGGACTCGAGATCCGCTAGCCACCGCTCGGCCCCTGAGACGCTCTCGGCGATCACGACGAAGAATCGGCCCTGACTGGCGCGCGTGAGGGCGGCTACGGCGACCGCGTCGCTGGAACCTGGCAGACCGGATGCGTGTATCCGGGTATTGTGCGGGGGTAGCGCTGAGACGAGTCGGGAAAATTCAGGAACGGCTCCGATCGCCTCGAGCAACGCTGGCAGTGACACTGCGCGCAAGCTATCGTAATTGTATCCCGCGGGGTAGCCGAATCCCCGAGGCACCTGAGGAGGCAGCAATGAGGGTCACAAGGATCATCGCCCCGGCGTTAGTTCTCATCGCTGCGGGGGCATCTGTCTCCGGAGCGCAGGTCAACGACGACTATCGCGCGGGAGCCGTTGCCTCCGAGTTCGCCCCACCGATCGACCTCTGGCTGGACCAGGATTCATACGATCGCGGGGCCAGGATGCGGCCGCATTTCTCCACCGAGCCGGGTGCCTACGTCGTCGTTGTGCGGGTGACCTCCGACGGCGAGCTGAGGGTGATGTACCCAGGCCGGCCCGGGTCGCAGAGGCCGTACGTGCTCGGGCAGTTCACCGACGACAGGATGCCCTACTCGGACGATCCGGCAGGCAGCCTTTACGAGTCGAGCGGACGCGGATTCGTGTTCGCGATCGCCTCGTACCAGCGTTTCGATTTCGGCGCATTCAGGCAGGGAAATTCATGGAGCACCGCGCGGCTCGCGACATTCGGTCGCTACGCGGACCCGTTCCAGGCCGTTCGCAACTTCGTCGACGAGATACTTCCGCTCACGGCTGAATATTCCCTCGACTACGAGGTCTACGAAGTTTATTCGCGTGGTGTGAACAGGGGATACGCCAGCAGCCTGTACGGCGGTCGTCACGGCTACTACTCGCTCAATGACTACCACGATGCCTGCCTATCGGCGTTCGGCATCCGGCAGTCGTATTACTGCCGTTCATACAGGGGCGGTTACTACGGCCCGATCATCGTCGTGAATCCCCGCATGCCGAGATCGCCGAGCCCGGCCGGCCCGAAGATGAAGCAGCCCCGCCCGGTTTCACCGGATCCGATTGTTCCGAAGAGTCCGATCGCACCCGAGGGAACGCAGACTGACAGGGACGTTGCTGACGCGCGCGAGCGGAGCGAGCGGGCAATGCGGCGGGCGACTCCGGGCGAGCGCAGAAGCGACCCGGTTGTCAGGACTCCCCGCGTGGATCGCAACCCGCGGGTTGAAGCGCAGCCGAGGGGACCAGTCATCTACCGAACTGCGCCACGATCCGATGCGCCACGCGCCGAGCCGCGAAGCGTACCGCAGCGCCAGCCACACACCGATTCGCGTCCGGTTGGCCATCAGGTGCAGCGCTCGGAGCCCCGCGCGCCGGTGGTGCGCTCACAGCCTCGCGCCGAGCCGCGGCCGCAGGTTGAGAGATCGCAACCGAAAGCAGTCGAGCGGGCTGCTGCGAAGGAGAACGGCAAGACCTGACGCGGATTGCGGACTTGAACTGAGGACTTTGCGGCCTCAGGACTCGGAGCCATTGCAGAGTCGCGACTAAGTGAGGTGCCGAGGATGAGCGGAATGACGTCCTCGGTAGTCCTCTGCCCTCACAGAGTCCAATGCAGAGCCGCGACTAAGTGAGGTGCCTGT
>JBPPMU010000006.1:0-2259 GCA_051306215.1 Gemmatimonadaceae bacterium | reverse complement strand
CACGTCAGTTCCGTAAGTTCCCCCCTTATGCCATGCGCCGGTTGGGAAGACACTGTTCGCAGTGCGACCATGCTGCCGGATGAGGCGTCGCATGTCCCCGACGCGGTAACCACGGCCGAACAACCAGAACGCGCGCTCGGCGAAAATCTGGTCGACTCTCGCCGCGGCCGTGCCTGCGTCACTGAGCGGAGCAAGTCCCGTAACTGTCGCGCGAAGCGTGTTGAGCGTTGCGAGTGCCTGCGCCGCGTTACCGCCGCGCAGCTGTGATTCGGCTTCGATTAGCCTCGCCTCGCGGCCCATGAGAATCGGCACTGAGCTCTCCCGCACGGGCCACAGCCGCTGTACGTAGAATGGCTGCGTCAGGTCGTCGCGAATTGCCTGGGTTACGCCAATCGCCCTGCATGCGACGTCGTTGCCAAGGCAGACCGGCAGGCGCGGGTCATTGGCGGTCGCGAAATTGAGCCCGTTGATTCCTTCGTTCGTGCTGACGCTGTAGCGCCGCGCGTTGTTGTTATAGGTCCAGAACGCGTTGACCTCTGACGTCGAGTGAAGCATCACGTACTGATAAGCCGTCGGAACTCCGGCGACAGCCGCCGCAGCCTCAGCCAGCCGGTTGAGGTTGAGGAGGATCCGGCCGCGGGTGAGGCGCAACGCGTTCTGGACGCGAACGTCGTTAGCGGTTGTCCCGGTTACGAGTGCAAGCCCGTCGGTCGCGTGCCCAAGAGCGCGCTCGAACGCGGCGGCGGTAGTGATGGGACTGCCGTATTCCTCGCGCCCATCTATGACCGTGCTGAACACAAGGCCATTGCAGTAATGCTCGGCCATCAGGTTGATGATGTATGCCTGGACAAAATGCATCTCGCCGACCTGCCACGCAGGTGCGGTCGGGCTGTACTGAGCGTAAAGGTCTATCGCCTGTTCCGCGGCGAGCCGGGTGCGGTGCAGGACACGGTTCGCGTTGGTCAGGAAAAGATTCTCCGTGGTCACCACTCGCTGATCGATTTCCTGGCGCGCGATGAAGGAGTCACCGTTGTTGTACTCATCCGAAAAAAGGCCGCCGAGAAGAAACAGGCTCTCAGTTCCCCCGATGAGCCCGGTGGTTGTGCCGCTGGTGGCGGCGTTGAGACGGGCAAGGGCGCCGATACGCACGGCATTGGCGCCGGCAGCAGATTGTACGTTGCTGGGGTTGATCTCGTCCTGCGCCTCAACGTCGATAATCCGCTCCGTTGAGCATCCCGCGAGGGCCAGCGACGCAACCAGTGCAAGGGAAACGCTGCGCCGCAGCCGCGTCCGCGCGATCGTGGTATCTATCATGGGATATATCATCCTAGAAGCCGAGGTTTAGACGGAAGGAGAAGTACGTGGGGGGGGCGAACGCCTGGAAAGACGACGGGGCGTTGGCCGTGGTGCCGAATGCTTCAGGATCGACGCCGGTGTACTTGGTCCAGAACACGCCAAGGTTACGCGCCGCGAGGGTTGCGGTCGCATTTCGGCCGTTGAGGACCCGTCCCACCCAGCTATCGGGCACGATCAGGCTGACCGCCAGCTCGCGGAACCGCCAGAAGTCGCCCTTCTCGAAAAATCCTGCGACCGAGCGGCTGGGGTGCTCACGAACCATGACGGTTCGCGCCTGCTCGAACAGCGATGCCTCAGGATTGATCAGCCCCGAGCAGTTGAAGCGGCTGGCGCACCTGATACGCTCCGTATTGTTGTACACGAGGTGACCGCCCTTGTAGTCGAGCATTCCCGACACCCTGACGCGTCGCTGCCAGAACTCGAAACCGTTGACGATCGTGACCTCGCGTCGCGGCGCCGAATAGCCATGGAACTCCGCGGTATCACTGACGACTATTTCGGGGACAGTGATGATGCCGTCGCCGTTCGCGTCATCGTAGCTGATGAGGCGGCGCGACCACCAGCCGTTCAGCGGATATCCTTCCTTCTGGTGAAGCGTCGTCGATGTAATGGGAGGAACTCCACCGAGACTGATAAGCTCGTTGTCGTTCGCCGACCCGGTGAAAGTCACGTCCCATCCGAGGGATGTGCGGTTCAGGAGCTCCGCCCTGACAAGTGCTTCCCAGCCCTTGTTCCGCACTTCGCCAAGATTCTCGAGGCGCGATGTCGCCCCGATGCCGAGCGACGGGGGAAGGATGCGGTTGATCAAGGCATCCTTCGATGACTTGTTGTACCGGGTGACCTCGAGCGCCAGCCTGTTGTCCCAGAAGCTTCCGTCGAATCCGAGCTCGAGCTCGGTCGACC
>JBPPMU010000005.1:0-5968 GCA_051306215.1 Gemmatimonadaceae bacterium | reverse complement strand
CGAAAGGATATTCGAGCGAATCATCGCCGGCGGGCAGTGGGGCGCCTTCGGCTACATCGCGGCAGAGGCGGAGCTGGCGAGGCGTCGCTAGAGTTTACGCGGCGGGCATGGGTCCCCATGCACTGTTCCGGCATCGGTGGCGAATAGCGTTCCTGCGACTGCATTGACTCCGGTATATTCAGCCGCATGTCGCTTTCCGTACGCTTTCTCGGCACTTCCGCATCGCGCCCGACAGTCGAGCGCAACGTCAGCGCGATTTCAGTCGTGCGCGAGGGCGAGACGCTGCTCTTCGACTGCGGCGAGGGGACTCAGCGGCAGATGATGCGTTACGGGACCTCGTTCGCCCTCGCCGATGTGTTCTTCACGCACATGCACGCCGACCACATGCTCGGCATCATCGGACTCTGCCGTACTCTCGCGCTTCAGGGCCGTACCGAAGTCATGCGGCTCTGGGGTCCGCACGGCTCAACCGCGCTCCTCAAGTCGGCGATAGCCCTTGGGACCGACAAGGAGCCCTTTCCCCTCGAGATAAACGAGATCGCCGCCGACATCCCGATACAGCGAAAGGGATATTCAATCGTCCCTTATGCCGTCGATCACAAAGACAAGGCCGCACTCGGGTTTGCCCTCGTTGAGGACATCAGGCTTGGCAGGTTCAATCCGGCAAAGGCAGCCGCGATGGGAATTCCCGAAGGACCCGCATGGGGCAAGCTCCACCGCGGTCAGCCGGTGACTCTCGACGACGGAAGAATCGTCGAGGCCTCGGATCTCGTCGGACCACCGCGCGCAGGAAGAAAGGTCGTCATCACCGGTGACTCCCGGCCATGCGAGGGCACCGCGACGATCGCCGAAGGAGCAGACCTGCTCATACACGAAGCGACGTTTGCCGAGGACGAGCAGCCGCGCGCTCTCGAGACAGGTCATGCAACGGCGCGCGAAGCCGCCGAGGTCGCGGCGCGGGCGGGCGTGAAAAAGCTCGTTCTGACTCACCTGTCAGCGCGCTACTCCGTCAATGCCTCGGAGTTGCTGCAGGAGGCGCGAGCCGTTTTTCCGGAAACAGTGATCGCGCGCGACGGACTGGAGATCGAAGTGCCGTTTGCCGCAGAGGACTAGCGGCGCGAATCCTCTTCGTCGTCGGTGATCTCCTCGCGGGCGTACCAGCCGAGCTCGGTTGACGACACCGGCCTGAACATGAGGTCCACCGCCAGCCAGACAGTTTTCGCGAACGGATACGAAACCAGCACACTCCCGACGAGAAACGCTCCCCCGACCCACTGAATTGCGGTCCATGGCGGATTCGGCCACGTGATCATCAATACGGCGAGGAGACCGAAGGCGAACATTACCTCCATCGTGATCAGCATTATCACGTATGCGCCAAGAAAGTAATCGCCTTCCTCCCGATGCAGGTGGAGCTTGCAGCGCGGACACCGCTCTTTCAGCCGGAACCAGGACGCGAGCACGCCCCTGCTGCCACAATGAGGGCAGCGAAGGGTGATCGCCCGCCAGATCATCGACGACGCGACACGCAGCGTTACTTCCGGTTTCCGGGGTGGGGTAGGCATACTCTACAGGTGAAGTTAGTGACCACTGGAGCCCTCACCAGAGACCGCCATGAAGATCCGATTTGTCGCGCTGTTGCTGATTCCCGCAATTTCAACATCCGCGCTCGCGCAGCGAACCCAGAAGCCGCCACTCCATGCGAAACACTGGATTGCGATAACCGGAAAGCCGCTCAGCGCAACGGCTGGGTCGATGACGTTCCAGAAGGGCGGCAATGCCGTCGACGCTGCCTGCGCGATGCTCGCCGCGGGAGCGACAATGTGGGACGTGCTCTCATGGGGCGGTGAAACACAGGCACTGATCTATCACCCTAAGCTCGAGAAGGTGATAGGCATCAATGCTCTTGGGGTCGCTCCTACCGGTGCGACAGCAGAGTTCTACAAGTCGAAGGGGATGAGGTATCCGCCTGAATTCGGACCGCTGGCGGCTGTGACACCGGGCACGCCCGGCGGACTTATGACGATGCTTGCCGAGTACGGCACGATGTCGCTCGCTGATGTCCTCGCACCAGCTATCGAGATGGCCGACGGCTATCCAATGGATGCGGAAGTCGCCGGCAGGATCGCGCGCAACAAGGACGAGATCGCGAAGTGGAAATATTCACGCGAGTTGTTCTTCACGAATCCGGGCGAACCGCTCAAGGGTCCGGTGGCCGGCCAGATCTTCGTTCAGAAAAATCTCGCAGCAACTCTCCGCAAGCTCGTCGAGGCGGAGCGCAACGCGCTGCGGGACGGCAAATCACGGAGCGACGCGATCTACGCCGCGTACGACAGGTTTTACAAGGGGGATATCGCGCGGGATTTCGTGTTGGGCGTGCGTGAGGAGGGCGGCCTCATCACAGCGGAGGATCTCGCAGGGTGGACGGTGCGCATCGAGGAACCGGTGAGCGTTTCGTACCGGGGTATCGACGTATACAAGCTTCCGTTCTGGCAGCAGGGGCCGGCGATGCTTCAGGCGCTCAACATCCTCGAGAACGCCGACCTCAAGGCTATGGGCTTCAACTCGGCGAAGTACAAACACGCCATTTACCAGGCGATGAGCATGGCGTTCGCCGACCGCGATTTCTACTACGGCGATCCGTACTTTCCGCCGGAGGAGCCCGTGCGCGGCCTGCTCTCAAAGTCGTACGCGAAGGCGAGGTACGCGCAGATAAACTGGAATCGCAACGACTCCACAATCCGTCCCGGTGACCCGTTTCCGTTCCAGGGCGGCAGGAATCCGTTCGCCGACCAACTCGCGAGATGGACAATCAATCCCGCGCCGGACGAAGCCCCGCGCAGCGGACAGCAGGACAGGCCGGCGACTGACAGCGCGCGACCATCTTCGCCGGCACCGTCAGCAGTGTCTGAACCTCCCACAGGATCATCGGTCGCAGCCGACGACGCTTTCCGCGAGGCATTCTACAGGGGGACGACGACAATCGAAGCTGCGGATGCAGAGGGCTGGGTGGTTTCGATAACGCCCAGCGGCGGCTGGGTGCCGGCGGTGATCGCCGGGAACACCGGAATCGGGCTCAGTCAGCGTGCGCAGAGCTTTGTCACCGATGCACGCGACGGCCCGTTCAACGTGATCGAGCCGGGCAAGCGCCCGCGAGTCACACTCACGCCGACAATGGCACTCAAAGACGGAAAGCCGTACCTCGCCTTCGCCGTGCAGGGAGGAGACTCGCAGGACCAGAATCTCCTGCAGTTCTTTCTCAACATCGTCGAGTTCGGGATGACGGTGCAGCAGGCGACTGAGGCACCGAACATCAACAGCTTCCAGATGCGATCTTCGTTCGGCGCACACGAGTCGCGGCCTGGCCGGATGCTGATCGCGGCCTCAAGTCCCGACAGCGTTCGCGCCGAGCTTCAGAAAATGGGTTATACGCTCGAGGTCGAGGAGCGTACGTCAGGGCCGATCAACGCCATCTGGTTCGACCGCCGCCACGGGTCGATGTGGGGAGGGTCGTCAAACTTCGGCGAGGACTACGGCATCGGGTGGTAGTGCAACCGACTAAATGTGCACCCCTGCCAGCGGATGAGCGCCGGCAGAAACCGGCATCGACCGTCGAAAGAGCAGCTCGAGGACATCCGCGCTCAGCACCTTCATCACCGACTCAGCGGTGATGCGGGAGGTGACGCTCCGCGACTCCGGCCCGTGCCACTGGTGCCATGCGTACCGGTCGAGGCCCGACGAATCGACACCGGGATGTCTGAACACCACCATCGCGTTGCTCGCGGTCGGCATGCGGACGTCAACGATCCAGTCTATTCCGTCAGGGCCTTTGTAAAAACGACGCTCGTTCGCCATTCAGTTACCGTAATGTCGAAGGAAGCGGCTGCCGTCCGGCAAAACCTGCATCCTCCTCGTGAAAGTACTGCACTGATTCCTCGCCAAGCTGCCAGCAGAGCAGGACAGGTTTCCCGTCGAGCTCAGCGGGAAAGTCGACGAGACCCGTGTCGAAGCCCTTCATCTCGACACCGAGCTGCCTGATCTCGCCGAGATAGCCGTCGATGTCGCGCGCCAGCTGCTGAGCCTCGCGCTCCAGCCGCTCGGCTTCCTCGCCCGGCTCTCCCGGAACGCGATTGGCGGCCACTTCCTCGTACTCCCTGACCTTGTCCTGCCAGCGCCAGTAGTCGCGCACAGCATCGCTTACGATCCGCCTTATGAGCGGAAGGGTGCGATTTGCATCGTCAACCGTGAACGTCGTGCGCATGCGCGAACTCTGCGCAGGCAGCGTGCCCCGGTCAAGGCTTGGAGCCTGACTCCATCGTCCTCTCCTCGAGTCTTCTCCGGCGGCGGTCTTTCGCCGCCTCGAATCGTCGCCTCTCCTCTTCGGTCTCCGGAAGAAGCGGAGGCACACCGATCGGCCTCCCGTCCTTGTCGATCGCGACGAAAGTCAGGTAACAGGAGTTCGTGTGGCGGCGGACGCCTGTCTGGAGGTTTTCCGCTTCGACCCTCACGCCGACTTCCATCGACGTGCGCCCGGCGAAGTTGACGCTGCATTTCATGATCACCAGCTCACCGAGGTGGATCGGCTCGCGGAAGTCCACCCTGTCGACCGATACCGTGACGCAGTTGCTCCGGGCGTGGCGAATGGCGGACACCGCCGACGCGGTATCCATCATAGCGAGTATGACGCCGCCGAACACGTGGTCGAGGTTGTTCGAGTGCTGCGGCATCATGAGCTGGGATGTCTCATGCTGCGTCTCGCGCACGGTCCGCGGGGTGGAAGGGCGGCTCAACGGCTCACGAGATACGTGCCGACGTCGTCGGCGCGCGCCTCCTCGAACGCGGCCGCAAGGGCGTTTCTAAGCTTTCCATCGACGCGGGGATCATCGAGCCAGAAGACCCGCGGCAGGCGGCTGTCGACATAACCAAGCCCCCACTCGCGGCCCCTCATATCCTTCAGGACGATCGCTGTCTCCTCCCTCGCCTCGTCCCACCGGGCAAACACGTCGTAGTCGCCATGGCGCCATCGCACGCCCGTTTTTTCTCTCGCGCCACCGGCACCGAAGGCGGCGCTGTCGCTCGCAACTATCGCCAGCGGGATCGGCTCGCCGGAGCGGATATCGACTGCGGCTCGCGCGGAATCAGCTTCCTGGAAATCCTCCCGCTCGAGGGTCACCCAGCGGTCGAAGAGGACGTACGGCCCGGCCACTGCGAGAATCTCCGCTTCGCCCATTGCCGATACCGTTACGTCCTCGTCTCCGTCCTCCTCGTCATCGAGCAGCCGGGCGTCGGGATTTCCCTCGAGGTACGATTTCTCCCATGCCGATATGCGGGCATCCTCGAAGAGCAGCTTCGAGTCGCCGCTGAGAAGGTCGCGACGGTAGATCGGCTCGCGGGTGAAGATCGCATCCTCGTACGAGCGGATTTCCTCGCCGACGTAAACCTCGTAGAACCGGTTGTCGGCGCTCGTGAGGATCAGGGGCGAAGTGCGCGCCGTTATTCCCCCCGGGCCGCTCTTCACCCAGTACGTGGAGCTCGCGTCAGCGACGAGAAACTCCGCGGTCGGAGGAACCGGTGCGGGAAACGAACAACCGATGAGGGGTAAAAGGACGAGCAGGCTGGAGTTCCGCATTTGTGGCAAATATAGTGCATCATTCCCCGCCCAACCCATTTAACCACGATCCAATATGCGCATTGTTTTCGTTCTTGCTTTCAGCGCCGCGGCCTGTGCCAGCGGCGACGCCGCCTCAGGCAAGGCGGGCATTCCCGGCGACTCCGTAACCGTGTCGACCATCGGCGCGACTCCCGTCGATTCACCGGCGACCGCGATTCAGGCTGGCGGGAACTTCTCCGCGGAGATTCAGCGGCTTCGGACGGATCTCGACGCGCCGATCCGCGCACTGTACCTGAACCGCTTCGCGGCGCAGAGCACTAGAAAGATGCGGAACCTGATCGCCGTCGCCGACTCGAC
>JBPPMU010000004.1:0-4496 GCA_051306215.1 Gemmatimonadaceae bacterium | reverse complement strand
CACACAGTCGGGCCTTTTGGCGGGACCGGGTGCGGCCTGGCGGTAACGACACTGAACCCGAACTTCGGGGCCAATCCGCCGCCACACGCGGGTGCCGAGATCACCACCCGGCTGACACGCTCGCTGATCCGGTCAAATCCGACGGGCACAGCATGCGGATTGTTCGCCTTCAACTTCGCCCCGAATGCCAGCGTGTCAGTCTCACTCTCCGGCAATGTCGTTGGCGGCGGTATAATAGTGAGCGGAGGCGTCAGCCTTACCGACCCCGTCAGCGATTCAAGAACCGAGATACATTCGCACCAGAATCTCTATCGTAACGACAGTCCCGATCATTGCGCACCGCAGCGGCTCGGCTGGAATGCCCAAGGTGGCTCGGGCGCGCCGATCCCTGTGCCGATTGGCGAGACGCGGAACAACACACTTCGCATCCACTCAGTGGCTGATCGCATCGAAGGCTTCACGACCGGTATCAGCGCATTCGGCGGAAGGCGCTTCTTCGCCGCGCCAACTGCGGGACCGACGACTGGCAACGCCGTCGACCTTCAGCTGACTGGCACCACGATCTCAACTCCATCGTGCGGCGGTGCTCCGTTCGTCGCCGACTTGCGGCTCGCCGGAGCCATGGTGACTGGCGCTTTCTCTCCGGGCGATGGCAACACTCTGCGCGCCGTGTTCAACCGTGTGACCGGCAGCGGCTCGCGCAACAATGTTTACGCAGATGCCCTCGGTCCTGCCGGACCGCTGACTCCGGCGCTTCAGGGAACCGGGAACCGGCTGGAGATCCCGGGCAGCCTGCAGGCTTTCTCACGGACCAACAAGGCGATAGATCCTGCTCCTGGTCATGAATTTTTCAGCAGCCAACGTTAAATGAAAGAACCGCCGATCCTGGCAGTGAATGTCTGGATCGTGGCCGCGGCGCTCGTCCTCGTGACGGGCGTCGCGGAACCGCTGTCCGCTCAGGCACCAGCGGTGATTACCGGTACAGTCCGGAGTGCCGCCACAGCAGTGCCAGTGGCAAATGCAACGATACGCGTCGTCGAGCTCAGGCGATCTTCCGTCACCGGTGGCGACGGTGGTTATCGTCTGGTGGTCGAAGCCGGCCAATACGAGATACGCGTAACGGCTGTCGGTTTCGCGCCTGCGTCGCAGACGGTATCGCTCGCGCCCGGAGTTCCGGCCCGGTTGACGTTTGTTCTTCAGCCGAGTGCGGTGCCGCTGGATGAAGTCGTCACCATTGGCGTGCGCTCGCTCGAGCGAACGAAAAGCGGGTCAACGGTTCCCGTTGACGTGATCTCCAGTCAGCTCCTCGAGAATACGGGCACGACCGAGACCTGGCAGCAACTGCAGCGGATCATACCGTCAGTGAACACCCCGCACATTCATGTTGGCGACAATCACTTGAGACCGGTGACGTTGCGCGGGCTGGCACCGCATCACGTCCTCGTGCTCGTGAACGGAAAGCGCCGGCATCCAGCGTCTGTCCTTGTCGCTGGTCCGTCGGTCGCCTTCATGGCACTGACGGACCTGAACGCAATTCCTTCCGGCGCCATCGAGCGGATAGAAGTTCTCCACGATGGCGCATCGGCGCAGTACGGATCGGATGCGATCGGCGGGGTCGTGAACGTGATCCTGAAATCAGGAAAACGACGCGAGGTCCAGACGTCGATTGGCGGGGTATACAGCTCCGAGGGCGGGCGTGACTTTCGGGATGGGCGGCTGTTCGAGGCAGGGACGACTGTCGGCTTCACCTCCGCCAAGGGTGGTCATTTCACGTTGACCGGCGAGGTGCGCGACAGGAGCGGGACGAATCGCGCCTACCCTGACAGGCGCCAACAGTACTTCACGGGCGACCCGCGCAACGCAAATCCGCCGCGTGTCTCGAGCTACGTGGGCACCGGCAGCGTCGAGGCCCTGACGGTTTTCCTTTCAGCGGCAGCACCCATCACCAGTCAGACCGAAGCGTACGCGTTTGCGGGGGCGGCGGACCGGGAGGCGGTTACGCCCGACGCTTTCTTCCGGCGGCCGCTCGATTCGCGGACAGTCCGCGCAATCTATCCCGATGGTTTTCTCCCGCGGATCGGAAGCGGGATCCAGGACGTGTCAGGGGTAGCCGGTGTGCGCGGCTCGTTGAACGGCTGGCGCTGGGACCTCAGCTCCGGCTGGGGACACAACGCAACTGCCTACCGGGTGCACAACAGCAACAATGTTTCACTCGGCGCGGAGAGTCCAACGGAGTTCTACGCCGGCAGGATTGCGGCAGAGCAGTGGACGAGCAATGTAGATGTCTCACGCGACCTCAAGCTCGGATCGTTCCCGGTGGGCGTCGCCGGCGGGGTGGAGTTCCGGGTCGATACGTATCAGATCGGGGCTGGTGACACCAGCTCGTGGCGCGACGGGGGCGTACCGGTTTCCGACGGACCGCCGCAGCGTGCGCCGGCCGGGGCCCAGGCCCTGTTCGGTTTCAGGCCAGTCGATGAGTTATCCGCGCGGCGCAGCAACTCTGCCCTCTACCTCGAAGCGGAAATGCGACCGGTCGAGCGCCTGCTGCTGCAATCAGCTGTTCGCGCTGAACACTACAGCGACTTCGGTTCCACGTCGGATGGAAAAGTTGCGGCACGTATGCAGCTCTTGCCGGGACTGGCTCTCCGGGGGTCGGCAAGCAGCGGGTTTCGCGCGCCGGCCCTCATGCAACACTACTTCTCGAGCTCGCGACCTGTAATCGCGATCGTGAACGGCGTCGTCACTCTGCAGACTATTCGCACGTTCCCGGTAAACACGCCTGAGGCGCAGCGGATTGGAGCCACTTCGCTGCGTCCGGAGACGTCGGTCAACCGGAGCGCCGGACTTGTGCTGCACGATCCGCGGTTCCCCCGCATCACCGCTGACCTTTACCGGGTCACCATCGATGATCGCATCGGCATGCGAAGCGTGGTGGACGATCCCTCGCTCCTTCGTTTTTTCGAGGAGAACGGGATGGCCGGTATCGATGGCGCCAATTACTTCAGCAATGTCGCGGACACGCGCACGCAGGGTATCGACCTGATGGCGAGTCAGGCATTCCTGCTTGGCGGCTCTCGAGTGCTGCAAATACTTGGCGGGTACAACCGCGCGCGCACTGTGGTCACCCGCGTCGCGCCGCTGCCTCCTGAGCTCGAGCAATTTCAGCTCGCGCCATTGAGCAGAACACGGCGAGGGATACTCGAGAATGGGCAACCGCGCGACAAGATCGCGTTGACACTCAGCTACAGTGCCGGGCCCCTCGCTCTCAACCTGCACAACCAGCGCTCGGGATCGACGGCCCTGCTCGATGAGAGAAATCCTGAAGCGGACCAGGTCCTTGGACCGAAATGGATCACTGACGCACGCATCTCCTGGCAGCTGCGTCCCCGCCTGCGGGCAGCGATCAGCGCCGTTAACCTCTTCGACGTTTACCCTGACGAGCTTCCGGACTTCAAGGACGGCCTGAGTAATCCCCGCGGCCATTCGATGCAGGGAATCTTCCGTTACCAGGGGTCGCTCTCGCCCTTCGGGATGACCGGGCGAGTACTCAACCTGCGGCTGGCGTATCACTAGTCAGGGGCGTTAACCCCATCGCGGTCTTCGCTATGACTTCAGTCTCACGAGCGTACGGCCCGTGTTGAAGTCCACCCAGGTCTCGAAGTCCTCATCGGTTTTGAGCATGAAGCCGTGCCCGAGCTGGTCAATCCACGCGGGGGCTTCGTATTCGGTTGCGAAGTTCGCCAGGCCGCGGACGTATTCGCACTGTCGCCGGAAGGAGACCTGTCCTCCTTCATCGGTGAGCTCGAACAGGAGCCAGTCGCAGTCGAGGGCCAGGCCTTTTTGCCCGTGAACTATTGCGAAGTCGGCGAATTTCCCGTTTTCCGTGAGGCGGAGGTAGCCTTCGCGAATGAGAAATCCCGCCACGGCCTCGAGGCGTTTATGACTGTCGTGCTGAATCACCATGAGCTCCTCGCTTGCACCGAGGGCTTTGCCTCCGACGGCAAGTGTCACCGTTAGCTCGAGAAACGCCTCGTTGTCATGCTTGCGGAGGGCGCGAATGGCGTCCTGCCGGATTACCGTACACCAGGAATCGACTTTGAATGTTTTTGCAGGTTCTCCTTGAAAAGGTTGATGATCTCAAATGAATGATGAGGGAGGGGTCTGACACTCCGGGGCGGCGGAGTGCCACCATTGCCTCGCTGACCATATATGACTATCATGTGACTATGACAGCGGTACGTATTGCCGACCTCAAGGCACGGCTCAGCGAGCACCTTCGAGGCGTGCGAAAGGGGCATGAGCTCACGGTCTACGACCGGGATGAGCCGATCGCGCGAATAGTGCCTTGGGCACGCCGCGGGGCCTTGTCGGTTCGGGAGCCGGTGCGGGCGTATGAAAGCCTTCGTGACGTTCCGCTGCCACCGCCGGTACGCCTCGACGTGGATGCTGTGGACCTGTTGCTGGAGGATCGAGAGAGCGGCCGGTGATTGCGTACC
>JBPPMU010000003.1:0-3765 GCA_051306215.1 Gemmatimonadaceae bacterium | reverse complement strand
GATCATTTGTTCCGCGCCCGGGGGTCGAGCTGGCGCCAGCTTTATCATTATTTCGTGCTCGATATTCCATCGATGGCGTGGGCGCTCGGATACCGCGACCTGACAAACAGCGCACTTGCCCGTCGCCTCGGGGTTCCCGATGAACCGCGCGTTGCTGACGAGCACACGGGCATAACCGGAGCGATGCTGAACGTACGGATATATCAGGCGCTGCGAGCGCGCGGCATGAATCCGATACCGGAAGTTCCGCGCACTACACCGTGATGTTACGTAGCCATTGCGCTGAGCATCCAGGCGCAGGCAAGGGCGCCGTAAATCCCGAGTATGTATCCGGCGACCGCCATGAGAAGTCCCACCGGCGCCATCGCCGGGTGATAGACTCCCGCGACGACCGGCGCTGAAGCGGCGCCCCCGATGTTTGCCATGCTTCCTGTCGCGATGAAAAACAGCGGGGCCCTGACGATTCGTGCGGCCGTGAACATCACCGCGATGTGTACGAGAATCCAGACAACACCGGCAGCTATGTAGAGCGGTGTCTGAACGATTGCGCGAAGATCGGCCTGCGCTCCGATCGCTCCGAGGAGCAGGTAGAGCGCAACGTATCCGATGCGTGATGCGCCGGCTTCTTCGAGACGGCGGGCCGGCGTGAATGACATCGCAAGGCCGCCTGTCACGACGATTAGAACCGCCCAGGTCGTACGGCTGATGATCGTCGGTTCGCCAACCGGTGGCAGCGCACCTGAAAGCGCGAATGCCGCCGCCGCTCCGCCGAAGCCCAGCCCGATGATCATCGCAATGTCGCGCAGCTCCATCGGCTTGCGCTTCTGGTCAATCGCGGCAAGCCGCGCGTTCGTTTCCTCGATGACCTCAGTGCGGGCGCCGGTTCGCTGATCGTACCTGCGTTGCCACGTGCTGAGGAAAAGGAGGACTCCCATCCAGCCGTAACCGACCACGGTGTCGACTACAATGAGCGGGCCCAGAACTTCCTGCGGCGTACCGACGCTTTGCGCGATCGCGACCATGTTCGCGGTTCCGCCGATCCAGCTACCCGATAGCGCGGCAAAACCCTTCCATGCATCGGGCGGGAGAAAGTTGCGGAAGATCAAAAACGACACGGCTGCACCTGCTATGACCCCGACGGTTCCGGCTACCATCATGAAGCTCGCCATTTTGCCGAGCTTGAGGATGCTCCTGAGGTCGACCGCGATCATGAGAAGCAGCAGCGCCACGAGGAGGAGGTAGCGGGTCATCCATGCGTATGTCGGTGACGCGAGGGGAATTATCCCGGCCGCGCTGGAGAGAGTCGGGACGAAATAGGCGAAGATCACGGGGGGGACAATCTCGAAGGCTTTCCTGAACCGCGGAAGACCGCTCAGCCAGAACACGAGCGCGAGCATTGCCGCGATGTAGCCGAAAACGGATACTGGGTCGGAGATCAGCGAGGTGGTTTCGGCCGTGTTCAAGGTCGTTCTCCCGGGTGACTGGCGGACATGATGAAGATGCCCAAGGCCGGCCTGTCGCGTAACTCACCTGAGCGGGATTCCCCAACGCATGTCAGCGGCGTACACTCGTGGTTGGAGGCGTCATGGAAACGGTAACTTCCCGCGACGGTACTCGGATCGCGTTCTGGCGAAGTGGAACGGGACCGCTGCTCCTGCTGGTTCACGGGGCGACAGCTGATCACACAACGACATGGACTTATGTGAGGCCATCGCTCGAGCGGAGCTTCACGGTATTGGCAATGGATCGGCGAGGCCGCGGGGGAAGCGGGGATTCTCCCGAATACGGGCTTCAGCGTGAGGCCGAAGACGTTGCCGCGATCGTCGACTCGATCGGGGAACCGGTGAGCGTTCTCGCTCACTCATTCGGGGCTCTCGTCGCTCTCGAAGCATCCCTCCTCACGAAAAACATCAACAGACTGATTCTCTACGAGGGAGTGTACCTCCGTGGCGCCGACAGCTATCCGCCCGAGCTCGTAGAACGGCTCCGCGGGTTGTTTGCGCGGGGAGCAGTTGAGGACATGCTCGTCGCCGCTTTTCGTCAGCTAGCAGGGATGTCGCCGGAGGAAGTGGAACTTCTGCGGACCCAGACGGATGCCTGGGCAGTGCGACTTGGAAATGCGCCGACTTTGCCCAGAGAGCTTCAGGCGGACGAGAGCTATGTGTTCGTCGCCGAACGCTTCAGCGGAATGTGGATGCCAGTCCTGTTTCTCGTAGGAGGTGAAAGTCCGCCCAGGGAGCTCGAGAATGCCGTTCGTATCGCTGCCGCGTTGCCCGACGCCCGCGTGGCGGTCTTGCCGGGGCAGCAGCACGTAGCGATGCACACTGCGCCCGAGCTTTTCGTCAGCGAAGTAGTGGGTTTCCTTTCAGACCGATCCGCATGAGTGCGTCGGGTTTATCCTCACCTGCCAGAAAATCACTATGAAGCACATCCCCGCCGCGATGCTCCCGCTCGCTGTCCTGATCCTCGCTCCGGCATCGACCCTGCACGCGCAATCCCGCAGTGATACGGCGGCTTATTCCGATGCCGAGTGTCCGAGTTGCAGGGGTTGGAACACGCCAACGTCTCCTGTGCACCTGCACGGCAACACCTATTACGTCGGCACGCGAGGCCTCGCGTCAATCCTCATCGCATCACCCGATGGGCACGTGTTGATAGACGGGGGACTTCCCGAGTCAGCTCCGCTGATCATAGCCAGCGTGAGATCACTCGGGTTCAGTGAAAAAGATGTGAAGCTCATACTCAACTCTCACTCGCACTACGACCACGCCGGGGGACTAGCGGCTCTTCAGCGGATGTCGGGCGCCGCTGTCGCAGTCAGCCAGAAGTCAGCTTCGGTCATTCGTTCCGGCTTGGCGGAAAAAGACGATCCGCAGTACGGGATCGCTCTGGCGTTTCCCGCTGTCCGGAACGTTCAGGTGATCGAAAGCGACACGCTGAGATTGGGTGGGACAAACCTCGTCGCTCACTCCACGGCGGGCCACACGACAGGTGGCACGAGCTGGTCCTGGCGGTCATGCGAGCTGAACGAATGCGTCGACTTCGTTTACGCTGACAGCCAGACGCCTGTTTCCGCTGACGGCTTCAAGTACACCCGGAGCGCGGCATATCCGACAGCGATACATGACTTCGAGCGAGGCCTCCGAACACTCGCACAGCTTTCGTGCGACATCCTCATCACGCCGCATCCGGGGGCATCGAACCTGTGGAACAGGGTCAATAAAAGGGATGGTGCATCGCTCGTTGATCCCGAAGCGTGCCGAAGGTACGCAGCCATTACCCACGAGGCGCTGGAGCGGCGCAAGTCGGCGGAGGAGCGAACGCCGTGAAACCCGTGGTGTGAGGCCCGTCGCTACCCCAGTTATGATTCATCATGCCCGGCGACGACCCGAACCTCGACGATGAATTCCCCCTCGGCGACGGAACAGCCGACAATTCGGCCGATGCAGTCTGTCCCTACTGCGGCGAGAGCGTAACGATTGCTGTCGATCCCGGGGGTGGAAGTTTCCAGCAGTACGTCGAAGACTGCGAGGTATGCTGCAACCCGTGGCAGGTGAGCCTGAGGTTCATCGACGGGATCGCATCAGTTGAGCTTAAATCGCTCGATACCTGACATACTAGCTGTTCGCTGTTCGCTGTTCGCTGTTCGCTGTTGACCTTTGCTAACAGCGAACAGCAAACAGCGAACAGCTAATCAGTGGTGCGGCACAACCGTGTAGGTACCACCCGCGGGGCACTTGACCGCCGAGTTAGTCGACGTGAATA
>JBPPMU010000002.1:0-2232 GCA_051306215.1 Gemmatimonadaceae bacterium | reverse complement strand
GCTTCCCCGACAGTCATGCCGTTCTTTCTTGCGCGCGTTCTTATTGCCCGGTAGACCGCTTCATCGAGATTGCGGATTGTCGTGTCCATCCCGGATTGTAACACAATTGCCTGCGGCCTGCAACACAATGGACACAGGCCGCGCGCGCTCCGGCGTTCCTGCTAGCCGAGTGGCAGGCAGCGGGAGGCGCGCTGCTCCGGCGTCAGGACCCCGAGGATGTCCTCGCGCAGATCCCGGCGCGCCTCGGCGAGTCGCCGCGCGATGGTTGCGCCACGGGCGAAAATCGCAGCGATCTCGTCACGCGACTTGCCCGAGCGGATTGCTGCGCCGGCTTCTTCAACGATCGCTCGCATCGCATCGAGGTCGGCCTTGTTGTTGTCGCGAAAGGATTGCTCGAGCGCCTGAATCTGGGCCTTCTGCGCATCGGTGAGCGGCGGGAATCTCGATGGATCGCAGCGTTCAGGACGGTGCGCCGCCAGCCAGGCCTTCTGCTCCGCTGTAAGGACCGACTGGATGTCCGCGACGAGCCCCCGTTCCGCATCATGCAGCCGTTGCCTGAGTGCCGCGCCCCGCTCGAGAATCGCGTGAATCTCGGCACGTGACTTTCCGGCTCGCACCGCAGCATGCGCTTCCTGGAGGATTTTGCCGAGCGCCTCGCGATCCGACTTTGTGGCTTCGATGAAGTCTGCGACGAACGAGCGGATTTTCGCTTTCTGGTCATCCGAGAGCGCGATCTCGTCGGGCAGGGCGTTGAACAGGCGGTCCTGATAGAGGCGGGCATCGTAGCCGCCGTTCTGGGTCAGTGCGGTGCCGAATAGTCCTGCATCGATCGCAAGGCTTGTATCGGGTGCCGTCGTTTCGCTCGAACAGGCCGCGAGTGAAGCCGCGGCGATACATGACAGAATGAGCCTGCGCATCGATTCCTCCGGAAGGTCCGTTGCCGCCTGATGACGTATTTGACGCTTGCTCCATCAGTATGTTAACAGGCTGCCTCCGACGGCCAGCCGTCAGCGCGTCGACCCGCTGCGCCTCCGAACCTCCTCCGCCCAGTTGAGCACATACACCAGCTCGGGGATCGTGCCCTGGTGCACCATCACGAAGCGGCTGCCGTCGGGTGACACGTCGTAATTCGCGTGCGGCTGCGATGGCTCGAATTCCGAGACATCGAAGAGAAAGGTCCGCGAGTCAACGCTGAACTCCCGCCCGACCGAGACAGAGGCAGAAACGAGGTGTGGCGTGCCATCCTTGTTCCCGATGTAAAAGAGCTCCCGGCTTGCTCGATTCCACACCGGCTCCGATCCACCTCCTCGCGAAACGACGACCTTGGCACCGCCGTCCGGGAACGCTCTGACGTAGACTTCATCGCTGCCTGATTCCGAGGACGTATATGCCATCCACCTGCCGTCGGGAGAAAGGCTCGCTCCCTGTTCATTGAAGGGTGTCTCGAGAAGCGGACGCTGCTCCCGCGTTCCGCCGAGCGTGACGAGTCCGAGATCGTAACCACCGTTCGTCCCGGTGGGCGCAGTTATGGCCATCTTGCCATCAGGAGTCACTGCGAGAGCGGACGTGAATCGTGACGTGACATGGACGGACTCCGCCGCTGCTCCACCGTCGGCCCGCCTTCGATAGATGCCGGTCCGGCTCACATACAGGATCGAGTTGCCGTCGGGCATCCACACCGGGTCGTGGCCGTCGTTCTCGAAGCTGACGCGCGCGAACGTCCGGTTCCGGAGGTCAAGGGTCCAGACATCGCGATTCCCCGATTCGATGAAGTCCATCGCGATCAAGCGGCCGTCCGGCGAATACCTGGGGCTGTGAAACCTTCGTCCCGTTTCAAGAATTTCCTGCGTCCCGGTCCGGGACACGAGCGCGAGATTGAATGGCAGCTCCGGTATATAGGCGAGCGATCCGTTTGCCGACGCCACAACCTGCGCCCAGCCGCCGACCTGAAGGCGCACACCTTCGGCGATTGTGACAACGGGGCCGGTTACCTCAAGCTTGTCGATGTCGAACTGGGCGCCGAGCAGCGCGCCTCCCGGCAGCTCCCACAGAATGCAGCCGTCGGAGTACCACATCCTGTTCTGGATCCCGTCGAGAATCACCTTCCGTTTCCCTGATTTCAGGTCGATGGCCAGGGCGGTGCCGGTCGCGCCGGCATCGATGCTCGCCACTGCGAGGATGGTTCGATTACCGGGAAGAACCGATCCGGTGAAGAGAGCGATCTCGTTTTTC
>JBPPMU010000001.1:0-6280 GCA_051306215.1 Gemmatimonadaceae bacterium | reverse complement strand
CGGGCGCCTCATGCCTATGCTTTCTTTCAGTTCCCGCAGTTGCCTGTGGACATGACGCCTGAAGCCTGAAGCCTGTCGCCATCGTTTCCGTAGCTCCATCTGACCCCTTACGATGACCTATCTTTAACTGGATGCCCGACAACCCGTCGAACCTTCCCGTCCCCAAGCCTCAGCTCGACAGGACCGCGATAGAGCGTGTCCTTGCGAGAGCGGCCGAGCTTCAGGTCGCGAACTCGACCGCGGACCAGAGCGGGTTGCTTAGCGAATCGCAGCTCGTGGAGATCGCGAAAGAGGCCGGCATCAGTCCGACGGTCGTCTCCCAGGCACTCGCCGAAGAGCGGTCGCGGATCGCGATTCGGGAGGAGGAGGGCTTCGTCGCGAGTGTCACCGGACCCGCGATCGCGACAGCGTCGCGCACCGTGCGCGGAACGCCGGCAGAGGTTCTCAACGCTGTCGACAACTGGATGCAGCGCGAGGAGTCGCTCCAGGTGCAGCGCCGATTCCCCGACAGGATAACCTGGGAACCGCGCGCGGGGTTCATCGGGCAGATTCAGCGCGGGCTCAACATCAGCGGGCGGGGTTTTTACCTCACGCGCGCGAACCAGGTCGCCGCCACGATACTCCCCGTCGACGCCGAGAGAGTTCTCGTTCGCCTCGATGCGGATCTATCCGAGAGCCGGAGCGCGCGCGTGAGGGTGGGAACGGGGAGCCTCATCGCGGGAATACTCGCGAGCGGAGTTGTCGCGGTTCTCGGGTCCGTAATGCTCGTCCCCGAAGCATTTCTCCTCCTTGGCGGAGCAGCGGCAGTCCCGACAATGCTCGGCGCCGGTGCGGGCTACAGCATCGGTAAAGGTCACCGGCAGGTCGTGATGCGCGCGCAGCTCGCGCTGGAGCAGGCGCTCGACCGTCTCGAGTTCGGAACCACCCGGAGAATCAAGTGAAAGAGATACGAAGAGTTGGAGTGCTCGGCGGCGGCCTCATGGGCAGCGGGATCGCGCAGGTGTCGGCTCAGGCAGGGTTCGAGACGATAGTGCGCGAGATTTCAGAGGCTGCGGCCGGGAAGTCAAAGAGCAGCATCGAGAAGGTTCTCGCAAAGGGGATGGAGCGGGGGAAGGTGACCGCCGGGGAGCGCGATGCGGCTCTTTCGAAGCTCACGTTCACGACTGAGCTCGCGACGCTGGCGGAGTGCGACATCGTGATCGAGGCGGTCGTTGAAGATCTCGAGATGAAGAACGCGATGTGGAAGGAGCTCGACGCGATATGCCCGCAGGAGACGATCTTTGCGTCGAACACGTCGAGCCTCACCATCGCTGCCATGGCGGCTGCGTGTGGAAGGCCTGACAGGATGCTCGGCCTCCACTTCTTCAATCCCGTGCCGCTGATGAAGCTCGTCGAGGTGGTGCGGACCATTACGACAAGCGATGAGACCACGGAAACCGCGTTCGCCTTTGCGAAGAAGCTCGGCAAGGAGCCAATACGCGCCAAGGACAACTCCGGGTTCGTCGTGAACCTGCTCCTCATCCCCTACATGCTCGACGCGATAAACGCGCTCGAGGCGAACGTCGCAAGCGTTGAAGACATCGATAAGGCGATGCAGCTCGGCGCCGGCCACCCTATGGGTCCGTTCACGCTCCTCGACTTCGTCGGGCTGGATACGACGCACAAGATCGCCGAGATAATGTTCGACGAGTATCGCGAGAAGCGGTACGCGCCGCCGCCGCTTCTCAAGCGGATGGTGATCGCCGGGATGTACGGGCGGAAATCCGGGAAGGGATTCTACGACTACTCGCAGAACCCGCCGAGAGTGAGTCAGCTCGGCTTGTAGTGGCTTCCTGTCACATACCGCCCGCGGGGTTTCGCGGCATCTGGCGGGATGACGCCCTCGCGCGCGCGGTGTACTCCGAAGCGGCCGGCATCGGGCGAATCGTCCCCGCAGCCGTCGCCGTGCCGGTGGATGCCGACGACGTGGTCACGCTCGTTCGCTACGCAAGCGAGCGATCTATCTCCCTCGTCCCGCGTGGGTCGGGCACCAGCATGGCAGGTGGCGCCATCGGACCCGGAATTGTCGTCGACCTGAGCCGCATCGACAGGATCGAAGACGTCGACCAGTCTGGTTACTCCGTGTGGGCCGGCGCTGGCGCGCTGCGTGGAGCTGTCAATCGCGCGGCGTACGATCGCGGGCTGCGTTTCCCCGTCGACCCCTCCAGTGGCGAGTATTGCACGATCGGCGGTATGGCGGCAACAAACGCCGCCGGAGCGCATTCCCTCCGGTTCGGGCCAACGCGCGATTGGGTGCTCGCTCTCGACTGCGTCTTCGCGGATGGAACGCGAGCGGTGATATCGCGCATTGCGCCGGCACCTGAGGGAATTCCGGCTCTCGACGCGTTTTTCAAGGATGCGGTTCCGCGGATATCCGAATTTTCCAGCGCAGAGCTCTCCCATCAGGGAGTCGCGAAAGATTCGTCGGGCTATGGCCTGGCAGCGTACAGGCACAGCGGCAAGCTCGTCGACCTCCTGGTTGGCAGTGAGGGCACGCTCGCGCTGATCGTCGGCGTCCAGGTCGCGCTGGCTCCTCTCGCCCGCGCGACCAGCAGCGTACTCGGCGCATTCGCCTCGCTCGATGCAGCCGTCGCTGCGGCAACTGTGGCTCGCAAGGAAGGTGCAGTCGCGTGCGAGCTCCTCGACAAGACGTTCCTCGATGTGGCGGCGCTTGGTGATCTGGCGTCTTCAGCGAGCGGGCCGCTAACCGCAATCCCCTCCGGCACCGAGGCAGTCCTGCTGGCGAACGTCGAAGCCGCCGACCAGGACGAGAGCGCAGTCCGCGCGGCCGCCCTCGAACGGTCATTCGACGCGGCCGGGGCGACTCTCACGCGCATCGCGACCGGCTTCAGCGATCAGCACGAGCTGTGGGAGCTCCGTCACGCCGCGAGCCCGATCCTCTCTCGACTCGACCCTTCCCTCAAGTCGATGCAGTTCATAGAGGACGGCGCCGTGCCTTCCGGCAATCTGGCCGATTACGTCCGCGGGGTTCGGGCAGCTCTCGACTCGCGCGGAATTCGCGGCGTGATTTTCGGACATGCCGGCGATGCGCACATGCACGTGAATCCGCTGATCGACGTGACCGTTCCCGACTGGAGGGAAAAACTCGAAGGATTGCTGTCCGAGGTCGTTGACCTCACCGCCCGCCTCGGGGGAACGCTTGCGGGCGAACACGGTGACGGTCGCCTTCGCGCTCCGCTTCTTCCCCACGTGTGGGATGAGAAGCTGATCGACTTGTTTTCACTCGTGAAGCGCACGTTCGATCCGCTGGGTATCCTCAATCCTGGCGTCAAAGTGCCGCTTCCCGGCCAGAAGCCGGTCACCGATGTGAAGTATGACCCGGCTATCGCACCGCTGCCCGATCGTGCGCGAGCGGCCCTCGATCTCGTCGCTGCGGAGAGACGGTACGCGACACTCCGACTCGACCTGATCGTGTAAATTCCACCAACCCTTCACCAGTCAGAATGATTTTTCTCGAGCCAAAAATCACCGTTCTCGCCCGCCCGTCGTTCGCGGAGCCGTCACACCTTCCGGTCAACTGGCTCGGCGAGAGCACCGACGGCGAGCGCCTGGCCGAGTTCGCCGGCCGACTCTGTTACATGAGCCAGAAGAATCCGGCGAAGCGCGACACTCGCGAGTATCTGGAGAACATCAAAAAGCAGGGACACGGAAGCGTGCTGGAGCACGCCAGCTACTCGCTGCTGCTCGAGGGTGTCAGCCGCTCACTCACACATGAACTGGTCCGTCACAGGGCGGGGTTCGCCTACTCACAGCTGTCCCAGCGATACGTCGATGAGTCTGAGGCGAACTTCGTCCTGCCCCCGGCCATCATGGGCGACGAGGCGCTCGAGTCCGCGTGGCGGCAGCAGATCGAAGCCGCTCAGGCAGCGTACGTGGCTCTGGTAGAAAAGCTGATGACACGGTACTCATGGGTGCAGGACAAGGTTCACCGGCGGAAGATGGCGCGCGAGGCGGCGCGGGGCGTCCTGCCGAATTCCACCGAGACGAAAATCGTCGTGACCGGAAATGCGCGAGCCTGGCGAACGATGCTCGAGCTGAGATCTTCCGAAGGAGCCGAATTCGAGATCCGGCGGTGTGCGATCGCGATAATCCGGATCCTGGCCAACGAAGCGCCGGCATTTTTCTCCGACTTCGAGACGTACGTTGCCAGCGACCGGGCGGAAGCAGCGAGGATCGTCTACCACAAAGTATAAGAGGCGCAGAGCGCTCCGGTGCGAAGAGGCGCAGAGCGCTTCGCGACGCAGCGGCACAGAGAGGCGCCAACCGTCGAAGAAAACTTTCCAGCGCTGCGACAAATTTCGCGTTGCAATCCATAGTAGTGGTTTATATACTCGGTCCCATGAATCGCGCGCGCGCTTTTTCGTAGGGACCGGATGACTCGAATCGGTTTCGCCTACAACCAGAAACCCGAAGACTCGAGCACCACTGAAGCCGCGCGACTTCCCACGGCTGACGGGGAATCTTCCCGTCTCGACGAAGAACCTCCGCCTATAAGTGACGAGTTCGCCGAGTGGGATTCGAGGCAGACGATCGATGCCGTCGCGAACGCTCTTTCTTCGGTCGGCAAGGTCATCCGGCTCGAGGCGAACGAGAGTTTCCCCGAGAAGCTCCGCCGCGCCCGCCCCGACATCGTCTTCAACATCGCCGAAGGCAGGCACGGTGTAAATCGCGAAGGCCACGTGCCAGCGATCTGCGAGTTCTACGGGATTCCATACTCCGGGAGCGACCCGCTCTCCCTCGCTCTCTGTCTCGACAAGGCACGCACGAAGGAGACGCTGTCCTACCACGGCGTTCGCACAGCGCGCTTTGCCGTCGTTGCTTCGCTCGGCGACCTCGGCCGGGCCCGCGGACTCCCGCTTCCCGTGTTCGTCAAGCCGATTCACGAAGGATCGTCGAAGGGAATAACCGAGCGGAATTTCTGCCGCACCCACGATGACCTCGCTGCCCAGACGGCATTCCTCCTCGAGACCTACCGCCAGCCGGTGATCGTCGAGGAGTACCTGCCCGGCGCCGAGTTCACC
This sequence comes from Gemmatimonadaceae bacterium, assembly GCA_051306215.1. Taxonomy (GTDB): domain Bacteria; phylum Gemmatimonadota; class Gemmatimonadetes; order Gemmatimonadales; family Gemmatimonadaceae; genus UBA4720. The sequence continues at coordinate 1,199 of JBPPMU010000001.1, read as the reverse complement.
TGCGCGGTCCTCGGCAACGGCGATGAAGCGAAGGTTCTCCCAATTGTCGGGATGAACTTCGCCTCCCTCCCCGATGGAGCGCTCCCGATCTACGGCTATGAGGCAAAGTGGATCTGGGACCGCCCCGAGCGACCCCTCGAAATGTTCGAATGCCCCGCCAGAATCGATGACTCCCTTCGAAAGGAGATCGAGCGCGTTACGCTGGCAGCGTATCGCGTGCTCGGCTGCCGCGACTGGTCGCGGATCGACGTCCGGCTCGACGCCGGCGGAAAGCCGAACGTGGTGGAGGTGAATCCACTCCCTGGAATTCTTCCCGACCCCGCGGACAACTCCTGCTTCCCGAAAGCAGCCCGCGCGGCGGGGGTGAGCTACGACGAGCTCATTCAGTCCTGCTTGAAGCTGGCTGCCGCGCGGCAGGGTGTCGCGCTCGGCAGGCCGTTGAGAAGGGCGCGCGCCGCATAAACTGACCGGCGCCGGGGAGGGCGCGACATGAAAATCGCTGTGTTGTTCGACGGGATGTCCGCCTTGGGGACAAACCCTGACGGGTTGATTCTCGAATCAGTCGAAGCGATCGAAAAAGCGATCGAGCACTGGGGTCACGAGCACGTGCGTGTTCCAGTGAACCCCGACGGCCGCTGGGTCGAGCGCGTGCGCCGAGCAAACTTCGACCTTGCATTCAATCTCTGCGAGGGGATCGACGGCATCGCCGCGTTCGAGCCGATGGTGATCTCGGTGCTGGAGCTGTTCGGTATCCCGTTTACCGGTAACTCGAGCACCACCGCCGCTCTCTGCCTGCGGAAGAACGTCGTCAACACGCTGCTCGACCGCGCAGGCCTTCCGGTGCCGAGGTGGGCGTTGTCGAGGCGCGGAGAGAAGGTGTCGAGCGTAGGATTTCCGGCGATCTGCAAGCCGGCGGCGGAGGATGCGTCGATAGGAATCGAGCAGCGGTCGGTCGTTCGCAGCACCCGCGGGCTTTCGGCGCGACTGGCGGCGATGCACGAGCGGTGGGACGAGATAATCGTCCAGCGATATGTCGACGGCCGCGAGGTGAATGTCGGCATCGTCGACGACCAGGTGCTTCCGGTCGCCGAGATAAACTTTGGCGAAATGCCGCGCGGGATGTGGAAGATCGTCTCATACCAGTCGAAGTGGATAACCGGCAGCGAGGAAGACCTCGGCTCCGTGCCGTCGTGTCCGGC